>JBEKPZ010000179.1:0-15378 GCA_049520215.1 Bryobacteraceae bacterium | reverse complement strand
GAGTGCCGTCGCGGTCGCTTTCGTCGCGGATTTCGGATATGCCTTCGATCTTCTTTTCGTTGACCAGCGCGGCGGCATTCTCGATGAGCCTCGCTTTGTTCACCTGGTAGGGGATTTCGGTGACAATGATATGCTCGCGATCCTTGCCGCGGCTCTCGATGGCAGCCTTGGCGCGTATTTTGAGCTGGCCGCGGCCTTTGGTGAAGGCGTCGATGATGCCCTGGCGGCCTAGGATGAAGCCGCCGGTCGGGAAATCGGGGCCCTGAACAATCTCCAGGATCTTGGCGAGCGGCGTTTGCGGATTCTGGATCAGCGCGATGGTGGCGTTGACGATTTCGGTGAGGTTGTGCGGCGGAATGTTGGTGGCCATGCCCACGGCGATGCCGGCCGAACCATTCACCAGCAGGTTCGGCACGCGCGTGGGCAGCACCTCGGGCTCCTGTTCGCTCTCGTCGTAGTTGGGCCGGAAATCGACGGTTTCCTTGTCGATATCCTCCAGCAGCGACGTGGTGATGCGGGCCAGGCGGGCTTCGGTATACCGCATGGCCGCGGGCGGGTCGCCATCGACGGAGCCGAAATTTCCCTGGCCTTCCACCAGCGTATAGCGCATGGTAAAGGGCTGCGCCATGCGCACCAGCGCGTCGTAGATGGGCGCGTCGCCGTGGGGGTGATACTTGCCCATCACTTCGCCGATGATCTTGGCGCACTTGCGCGTGGGCCGGTTGGGCGTGAGGCCCATCTCGTGCATGCCGAACAAAATGCGGCGATGCACGGGCTTGAGGCCGTCGCGGACGTCGGGCAGGGCGCGGCCCACAATCACGCTCATGGCGTAATCGAGGTAGGACCGCTTCATCTCGTCTTCGATATTGATAGGGACGAGGTTCCGGTCGCCGCCGCTCAGCGGCATCTGGGGGCCGGGCGGAGGCGCGGGCGGACCTTGCGGCGGGTTTTCCTGATCGGGCAAGTGATCTCCTTGGATGGCTGGTAAGTTCTATTTTACCAAGAGGCTGGCGGACGGTGGGCGCAGTGGGGCAGGCGCCCTCGCCGGTCCACCGGGCCGCAGGCCGGCACCGGTACGTGGCAGACTGGGGTCGAGGGCTACTTCGCATGGCTGAGAATCGCATAACCGTCGCCGTAGTGCAGGCCGGATCGATCTTGTTCGACCGGGAACGCACGCTCCAAAAAGCCGCCGATCTGACGCTGGATGCCGCACGGCGAGGCGCCTGGCTCGTTGTCTTTCCGGAGGCGTTTGTAGGCGGCTATCCGAAGGGACTGGACTTCGGGGCGCGCGTGGGTTCCCGCACTCCCGCCGGCCGCGAACAATTTCGGGTCTACTACGAAGGCGCCGTGGACGTCCCGGGCCCTTGCTGCGATGCGCTCGGCGGCCTGGCGCGCGACCATGCGGTGGACCTCGTCATGGGGGTGGTGGAGCGCGAGGGCGGACCCCACGGGCGGAACCCTATACTGCACCGTCCTGTTCTTCGCGCCGGATGGGAACTTGCGCGGCAAACACCGCAAGCTGATGCCCACGGCCGCCGAGAGACTCGTGTGGGGTTTCGGCGATGGTTCCACCCTTCCCGTATTCGATACGGCGGTCGGACGCGTGGGCGCGGTCGTCTGCTGGGAAAACTATATGCCGCTGCTGCGGATGGCGATGTATGGCAAGGGGATCGAGCTATATTGCGCGCCCACCGTGGACGATCGGGAAACATGGCTTCCCACGATGCGGCACATCGCGCTCGAAGGTCGATGCTTCGTGCTCTCCGCATGCCAGTATCTGCGCCGTGCGGATTGTCCGCCCGCGTATGACCTTGCGCAACCGGTTGAGCCGGATACCGTGCTGATCGGCGGCGGCAGTGTGATCGTCGGCCCGTTGGGCCAGGTGTTAGCGGGACCGCATAGCGCGGGCGAAGCCGTTTTGACAGCGGACCTGGACCTTGGCGACCTGGCGCGCGCTAAGTATGATCTGGACGTGACCGGACATTACGCGCGGCCGGACATTTTTCGTTTGACTGTGGATGAGACGCGGAAGCCGGCGGTTGTGAGAGTTGCGGACGGTGAATAAGAGCGCGACCAGGGGGTCGCGCGCGGACGCGGGCGTCCGCCCCACTATACGGACCACTATGGCGCGCGGCTTAGGTGGACCTTGCCGGCGATGGCGGTGCCATCCATCGATCCGCTCATTTCGCCGTCCAGCCGGTCGCCATCCAGCGTGAGAACGAACCTGACCAAGCCATTGGCTTCCGTCGAAGAAACCTCGAAGGTCAGGCGCTTGCTATCGAGCTTGGCGTTCCGGATGGTTTCGCCTTGCTGGTCCTCCTGCCGCCCGATGGCGCCCGTGATCGCGTCCGCCTTCTGCTGCAGGTCGGCGCGCACCCGGACCTCGATGTTGGGGCCTCCGGAAGGGTCCTCCACATTCACGGTTCCGGTCCACTTGCCGGACACATCCGCGGCCGTGAGCGTCGCGGCGAGGCAGGGTAAGAGCCAGAGTTTCATCATCGCGTTGGATAGCTTATCACGCCGCGAAACAGGATAGAATAAGGGGCTGTTGTCCAGTCAGGCGGAGCGCCGCTGTGCCCGCCGGTGAAAGGAAATGATCCCTATGAAAACAACGATTGGTTTGCTCGCCATGGTGGCTGGGGCTTTTGCCCAAGCGCCTCCCGCCGCTGCACCCGCCGCGACGCCCGCCCCCGAACCGGGACTGTACGCCACCATTAATACATCCATGGGCGCCATCAAGGTGAAGTTCTTCGAGAAGGAAGCGCCCATCACGGTGAAGAACTTCAAAGACCTGGAGATGGGCAACAAGGCCTGGAAAGACCAGAAGACCGGCGCGATGGTGAAGCGTCCACTCTACAACGGGACAACATTTCACCGCGTGATCCCCAATTTCATGATCCAGGGGGGCGATCCGGCGGGCAACGGATCGGGCGACGTGGGGTTTACGATTCCGGACGAGTTCGCGCCGAACCTGAAGTTCGATGTGCCGGGTCTCCTGGCCATGGCAAACACCGGGCAATCGCACACGGGCGCGTGCCAGTTCTTTATCACTGTGGTACCCACGCCGCACCTGAACGGCAAGCACACTATCTTCGGCAAGGTGATTGAAGGGCAGGATGTGGTCAACAAGATTGTGAACGTGCCCACGAGTGCGGACAAACCGCTAACGCCCGTCAAGATCGTCAGCATCGTGTTCAAGCGCGAAGGGCCGCCACTGGCAGCGCCCGCCGCCGCGAAGAAGGCCGCGCCGAAGAAGCAATAGACGCCTCGTGGGGCAGGCCCTCGGCCTGCGGCGGCCTCTCAGGCCGCCCAGACTTGGGCCCGGATTGCTACCCTTGCGCAGCGGGGGCGGGCGCACTGGCTTTGGCCGGCACCGCCTTGGGCGCCAGCGCCGGTTCCATCGCGCGCCGGATCATGAACGCCAGGTAAAGCCCGAACGCAAGCGCGACTAACAGGCAGGTGAGAAGCAGGAAGAGACCGTCCACCGATCCGGCCTGACCGCTGACCAGGAGCCAGCCCGCCGCCGCCAGCGACGCGATCTCGACCACCACACTGAACAAGAATAGAATTGCGCGATCCGGCACAGTCCCCCTCAGAGCGGCGGAAATACCGCCGAGAATCATTGTATGTGTTTGGACGGCGCATCGGCAAGTCGCCGGCGCGGTTGCGGCAGTGGGCCAACGCGATTGCACGCCCATCGTCACCGTGTTGGAAACAGCGGCGTCGATGGATACGGTCACCGCCTGCATCTCCAGTTGGCGCGCTTTCGGAACGAAATCCGGCGTCAGCCCGGACCAGCTTACGTGCGCACCGATCGCGCCGGCGAGTATTCGAATCCGCGGCAGCATGGAATTCTACATGCCTGTTTTGTGTGTGACATGTAACAAATACGCCCGCACACACGCCATGTATAATTCTCTATATTTCGGGAGGGGATACCCATGCTCACCAGCGTGCTCACCAGACGCGCGTTCCTCGGGTCCAGCACGGCCGCGGCGCTGGCCACGCGCCTGTTTGCGGCGCCGCAAGGTTCCACCAAACCCAACCCCGAGCTGGAAAACTTGGGCGCGGTGGCCTTGCACGAGGCCAAGAACCTGAAAGCTTCGTACGCCGATATCCGCATCATTCGCTACCGCCAGCAATTCCTCACCGTGCGGCTGAACCCCGAGCGCGGCACGGGCAAGACGCTGGAAGTGCCGGTGGTGTCCGATGGCGGATCGTTCGGCTTCGGCGTGCGCGTGATCGTCGACGGCGCATGGGGCTTCGCCGCCTCTCCGCTGGTCGCCAAAGAGGAAATCGCACGCATGGTCGGCGAGGCGGTGGCGGTGGCCCGCGCCAACGCCGCGATCCGCTCCAAGCCGGTGGAACTGGCGCCGGTGCCCGTCTATCGCGAGCGCTGGCAGACGCCGCATGAACGCGACCCGTTCGCGGTGCCGCTCGAAGAGAAGCTCGAGCTGATCCGCACGGCGGCCGCCGAGGCGAAGAAAGACAAGGGAGTCTTCTCGGCCAATTGCAATCTCTCGTTCCGCTCCGAAGACAAGTACTTCGCGTCGTCGGTGGGATCTTCCATCCAGCAGCTCAACCTGCAGACTTACGCCGGGGTGAACGCCACGGCGGTGGATTTCAAGCGCGGGCTTTCGAAATCGCGCCGCTATCAGCCGCAGCAGGTCACCGCCGGGTATGAATATGTGCCGCTGATGAACCTGGTCGAAAACGCGCAGCGCATCCGCACGGAGGTCGTCGAGCATCTCAACGCGCCGCCGGTGACGCCCGGCAAGAAAGACCTGGTGTTGATGCCCAGCCATCTGTGGCTCACCATTCACGAGAGCATCGGGCATTCCACGGAATTGGATCGCGCGCTGGGTTACGAGGCCAACTTCGCCGGCACCAGCTTCCTGACAACGGAAAAAATGGGCACGCTGCGCGTGGGCAGCGACCTGATGAATATCTGGGGCGACCGCACCACCGACCGCGGCTTGGCCACCACGGGCTTCGACGACGATGGGGTGAAGGCCACCAAGTTTCCCATCATCGAGAAGGGCATTTTCAAACACTACCAGACCATCCGCGACCAGGCCCATCTGATCGGCGAGCGCGAGTCGCGCGGCTGCTGCTATGCCGACAACTGGTCCAGCGTTCCATTCCAGCGCATGCCCAATGTTTGGCTGGAGCCGGGTAAGTCGGGGACCAATCTCGACGAGCTGATCTCCGGCGTGGACGACGGCATCCTGATCGATGGCGACGGCAGCTTCTCGATCGATCAGCAGCGCTACAATTTCCAGTTCGGCGGCGACGCCTTTTGGGAGATCAAGCACGGCAAGAAGCAGGGCATGGTCTCGCGGGTGGCGTACCAGTCGCGCACCACCGACTTCTGGCAATCGCTGGACCTGATCGCCGGACCCAGCTATTGGCAGCAGTGGGGCGCGCCCAACGACGGCAAGGGCGAGCCCGAGCAGATCAACTCCGTCAGCCACGGCTGTTCGCCAGCGCGTTTCCGCCAGGTGAATGTCATTCAAACGGACTGACTGGAGGGCGGGCTTTAGCCCCGCTCTTTGTGAGACGAAACCATGCTTACCAGAGAACAAGCCCAGAAAATCACCGAAAAGGCGCTCTCGTTTTCCACCTTTCCCGAATGCGACATCAGCGTGAACAGCTCGGAACGCGCGTTCATCCGTTTCGCGCTGAACGATGTGACTACCTCGGGCTTCACAGTGGAGCAGTCCATGTCGATTTCATCGGTGCGCGACGGCCAGAGCGGCTCGACGCGCGTGGATGAGTTCGACGACGACTCGCTGCGCGAGGCGGTGAAGCGCACCGAGGGTCTGGCCATGATCGCGCCGCCCAACCCGGAGCGCGTGCCGCCGCTTGAAAAGCAGAAGTATCCGGAGCTGGAGAACTATGCCGCCTCCACCGCCAGCGCGCGCAACCAGGCGATGATTCCGCACATCCGCGCGATCATGGACGGCGCCAAGGCCAACAACCTGGTAGCCGCGGGGTTCTTCGAGCGGTCGGCGGAGACGGCGGCGATCGCCAATAAGCAGGGCAACTTCGGATACGGGCGGGTCACCGACGCGCACCTCTCGGCGACCGTCCGCAATGCGGCCGGAACGAGCTCCGGTTGGGCCTCGCAGCCGGCCGTGCTCATCGAGAGCATCGACGGCGCGGCGGTGGCCAAGACAGCCATCGACAAGTGCGTGCGCTGGAAGGAACCCAAGCGGCTCGACCCCGGGAAGTACACCGTGGTGCTGGAACCGACGGCCACCGGCGACCTGGTGCAGATGATGGGTTTCGGCATGCAGGCGCGCGCCGCCGAAGAGGGCCGCAGTTTCCTGAGCAAGAAAGGCGGCGGGACGCTGGCTGGCGAGAAACTGTTTCCGGAGTTCATCACGCTGCGGTCGGACCCATTCAACAAGCTGTACTCGGCGCTTCCTTGGGGCGGAGGGGGCGGCGGTTTTGGGGGTGGCGGCGGGGGATTCGGAGGGGGCGGTGGCGGACTGCCCGCCGACCGCATAACCTGGATCGAAAACGGCGTGGTGAAGAACCTGGTCTACGATCGCTATTGGGCCGTCAAAGCCGGCAAGCAGCCGACGCCCTTCCCCAATCGCCTGGTGCTGGACGGCGGCGGCAAGAGTCTTGCCGATCTGATTGCATCGGTGGATCGCGGGCTGTTGGTCACGCGGTTCTGGTATATCAGGGTCGTCAATCCGCAGTCGATGCAGGTCACCGGACTGACGCGCGATGGGGTCTTTCTGATCGAGCAAGGCAAAGTCACTGCGCCGGTGATGAACTTCCGCTTCAACCAGAGTCCGGTGGAGATGCTGAAGAACACCGTAGTGATGGGCACGCCGGTGCGCGTTCGCGGCGGCGAAGGGCAAGGCATGATCGCGCCTGCGATTGTGGCGAAGGACTTTTCGTTCACCAGCATTTCCGACGCGGTGTAGCCAATGCGGCAGAAGTCATTGGTGGCACAGGCTTCAGCCTGTGAAGGCCTTTTTCATCAAACAGACTAAAGTCTGTGCCACCATGGTGGCACAGGCTTCAGCCTGTGAGGCCTTTTTCATCAAACAGACTAAGGTCTGTGCCACCATGGTGGCACAGGCTTCAGCCTGTGAGGGCCTTTTTCAGCATCCTGCCAGAAATGGTGGCACAGGCTTCAGCCTGTGAGGGCCTTTTTCAGCATCCTGCCAGAAGAGGGCGCTCGCCCCTAGTGCCGTGTTCGGCTGACCCGCCTCCGGATTTCCCGCGCGTGCTGCCGGCCCTGGTTCGGGCGACCCTCGGCCACTACCTCAGATCGAAACACGCCAGCGTCCGCTCATTCCGCACGTAGAGTTTTCCATTGGCGAGAGCTGGATACGACCGCACCGTGGCGGGCAACAGTTGGGCGCGTGAAATCGGCCGGAATTCCTTTGGAGTCGCAAGCGCCACGATCAGTTCGCCGTCTTCTCGGATTAACATAAGCTTGTCACCGGCCAGAGTGACCGTGCCGGCGCCGAAGTGGTCGAAGTTCCACTGCACCTTCCCGGTTTTCAGCTCGATCGCCCGCAAGCTCTGGCCGAATTCCTGGCGGCCGTGATAGCCGTAAACATAGCCATCGTGGTACACGCTGCTTGCATAATGGTTCGAGAGCGCATCATCGGAATCCCAAAGCTGCTTCACCGACGCGCCATCGATTTGTAACAATGTGGCGCCAACGCCGTAACTGGCGGAAAGAAACACCAGGTCGCCGACCACAAGAGGCGCCGCCGCGTTAACCGAAGCGTGGCTGCGCGAGCGCCGGGGGAACTGGAACCGGACTTTCCCGGTTGCAGGATCGGCGTCCACCAGACCGGCCCGCGTCCAAAACAACGCGTGTCGCGCTCCGCCGATGGTGGCTACCACCGGCGCAGAGTAGCCGGCCTCGTCGTTGGTGGCCGTCCAGAGTACCTTGCCGGTGGCCGCATCGAACGCCCCAATACCTGCGCCATTTGGTCCGCCGATATTCATGAGCACGCGGCCGTCATCCACCAGAGGCGAACATGCGGCTCCGAAGAAGCCTTTCGGCGCATCGAACTTCTGCCGCGTATCCACGCTCCAGAGGCGCTTGCCGGTGGAGAAATCGAGAGCTTGCAAAACGCCCTCCGCTCCGAACGTGTAAATTCTTTCGCCGGCGACGGCCGGCGCCGCGCGCGGTCCCTCATCGAAGCCAAAATCATCGCGATAATCGGTCGGGTACCCGGCCGACCAGATGCGCTTTCCGGTGTCCTCCTCCAGCGCCTCCACGATCGCCTGCTTTTCGCGCCGATGGAACAGAATGACCCGCCCGCGCGCCACCACAGGAGCGCTAAAACCCTGGCCCACGTCCACCTTCCACAGCACTTCGATCCCTGGCTTCGGCCACGCTGCCGGCAACTGGCCGGCATAAACGCCGTTGCGTCCCGGTCCCAGGAATTGGGGCCAATCCTGACCGTGGGCGGCTTGGCACGTCAGTAGGAGAAATATCAAGATTGCTGTAATCCGATGCGCGCCTGGACCAACAGGACGGAACTTCCCTCCGACCGTCGTTTCGACAACACGACGAGCAATCACAGTGAAGTCATGTCGGAGCACGATAAACGAATCATTGCATAAGTGACCGGCCTCATGCAGGGCCGCCTGGCCGGACCTCATGAACCCGGCGAAAGGCTCCCGCTTCTGGCGGCCCTCCAATTCTTAGGCGGGTGTCAGGCGGGAGATGCCAAGCGGCGCGACTTGCTTGAGCGGCTATCGGTGGACGGCCCGAATTACGAGGTCTAGAAGGATGCTGGCCGCCCAACTCTTTCAGGCTCAAGCAAGGGAAGGTCTGGAGAGACAGCTGACGAATCGGCCATCTATCGAACGTTAAGCGTTCATTTTCAATAAACTGGCGGAGAGACAGGGATTCGGGTACCTTACACGGGTAATCGAATGTGTAAGTTGCTGATTCTTCGTTGCTCCACTTACCATATTTGCCATCTTTGCCGACGCACATTGCCCGGTATTGCCCGCTGAAGGGCAAACATTGCCACCTGGATCTGGAGACTGAAACGCCCCGAAGCAATGGAACTGGGGCGATGTACGCATTGATGCAGAATGGCAGACGTGGGGTAGTGGCAGCGCTGATTTCAGGTCCGGCTGCCAACCCGGTCGTCGACTTTAGGATCTAAAGTGAAAGCGGTTTTCGACATCGGAACCATGACATCTCGGAACCATGGCGCTTGCAAACGTTAAGAAAAAGTAGTACAGTTTTTCTTAATCGATGAGGCGAGTCATTCATGCAGACCATGCGCGATCGGATAGTTGCGAGGATCGAGCGTCTCGGCGAGGGGAAAGCCTTCTCGGCGAAGGATTTTCTCGACATCGCCAGCCGAACGACTATCGACGTCACTCTCGCGAGCCTCACTCTCGGTGGCAAGATCCGCCGTCTCCGGCGAGGACTTTATGACATGCCCAAGGTCAATCCGGCGCTTGGCGGCAAGCTGAGTCCGGACATTGACGAAGCGGCGCGCGCCATCGCGCGCCGGCAACGATGGAAGATCGTGCCAGAAGGTGCGTGGGCGGCGAATCTGCTCGGCCTCTCGACGCAGGTGCCCGCCAAGATCATTTACCTGACCGATGGCCCGAATAAAGAAGTGCCCATCGGACGCCGCAGTATTCATTTCAAACACGCTCGCCCGAAAGCGATGGCCGGGCTGGAGGGCAAGTACGCGCTCGTGGTGCAGGCGCTCCGCTATCTCGGCAAGGAAAGCGTGAGTCCGCGCGAGATTGAGACGCTGCGGGCGGCGCTATCTGCGGCGGAAAAGCAGAAGCTCGTGAAAGACACGCGATTCGGCGCAGACTGGATCTACGAGGTGGCAAAAACGATAGCGGAGAAAACCATTTGAACCGAATCGCTCAGATGCCCGCGCCCGAGCGCGCTGAACTGTTCGCCGAAACAGCGGAACGCAAGGGCTTGCCCGAGCCCATTATCGAAAAGGACTTCTGGGTTTGCTGGGTGCTGAAGCAGCTTTTCTCGATCGATGCACTCTCCGGCCGGCTCCTGTTCAAGGGCGGGACCTCCCTGTCGAAGGTCTTCCACGCTATAAACCGCTTCTCCGAAGACATCGATCTGGCGGTGGACTACACGGCGCTCGGCTTCATCGGAGAGATGGACCCCCGACGCGGAGAGATTTCAAAGACGAAGCGGGCCGGTATTCTCGCGGAGATGATGACCGCATGCCGGAAGTACATAGCCGGTGAATTCCTGCATGCCGTAAACATGCAGTTCGAGGAGGTACTCGGTGCGAGCGGATCGTGGAGCCTGGCTGTCAGTGCACAGGACCCGAACGTGGTCCGATTTCGTTACCCTACTGCCACAATTAAGGGCCTGGCTTATGTTGTTCCCCAGGTGGTGCTTGAGCTGGGAACCCATGCGGAATTCGTGCCGCGCGACCAGTTCACCATTCGCTCCTTCGCTGCCGAGGAATTTCCGGGGCTGACTGCCGAAGGCCAGGTGGCGGTTGTGGCGCTGCTCGCCAAGCGGACTTTCTGGGAGAAGGCGACAATCCTTCACGCCGAGTACCACCGCCCCTCGCAAAAGCCGCTCCCCGAGCGCTACTCCCGTCATTACTACGACGTTGCCCTGCTGGCCGAAGGCCCGATGCGGGCCGAAGCGCTGTCCGACCTGCCTCTCCTTGCCCAGGTGGTCAGGCATAAAGAAGTGTTCTATCCCTCGGCGTGGGCTCGTTACGACGTGGCGCGCCCCGGAAATCTCCGCCTCGTGCCGTCGGAGGCCCGGCTCGCTGCACTGGAGCGGGATTACCGAAGTATGGGCGTGATGATCTTCGGTGAGCCACCAAAGTTCGACAAGCTTATGGAAACTCTGGCTGGGCTGGAACGGGAGATAAACGGGTAAGTCATTGCTTCGCAGCGGACGTCGTGAGCGAGTTCGAGGGTATGAAGAGGCCCAACAAATGATTTCCGGGTCCGGGTCTCAGGTCTTATTAAGGGAGAGGGCAGACTCGTCAAAGTGTCGACAAAGTCATCCTGGGCACGACCTGTAGCTCGCCATGGCCGACGCGATGGCAGTAGGGCTGTCCGCCAGGCCGACTCCATAATGCGCAGAAGAGCAACCGAATCAACCCGGCGCCTTCTGATCGTCCTTCTTATCCTTCTTGCTTAGTTGCTGCAGAACCGCTTCCAGTGCGCCGACCTGATCGCTCAGTGCCTGGAATTCCACGAGGGTGATATAGTCGCGCTTCAACTCCCCCATAAGCCGCTCCGGACCAGTCCGCTCGTGGTAGTCTTTTGCCACTTTCAACGATTCCTTGAATTCTTGATCCTCTTGATCGCGCGAGTTCTCTTTGCTTACCGGTTTTGGCTGGCCACAGACGCAGACAATCGCTTGGCGGGTATTCCCTAGAAGGCGGTACCCGCCGGTTGTAAAGACCTGGTACTGCGAGAATGTCGCCATGTGGAAATGTGTCGACTGACATCGCGGACACCGGTCCGGGGGAACTGAAGGATCTCGAGAGGGCTCTGGGTATGGGTTCCTGAACCGCGTCACTTCTGGTGTCCTTTTCTGTTGTCTCCAAGCAACTCCGGATGCGGTTTGAAAACCACGGTGGGTTGCAGATACAGGTACTGCTTGCGACCGAAGCGCTTGCGTTCCAAGGGCTGGGCTCGCGAGCGTACTTCGAATTCGCCGATAGGCGTCTCGACCCACTTATCGCGTCTCAACCCTTCTCGCATGGATGCAAAAAGTGCTGTTACCGCGGCGCGGGCTTTGCGAAACGTCAAGCCCTTCCGTTGCAACTCCAGCGCCAGCCAGTCCCGGCCCTTGCTTCCGCTTTGGTTGGCGGACTGCCTCCGTGGTGGCTGCCAGTGCTGCCCCTGCCGGCTATGCTTGCCGGCAGCCGACTGCTGTTTGGTCAGCATCCGCCCCACGGCAAAGTTTCAGCTTCTGCACGCGTTCTTGGAGTTCGCGGAACTGTGCCCGCTTGACGGCGGCTTGTTGCCGGAATACGTCCAGGGCATGAGCGTTCGACCGTCCTTCGGATCGCTTCAGGCTGTTTGGCATCGCGGTTGCAGTCCGTCCATGCACGCCCTGCGGCACGTGCGCGACCGGTCGGCCGCACACGCAGACTAACAGCCTAATTGGGTTGGGCGCGTTGTTCACGCTATCCTCAGGATCGTATTCCCAGTGCTTTTTGGGTAGTTCGACGAATGACTCCTCTCGAAACCACGTGGATCCACAAGCGCATTTATGTGGTCGGATGCGGTGGATTGTATCCTTGGACATTGGACGTTACCCTTTTCAAGCAGGCTGGCGCTGGCGGTTCAGCGCTCCCCTCGACTTGCTCGCGCCTGATCGAAATGCCATGCGCGCCTAGCCGGCGGCATCTGAATCGAGCCACTGTCAACCCGAAGAGAAACCGCCAATCCTGTTGTAGCACTACGAGGACTCCGGCGCACCCCTGGCAGGACAACGATCACGGCGGGTGCAACCGGAATCCGCTCCAACGCGGGAAATCCGGGTGCCCCGCGGATGAGGGATATTGCAGACTGAAGACGGTCCGGAACGGCGCGAGCGCGACAAGAAGGCCGTGCAGGTGGGGTGCCGCAGGGTGTGCGCGAGCAGAGCCCCCGAATCCGGTGGTGGCTAGCCGCGACAAGGGACCGCTGTTGCACGAAGGCGGTAGTATCGAACGGTGGTCGAACGAGGGCGCGGCGCTCTACAACAATAGGGTCGCGGAGTCCAGCGATTCCATTGAGGCACCGCGACCAGCGATAATGTGTCCGCCATCGACACCAAACGGCACTTGGGGCGTGCGGTACATCGACAATCGGGCCGCCGTGAAACTGCGCCAGAGATCCTGGCGCAGCACTACAAAGGGGGTCCGTGACAGTAACGGCACCCGACAAAATCAGCCGCGACTCCGCAACAACAACAATAGGGTCGCGGCGTGAAGCGGTGTTGCAGTATGCGCCGTGGCGAGAACGGCGAGAGATTCTTGATCCAGTCTACAAATGGGCCGTAGCAGTAAGGCGCGCCCGATAATCAGGCCGCGATTCCCGGTAGTGGGTCAATTCGCCACTACCCGATTCCCTCCAAACAATCGGGCCGTGAAGCACTTCGGCAATCGCGACCGCCGCAAGCTGCGGCAGAGCCCCCCCGCGCGGCGCTACAATTGGGTCGTGAGCAGCAGATAAGGCAATGTCTCGGAGAGCGATAGTTTGCGGGTCTTGGACCTGCTGGAGAATCCGCCCAAGCCAAATTTGAAACTCGAGTCCGCCGCCCACGACTTGCCAAGGCAATTACCATGATGGCATGGCACGAAGAGACCATCGGTAAGAATCACCATCTGGAGGCTTTTGACTGTCACAACAACATGCTGAACGAATTTCTAATCCGTCACGCACGGAGGAGCCATGAGTGGGGCGGTCTGAAAACATTTCTGGCAATCGACGACCAAGACAATAGAATCATGGGCTTCTACAGCTTGGGCCCGGTGTCAATTGAAACATGTACGCAGAATGATGAACGGTGGGGAGTGAGCAGACTTAAACAACTGGGCGTCCGCCTGGAGTACTTGGCCGTTGACCGGAGGGTCCAAAGGCGGGGCCTGGGCGGTCAACTGCTGCTCGCGGCCGGCCGACGCTGCCTGTTAGCATCGATCAAACCTGGCGGCGTATTGCTTCTGATGGCCGTCAGGGAGGAACGAGCGGCAAAATGGTTTGCCACCTACGGAGCTATCCCGTTGTCGGACATGCCGCGATTTCTAGTGCTGCCAATTGCTTCCATCGAAGCCGCACTCCGAGGGGCAAGGAAACGGAAGGAACAAATGCCGGAGCTGTTTGAGCCAGATTTCTAGCGCGGCACATGCAAAGTATGGATGAGAAACGGGAGGAAAACGCCGGCAGCGGTGGTTGCGTGCGCAGCGTATCGTAGGCGGGTTGTTCGCACCGCCCCGAATCACCAGGTCGATCAGGACATCGTATCCACGGTGAGACTCCAAGATAGTAGATGGCAGAGCGCGCCACTGATAGCGCTTAGTTCGTTCCGCGTTGATACTGCGGAAGCAGACCGGGCACCCTACGGCCGTCAGCCTGGCGCAGATAGAGGGGACGCTCCCGCCGGCTAATGGCGGGCAATTCTATTGAAACCTCCGCCGCCTTCGGGCGCCTGGAGGCGGGGGGGGTAACCCAGGGGGTAACCCCAAATGATCATCAACGATAAGCCCCACGACGCGGGGCAGACGATCGCTCAAGGCGATGGGATCTCCACCGGGCGATTCGTGAGCACCGGCAAGACCCGGCGCGTGAGCGCCAACTCGCAGGTATCCGACCAAGATCGGAGATCAGTCCCCGGTACAACACGCGAGGGCCGCATGACTGACGACAGCACCTTCGAGCCTCATCTCCGAGTCAGTGAGCTGGCTGACCAGTGGGGCGTTGGCAGAGAGACTGTCAGGAAGCTTGTAAAGGACGAGCCCTGATCGGCGTCAACTATTTCTTTGGGTCGACGACAACTATTTCTCCCTATCGAGCGGGAGTTTTAATTGTCGTTGACCCGGAGATCTAATTGTCGCCGATCATGTCTTCCCCTCTCGATTTGCGTTTAGTCTTGTGTCCTACCCAGCACTCGATTTCGCGGCCATCGGTGGTCAGGGCGCCAATTATAGTTTCGAAACCGTATTGCTGTTGTGGTTCGCCACCCAAGTGTTTGCGCAGTCAAAGTCCACCTCTCTCGGTTCGCTCCCAACGGCGAAGGTGCCCAGCACCCAAAACCATCACCACCACCGTTCCAACCGGCGTGAGTACTGGAAGAAGCGGCTTAGCTCAATGGCAATTAAGGCCGTCGCTAGGCCATTCTACCGGTTTGGCGAATGTCCACAATCCAATCTGCGGATTCCGGCGAAGGAAATCGCTCATTCCGATCTGATGTCGATCAAGATTGAAGCATCGTTTCGCTGGACAGTTATATGTTGACTGATTGATCGGCTTGAGTCAAGTAAAGCTTGACCGGCGGCGGCGACCGGGCCGTCGCAGGGCCGACCAACGGGAGGCTGGACCGCGCCTCGGGCGGGGGCGGTTTTGTTTTTGTTTTTCCTTTCATAGGAGGTTTTTGTTTTGATGTTGGCGCTCTCTACGCTGCCGCAGGGCCGACCAACGGGAGGCCTGTCTCCGTCGCACGCAGACGTTGTCTCGGCGGCGGGCGTGGTTGGCGTGGGGGTGGGAGTTGAGCCGTGGCGGTCACTTGCCGTCCTCCTCGGCCGGTTTACGGCCGCGCTTCTTGCGGATCGATTCTCCGTCGAGGTCCATGCGGTGCGCGTTGTGCACCAGGCGGTCCATGATGCTGTCGGCAATGCTGGGATCGCCGATCTGTTCATGCCAATGCGCCAC
>JBEKPZ010000178.1:0-15487 GCA_049520215.1 Bryobacteraceae bacterium | reverse complement strand
ACTGCGCAAGAGATCCTCGAGCAGGGTGCCGTGCTGCTGAAGAACGGGGGCAATCTGCTGCCGCTCGACGCTTCGAAAGTCGGCTCGATCGCGGTGATCGGCGCGCACGCCGACGTGGGCGTTCTCTCAGGCGGCGGCTCGGCGCAGGTGGCGCCAACCGGCGGCGCAGCGCTCACGCTGGCTCCGGAGTGTCCGTCCAGCGCGGTGGGCACGAGCGCCCTGGCATGTCACAACGCGTCGGAAATCTATGATCCGTCCTCTCCGTTGAAGGCGATCCAGGCCATGGCACCCTCGGCCAGCGTGCAGTTCAACGATGGGACTGACTCGGCCGCGGCGGCCGCTCTGGCGCAATCCTCGAACGGGGCCGTCGTGTTCGTGAGCCAGTGGGAAAGCGAGGGAATGGACCTCGACGACTTGAACTTCTCGAACAATCAGGACGCGCTGGTGAGCGCCGTAGCCGCGGCCAATCCGCGCACCATTGTGGTGATGGAGAATGGTGGGCCGCAGCTTGCTCCGTGGCTCGGCCAGGTGGGCGCTTTGCTGGAAGCCTGGTACCCTGGCGAGCGCGGCGGCGAGGCCATTGCCAACATTCTTTTTGGCAGCGTCAACCCATCCGGCAAACTGCCGATTACCTTCCCGGCCAGCGTGAACGACCTGCCGCGGCCGGTCATTCCCTCGCCCTCCAGCGCGAGTTCAACCACACCGTTTGCCGTCAGCTACAGCGAGGGTTTCAACGTCGGATACAAGTGGTACGACACGAACGGTATCGAGCCACTTTTCCCGTTCGGCTTCGGGCTGTCCTATACGACCTTCGCCTTCTCCAACGTCAGCCTGACGTCGAGCGGCGAGCAGTTCCAGGTAAGCTTCGATCTCGCCAACACGGGCGCCGTGGCGGGCGCCGAGGTCGCGCAGGTGTACGTGGGATTGCCCGCCTCGACCGGCGAGCCGCCGCGCCGTCTGGCCGCATGGACGAAGGTCCTCCTGCAACCCGGCGAGAAGCAGAGTGAGACCCTCACCGTGAGCAGCAACGACGTGTCGCATCCGTTGTCTTACTGGGACGTCAACTCGGAAAGCTGGCAGGTCGCCTCGGGCGATTACACGGTCTACGTGGGAAACTCCTCTGCGAACGACAGCCTCACCGTCGCCGGCATGTTCCACATCGGTCAATAAGAGAACTTGTTCAGTTTTCTCCTGCTGTCAACATACGCGCGCGAGTTCGAAAGTGTCCGGCTTGGGACCCCAATTTGACAAAGCTGTATGAAGTCTATTTGTGGCGTGTGATCAACGTGGGTGGCGCGACATTCATTCCTCGCGACGAGTACCATGAGCTCGGGAACGAAGCCGTCCCGTAAGACAACAATTGTCTGAGTGCAATTGGCCCTATCACGAACTGATTCAAGGTGTCCAATCGGACTACACTTGGACGAATCGCCGTCTCGTCGATTTGAATGTCGAGCCGACTTCTCCGCGTTGACGCGCCACCCGGAGAGAGGACGGAGCGGGGCCGGGAGCCGATTGCTGGCGGGAACAGCCCTTTGCGTCAGCGACGCCGTTCACGATGAAGCCGCGGTCCGGAGCGTATCGTCGGCCATCCGGAACGTAACCGGGCGCACTCCGCCGACCGGAAACCGCTAACGATATGCAACCTTATCAAGCAGTTGCCAAAGCCCAGAATACCTGACGCCCCGAAGGAGAATTCGCCGTGTTGCAGTGAGGGCCCTTCCTACTCCCACCGCAGGGCTACCACCGGATCGACCTTCATCGCCCGACGCGCCGGCAAGTAGCTCGCCAGCATCGCCACCGCCGTCCACGCCAACGACGCCGTGGCAAAAGACACCGGATCGAGCGGGCTCATCCCGTATAGCAATCCTCCTAGCAGCCGGGTCGCTGCCGCGCTGAGCAGCAAGCCAATCCCAATCCCCATCGCTGTCAGCCTCAGCCCGCGCCCGAGTACCATCCAAAGCAGGTCGGCGCGCTGCGCACCGATGGCCATACGGATGCCGAGTTCGCGCGTCTGCTGCGCCACCGTGTATGCCACTACGCCGTACAGCCCAACCGCCGCCAACACCATTGCCAGCCCGCCGAACACCGCCAGCAGAGCCGCCTGCCAGCGCACCTGAAACAGCGATCCTGCCGCGCACTCCTCCAGCGTTTCGATCTCGTACACGCGCAAATTGGGATCGAGCGCCGCCAGGGTTGCCCGTAGCGGTGCTGTGAATTGCTCCGGGCGCCCGACCGTGTGCACGATCAGCGTCAAGAATCCGGCCCAGTCCTGCGCCAGCGGCCGGTAGACGAACGGCTGCGGCGGCTCGTCCAGCGAGGCGTACTTGGCGTCCCGCGCCACGCCGACCACCTCCGCCATGGTGCGTGGTTCCTTCACATCGCAGCCCAACCACACGGATTGGCCAATCGGATCTTTCCCTGGCCAGTAGCGCCGTGCAAATGTTTCGTTGACCACCACCACCTGCGGCGCACCTTGCCGATCGAGCGCGGCGAACCCGCGGCCCTGCAGAATGGGAATCCCGAGCTTGTCGAAATAGCCCGCCGCCACGATGTCCGCCCCGGCGCGCCGCGGACGCGCGCTCGCATCCGGCGCCGCGCACCTCGCATCAGTGATGCTCAGCGGCGTGTTGTGGCTAATGGTCGCGCTCTGCACATCCGGCATCGCGCGCACCGCCGCCAGCACGCGGTCCAGGAACAGGCGGCCGGTCTGAGCCGTGTATTCAGGCTCCGAAACGGAAAGTCGCGCCTCCAGCCGTTCGGCCATCGCGAAGCCCGGATCGACCTCCAGTGCGTGCCCCAGCGCGCGCACCAGCAGGGTCGCCGCAATTAGCAGTACCAGCGACAGCGCCACCTGCGCGACCACATACACGTCGCGCTGGCGTATCCGCAGCGAGACGCCGGCGTTCGAGCGCACGGCATCCATCGCCGGAGCCAGCGTGAACAGTACGGCACTCGCCAGGCCCGCCACCGCGGCATATGCCACCACCCGCCAGTCCGGATCGAGCCGCAACGCGAGCATCCCGCCGTGTGGAAACCCTGGCAGACTGCGTGCCAGTAGCCGCCCGCTCCAATATCCTACGGCCAGCCCCAGCACCGCGCCGCCCGCCCCCAGCACTATGCCTTCCGCCAGTGTCTGCCGCGCCAGCCGCCACGGTCCCGCGCCCAGCGCGCGCCGCACCGCCATCTCGTGCCGCCGCACCGCCGACCTCGAGAGGATCAGGTTCGCTACGTTCACACAGGCAATCAACAGCACGACTGCGGTGACCGAAAGCAGCAGCGCGGCCATGGGCGCCGCCACCCGGCGCACATCCGGCCGCGACGCGCCCGTCGCCAACTCTACGGTGACCGCCCCCGCCGGCGCGTTGTCGCGCGGAAAATCGCGCCGGATCATCGCGTCCAGCGCACGCATCCCGGCTTCCGCCTCGCGCGTGCTCTTGCCGTCTGCCAGCCGCCCGATCAGCCGTACCAGCGGACGCTCCCACTCGCCCGGATTCGCCAGCAGATCGCGCACGCCCGGCTGCGAGGCGAGCGGCATCCAGATCTCCACCATATGCGGCGGCGACATGCCCACGAAGCCTGGCGGCGCGACGCCGATGACACGATACCGCTGTGTTCCGATGCGCACGCGTTGGCCGATCACCTCCGCGCTGCGGCCGAACAGCCGCCCCCACGTGCCGTCGCCGATCACCGCCACCGGATCGCTGCCCAACCGGTCGTCGTCCGGCCTGAACCAGCGCCCGCGCTGCGCCGGCATCTCCAGCACCTCCGCGAAGTTCGCCGTCACCGCGTCCGCCCCAACGATGTGGCTCATGCCACCGCTGTCGATTGCGACCCGCATATCGTCGTATGCCACCAGCCCGGAAAAGAACCGGCCGGCGGGGGCGGATGCGCGTTGCCGGAATTCCAGATAATCGCGGTACGAGCAGGCCATACCGTCGCTCTCGCGCCCGACTATCGCCAGCCGCCCGGAGTGCGGCAGCGGCAGCGGCTGCCAGAACAGCTCGTTCACCATACTGAAGACGGTGCTGTTGACCCCGATTCCCAACGCCAGGCAGATCATCGCCGTCAGCGCATATCCCGGATTCCGCCGCAGCACGCGGACCGCGTAGTGCAGGTCCTGCCGCAGGTCGGGCGCCGTCAGCCGGTGCGGCGAGAGCCGCACAGCCACGCAGCTCAGCACCTCGCCCCAATACCAGATCCGCCCGCCGCCCCGCGCCGCGAACTCCTCGCGCAGATCGCCTGCGATGATCTCGCCTTCGCGGCCGGGCACCAAGCGCCGCAGCAGGCGCTCCGCCATCACCTGGGGACGCTTAGGCAAGCCGCACCCCCTTCCACATCCGCTCGAACATCGCCTTTGCGCGAGCCAGCGCCTCGACGCCCGCCGGCTCCAGGCGGAAATATCGCCGCGACCGCCCCCCGCGCTCCGCTGTCGGATCGGCGAACCACGAGCTCAAATATGCCTTTGCCTCCAGCCGGTCGAGCGTGGAATACAACGCCCCCACCGTGACCTGCCGCCCACACCGCTTCTCGATCTCGCGCCGGATCGGAACGCCGTATGCATCGTCGCCTAGCCTCAGCACCGCGAGCAGGACGACCTGCTCGAACTCGCCCAGATAATCAGACATTAGTTCTGAATTGTAGACTAAATCGAAGGCTGCCGCAAGAGGCGATTGCTCATCTGGCGATTGCTCATCGCGGCAACGCCTCGCCGAACGCCTTCAGGCGCGACGGCCCCGTCACCTCGCGCACGTGGAATCGACACTCTCATTCTGCTGCCCTGGGAGGACGCCAACGCCGTTTTCATGGGGTCCAGCGTCGCGGTGTGGGGAAGAACCCGAATCTCGGAGGAGAGCCGGGACGATAATGGCAATTAAGGCCGTCGCCAAGGGAACTCTAAAGGCGGCCGGAGACGGGATGCCCAGGAACGGCAAAAAGCATCTGCGGACAAAAAGCGAAATGCGCGCCTACGTTCCATCTCCTGCTCGCCTGCTGCTAACCAGGAGGCTCGCTTCGACGTCACGGACGTTAGTGGTGGAAGTCATTCTCCCGACGTCAGTGTCTTCCGCACCTCTTGGGTCACGTGATGGCGGTAGACGAACATGTTGCGGAGACCCGGTCTCACCGTCCAAAATCGGCAGACCGGCTGCGCGGCACCTTGATTGCATAGAGAATGGACTTATGTCTGGCGTCCGCCTTATCGTTGCGTTACTCGTGTTGTGCGTGGCCCGGTCAGCGTCCGGCTATGCCGTCATCACTCACGAGGCGATCATCGACTCCGCCTGGAAAAACATCACGCCAATACTCTTGAAGCGCTTTCCGGCGGCGACGCCCGACGATCTGAAGAAGGCCCATGCTTACGCTTATGGCGGCTGCATCATCCAGGACATGGGCTATTATCCGTTCGGCAGCAAATATTTCAGCGACCTGGTGCATTATGTGCGTAGCGGCGATTTCGTGGAAGCGCTTCTCAACGATGCGCAAGACCTGGACGAGTTGGCGTTCGCGCTGGGCGCTTTGGCGCATTACGCCGCGGATAATAAGGGCCATCCCATCGCGGTGAATCGCGCGGTCGCGATTGAATATCCGAAGCTACGCGCCGAGTATGGCAATGAGGTCACATATGCGGAGAATACATCTGCGCACCTGAAGATCGAATTCGGTTTCGATGTGGCACAGGTGGCGCTGGGCAACTATGCGGCACAGGATTATCACGAATTCATCGGGTTCCAGGTCTCCAAGGATCTGTTGGAGCGCGCCTTCCAGGGTACATACGGCCTGGAGCTGAAAAGCCAGTTCGTCAGCCTGGATCTGGCGCTTGGGACCTATCGCAGGACCGTCGGCACGATTATCCCGGAGGCCAGCAAAATCGCGTGGTCTCTGAAGAATAAGGAAATCGTGCAGGCGCGGCCGGGGATGACCAAGCGGAAGTTCCTCTACAACCTCAAGGGCTCCAGCTATGAAAAGGAGTGGGGGAAGGAATACCAGCGCCCCGGGGTGTTTGCGCGTTTTATGGCGTTCCTGTTCCGCATCGTCCCTAGGGTCGGGCCGTTCAAGTCCGTGGATTTCAAAGTGCCCACTACGCAAACGGAGACACTGTTCATGCAGAGTTTCAACGGAACTCTGGATCTCTATCGCACGCTGCTGGAGGAGCAACAGAACGGGCATTTGTCGATGGCTAATACCGATTTCGATACGGGACGGCCGACGCGGGAGGGCGAGTACTCGCTGGCGGATGAGACCTACGCGAAGATCTTGCGGGACCTTGCCAAGAAGGGCTTTAGTGGAGTTACACCGGAATTGCGCGCCAATCTGTTGTCCTTTTACAGGGATCCGAAGCCGCCCGTCACGGTAGCGAAGAAAGCCAAGAAAGCCGACCAGAAAGGCATGGCGGACACGCTGGCCGCACTGGAACAGTTGCGGGCGCTGGAGATTCCGGGTCAGAGCGCTACGCCGGCAAGGGTGAAATAGTAACGTGCCACGGCTTCTTCATCGCGCCGAACGGTTCTCACGCCGAAACAACGTCCTCGGCCGTTGCTGTTTGGTCGACAATTAGGCATGCATGTCCTTTTCCGCCATCTTGTCGCTGTGTTGTTTCATCTCGGCGCTTTCGGACTTGTCATCCTTGGCATCCTGGATTCCTCCTTTCTCTTCCTGCCCGTCGGTAACGATCTCTTCCTGGTTGTTCTCGTCGCCAGACATCACGGATATCTCCCTCTCTACGTCCTGGCCGCATCGTTAGTTAGGATCGGCAACCGGAGTTCTGCTGTTGGATTTGGTGTGTCGCAAAGGTGGCGAGGAAGGGCTCCAAAAAATGATGAGCCGTAAACGCCTCAACTACCTGAAGAAAAAAATGAGCCGGAGCGCGGCCGTCCCACTGATCGTTTCGTGCTTGGCGCCACCGCCGTTTCCATTCACTGCGGTCATCGCCGCCGCCAGCGCATTCCAGTACCCTAAGCTGCGACTCCTGGGCTATGTCTTCGGTCTCCGCATGGTTCGGTTTACTCTCATCGGACTCGCCGCCATCTGGTTCGGACGCCGGATCCTTCGCATTGCGAACTTGCCCGAATTCACCTGGTTCATGGTGGGATTTTCCGCGCTGTGCATAATCGGAAGCACGCTGTCGATCATGCGTTGGATTCGCCTGAGCCGCTCAAGATTAGGTGGAGTGGAGCGCTGAGGGCCCCAATGGCGATTCGGCCGACGTCTCCATCTTGATCGACAAACAGTAATGTGATACACGCGCGGCACTTCTAACATAGACTCCCGGGGCCGGCGACGTATCCGGTGGCGGCGGTCATGCCAGTAAAGTCCAAACTGGAGTTTTCGCGCACCTCGACGTGGTGATTAGCAACGACCAACCGGATCGCAAGCTGGTTTATCTGAACGATGGCAAAGGGAATTTCCACGTATCAGGAACGTTTGGCGATCCGAGGTGGCCGACCCGATACGTCACCCTTGCCGATCTGAACGGAGACGGATATCCCGACATCATCGGGGCCAATCGCGGAGATCCGCCGCGACACCCGGAAGCGAGTTACGTCTGTTTGAACGATGGTAAGGGGCATTTCCCGTCGTGCACGCCCTTGGTCGGGACCGAATCGGCGACGATCATTGTCGCGGCAGATTTCGATGGCGACGGTGCTATTGACTTGTTTGTGCCGCATCGCGACGGAGGTCAGAGTGTCATTTTCTGGAACGACCGCAAGGGACATTTTGCGCAAAAGACGGCGGTCGGCCCGCCGAATTCGGCTGCTCGGCCGCCGTTGCGGGCGATCTAAACGGCGACGGGCGTCCCGATCTCGTGGTGGGCGACGAACGGCAAGGGCTCTTCGTTTATCTCAATCGTGGAAAGCGAGACTTCAGCGACCCGATCATGCTGGTTGGCAGGCCGAGGGTGCCGTACTCGGTCGCCATCGCGGATCTGAATCGCGACGGCAAGCCGGATATCGTGGTGGGAAATCAGGGCGCACCAGATGACAAAGGGGCAGTCTACGGTCTCGCGATTGGAGACCTGGACGGTGACGGATGGCCCGACATCGCAGCGGCGCGCAGTGATGCACCAAACGCGGTTTGGTTCGGCACGAAAGCCGGGACGAAGTAGGAAGGCACAAACTTTCGCCTTGCCGTAGGCCTCCACGAAACGCCCGCCTCCCTCGCCTGGCTACCTATGGCCCCGTCGCGGCGGCGTAAACCCTGGCGTTCGCAGTGGCCCGTCGAACCGAGCCTCATAGATTACTCCCACTACTTTTTGGCGGTAGGCTTGGTTTCAGCGTTGGGAGCGCCCTCCGCTCGATGCGCGTGTTCCCGAGCCCAAAGCAGCCAGGGGTCATCGTCTGAGTGAAGCTGTTCATTCACAGGGGCCAGGGCATACCAGTTGACCGTAAGCCCACCGGCCTTGGTCTTCTTTAGGAAGAGAAGAAACTGTCCACCGGAGCGGTACGAGTTGGCGAAACAACTTCCCGCCCGACCGCCTGGCCGGACAAACGTGTACGGTGGCTGCTGATCGTTGAAGTCGTCGCTGTCCACGAGATACCCTGGCAGGATCAGATCGGAGATCACCGGGCCGCGAATACTCTCGATCACCTTGAAGCGAACCTTGGAATCAGGAACGCCAGTCGTCCAGATCTGGGGGTTGCTCGGCGGAGAAGCATATTCTACTGCGGTAGCTCGAACAACTGCGTCGGCGCCATTTACCATCTCAACGTTCGAGATTTTACCGGCAATGGAGCATGCGTAGGCTTCCGTCGTGAATACCGCCGAACCTAGAAGGACCCAAACCATTTTCGCTTTATGAGCAATCATGTCGTTGACACCCCTCCCAATTCTCGCTGATCCGCAAAATGTTTGGGGTCAGCCACGATTGGGACTCCTGTCTTCCAGCCCCGCCCGCCCGAACGCCTGGGAACAGGGCGGGAGCGGACTACCTTCCTCTGTGCGAGGATGCGGAGCATCAACTGCGGCGGCGTTTCAGTTGCACCCGCAGTCATCGCAACACGCCTTGCCCCTGATTCCGTCGATACCTTCCTTGGTGATGATCGGAACCATCACCAGCCCCGCCACCGGATCGGCCCACCACCAGCCAAGCACGGCGTTGAGAAGCAAGCCGCCCAACAGGATCGCCGAGAGGTAGGTGCAAAAATCGGCTTGTTTGGAATCGGCGCTCATGGCCCCGCTTCCGATTCCGGCAGCAACCCGCCGCTTCGCTCCCGCCAACATCGGCATCACCACCACCGAGACGGCGGCGACGATGATTCCGGGGATGCTCCGTTCCGGTGGCTGGTGCCGGATCAACGTGGAGCCGGATTCGTAGAGGATGTACAGCGCCAGCGCAACGAAGCACCCGCCCACGATTCGCAAGGTAATCCGCTCAACCAGTTCACGCCGGGACCGGTTCAAGTCGTAGTGAAGCCGCCAGAGCAAAGCAGCACCGGACGCCACTTCGATACCGCTGTCCAGGCCGAAGCCGATCAGGGATACGGACCCGGCGATCAACCCGGCGACGACGGAAACAAGACCTTCGGCGCTGTTGTAAGCGATGGTGAAGTATTCGAGCCGTTGGCCCTGGCGAACAAGGTCCTGGCGATTCGGTGTAGTAGCGGTTGCCACGTTTCCATTATCCGCGTCGCGCACCAGAGCCGCATTCCTTCTTCAGCGCAACCTGTAGGAACGGCGTTTACATTTTGATTGGATCGTGCAAGGCTGAAGAGAGTCTCACCAGAGCCGAACTTTCTGCCTGAGGCAGGGTTTATAGGGAATGAGATCTCCCGGACCCGAGGAACTGGCGATGCGAGTTGGTGAATTGTCTAATCAGACAGAGGGGGCAGGGGTTTTGAGCGAACTTTTTGGCTGGAGCCGAGTGCTCGTGTGCATTGCGGGAGTCTGGCCCACCGGGTCCGCGGCGCAGAGCATCACGCAACTCTGCCAGCCGGCGGTCAGCAATCCGAAAACGGTCGTAACTGCCGCCCAGCGGAAGGCGGCGGGCAACGAGACGATACCACCCATCACCGATCGCCAGTTTGGCTTCGCGTGGCCGGACTCGGAATTTGGCGTGTTCAAGACGGACGCGAGTTACACGTTTTTTGCGAGCGACGGCGCGCATCACAACGGCAACAACAAGTACGGGTCGGTGACGCGCACATTCGGCACGCTGGACAATCCGTTGGGCACGGCGCCGCCAATTGACGTGATCATCCATCCCAATCCGGATGCGGCGGTGAATCCGAACTACGGCGCTTATACCTATCTGGGTGGCGGGAGAATTTACCGCGTCTCCCAGGGCAAGCCAGGGGCGGGAAGTCTGCTCGACGTGTATCACGCCGAAATCAACACCGTCACGAGTTTCTACTCCTTGCTGGGGTTGGCGGTGTCGAGGGACGACGGCCTTCACTGGACCGACCTGGGCGAAATCATTCGGCCGAACCAGCCTTACGAAGCCGACCTGGCGGGTTTTGATATAGGGTCGCCGCGCCTGGTTGACTCTCCCGACGGGCAGTATTTCTACGTGTACTTTCCGGATTGGATCGCAAACGGAACGACCCAGCCCACGACCGCTACGGTCGTTTCGGTAGCGCGGGCGCCGATTGCATCGGTGCTGGAGGCGGCGTCTGACGAACGTCCGCATGCGGCGGCGTTTAAGAAGTACTACGAAGGGGAGTGGGGCCAGCCGGGGATCGGAGGATTATCGACCGATCTGAATCCGAAAGCGGGCTATGCGGGTTCGGCGAACGTGGCCTTCGACAGCGCGTTCGGTCGCTACGTGATGATCACCGACGATACGCAGCATATCGCGTATGCGGAATCGGCGGATGGTTTGTCTTGGACGCTTCCGGTTCTGTTGGCGCAAGATGAGAATAACCAGGCGAGCTTCGATTATGCGGTGCCCGTCGGGACGGGCGACGACCCAAACGTCCTAGGGGAGCAGTTCTATGTCTTTTTCACGTACGGCTCGCCGCAGGGGTGGCCGGGGAATACGGTGCAGCGTTTCACCGTGACGTGCCAGTGACCATGGCCAAAGCGGCTAATGCCAAGGTTCAATGGGGCGGTTCTTCCGCCGCCGCATCGTTGCGCTAGGTTGCAATGGTGGCGGAGGTGGACTTGGCTTTCGCCCGGTAGAGATAATTGGTGCGCCAATGTCCACTCGGACGGGCTGAAGGGCGACCTGCCAATGCCGATTTTAGGGCTACGATGGCACTGGGCGGTCGAACCGCCGGTGCTCCGAAACGGCGATGCCAAACGCGTTGGCCACCTTGACCAGTGTCCGAAGGACTCAGTAGCGAGCTTGGTTGGCCCACCCGTCGCGCCCCACCGGTGCCAATGGCAAGCCGCTGGCCGAAAACGCCGCCAATAGAAGCTGCGTCCCAGGGGAAGTCGGGATCGGTCGCCGCGGACACCCCTCGGAAGCGAGGATTCGCGCAGTCCGTATTGCGATTTAATGTTACAATTCGATGACGCCCTGTTAGCGGAGATTTCGCCCGCATGGGCGGATTTCCTACCTGATCGGATGCTGCAGGTACGGCGATTTTCGTTTGAGAGGGGCCTGTGCCAAAACAGTACCTCGGACATCTCTCCTCGCACGATCCGCTGCATCCCTATCTGGTGCAGGACGTCCTGCCGCAAATAGGAGTTCGCAACAGCGCGGCCGACTTCCGCGTCTTCAGCATGAAGGACGGCAAAGTCTATCTCTACCAGGAGCGCCACAGTTGCGCCCAAGTAGTCGGCAAGTTCTTCGTGAGCGGCGGCCACCACTCAGCCGACGGCATGAAGCGTATGCGCCAGGAGTTCGACAATCTGCAGCTCCTGCGCGGCTATGGCCTGGCCGGATACCCGCATCACATCGTACGCCCGCTGGGCACGAATGCGTGGCTCAACAGCATCTTGGTCGAGGAATATGCGCCAGGGGTCCCGTTAAGCGCCTTCGTCAATGATGCGATCCACCAAGGGCAATCGCAGCCGCTTTTTGACAAGCTAACCGCACTGGCCTACTTCCTGGCGACCCTCCACAACCGTACCGCCAACGGGCTGCGCGTGGATTTCCACCAGGACTGCGCCTATCTGGACCGGTTGGTCCGGAAGTTGCAAACCCAGAAGGTCGTCGGCGCCTGGGACGCGGATGAATTGTATTGGTTGCGCGACCGCTGGCGGGAGAAGCCGCGCATGTGGGAGGATAAGCAGGTGCTCGTGCATGGCGACGCCACTCCCAGTAATCTGTTGTTTGGGCGCGGTCTCAGCGTGATCGCAATCGACCTGGAACGAATGAAGCGGGCCGACCGTGTCTTCGATCTGGGACGGATAGCCGGAGAGTTGCAGCACTATTTCCTGCAAGCCACCGGGAACACGCACGCCGCCGAGCCGTTCATAGGGCACTTTCTCTGGGAATATGCCTGCCACTTCCCAGACCGCGACCGCGCGTTCCGCGCCATCACCGGTCGCTTGCCTTTCCAGATGGCGCTCACTTTGCTGCGCATTGCGCGAAACTCCTGGGTAAGCGCTCCCCAACGCGGGCGGCTGGTGGAAGAAGCCAAAATCATCTTGCGGACGCCGTGAATGGAGATTCGCGCCCTGCTCTTCGATGTCAATGGTACCCTGATCGACATCGAAACCGATGAGTGGATGGAGGAGACCTACCGCGCCATCGCGCACTTTCTCACTTATCAGGGCATCGCGCTGCATCGTGGCGAAGTGCGTGATTCGTACTTCCAGATCATGAAAGAGCAGTTCGCGGTGAGCAAGGAAACCTATCCAGAGTTCGACGTGGTCGCGGTTTGGCGCGAAGTGTTGCGCCGGCACGCTACCGAGTACACCGGTACTCTCGGAGCAGAGAGGCTCCTGCAGATGCCACTGTTCCTGGCCGAACTGCAACGTGGGATCTCCCGCAAGCGGCTGGTGGCATTTCCGCAGACGCAGGAGATGCTGGCGCAGGCAAAAACACGCTATCGCCTGGCGGTAGTTTCCGACGCCCAAAGTGCTTATGGTTTACCGGAACTTCGCGCCGCCGGCCTTGCCGCCTATTTTTCGTCCGTCATCATCTCGGGGGACTACGGCTATCGCAAACCCGATTCCCGGCTGTTTCAAGCGGCCCTGACGGAATTGCAGGTCCGCCCCGAGGAGGCCATTTTCGTTGGAAACGACCGCTTCCGCGACATCTTTGGAGCGCGGCAGGTTGGGATGAAGACCATTTTGTTCTGCCCGCACGGTAACGCTGGTGGATCTCCCGAAACCGAGCCGGACTATATCCTCTATCAATACGCCGACCTTCCCCGCGCTATCGAGTTTCTTGCCGCGGGGCAGCGCTGAAAAAGGGCGGATATTTCGCGGGTGTCCGGCCCGCGGGCCGTGTCTTCCAGTCAAGAATAGCTTCCGATAAAGGGGGAACAACGGGCCGATGACGAGTCACGTGCGCCCTTTTGGAAGAGGGCTCCTGGGCACGAGCGTTCGCGTGAATCGACGAAACGTGTCCACCCAACCAATAGTAGCTATAACCGCAACATTCCACGCGGGGGTAGCCAAAACGCCCATGAATGCCTCAATCCGGGTACCACGTATTTTTTGATGCCCGTCACGAGCAGTTCGCAGCCAAGGCCCATTCGGGAACAAGGCTGTGATCACTGAATCCACTACGCGTGCAGAGCGCATAGATCAGCAGTTGGCGAAAGCCGGATGGTCCTCGTCGGCGCGACAGGTGGTCGAGGAACTTGTGCCTATCGGGAGAATCGGCAGTCTCCAGCGACCCGGCAGGGCACGGGAACGAGTCCGTCGACTATGCTCTGCTCCTTCCGGACGGACGGCCAATCGCCATCGTTGAAGCCAAGAAGAGTTCGCGCGATGCTCTCGCGGGCGAACGCCATGCCGCCGACTGCGCTGATCGCACCAAATCGATTCACGGGTTTGATCCGTTCACCTTCCTGGCCAACGGAAACGATGTGTTCTTTTGGGGTCGACCACGCTACCCGACGCGCCCGGCGAGCGGATTTTTCACCAGGGAGGACCTCGAACGCCTAGCTTTTCTTGATCGTTTCCACGAACCCCTGCTGGGAGCTTCCGTCGAACCCGGATCGTCGACCGGGATTACCAGATCGTGGCAATTAAGGGCACGAGCGATGGTAAGGCAAGTATATTGGTGTCCAATTAAGACGGTTTCAGAGCGTATTGAAACCGCTCAACGCAGATTCCTGCTCGTCCTCGCCACCGGCACTGGAAAACCCGCGGCGCCATCGCCCTTATCGAGCTACTTCGCCGTGCGAAGATTCAACGTGTCCTGTTTCTAGCCTAGCCTAGTCCATTCCGCCGCCAAAATTGGTTTCGCTGTTTTGCAAATCGGCTGATTCAAAAGCATTTATTGGCTTCGTTCGTAAAAAAACCATTCTGCACTCCGCCCTCCGGTGCACAATTCTGCACAACCGCGCACAACTGTGCACAGGCAAAACCACGGGAAACGGCAGGCGTGGTGACGCGGTCTGGTAGCCGCCCGGCCCCAGTCGGACGCCGATTTCGCAAAGCGGGTCGCGCCGCTCAGGCGGTATTATGGTGCGCATGAGTTCCTCGTGGCGGTATCTGGCGGCGCCGGTGCTGACCCTGGCGGGAGCGGCGTTCGCGGCCGACCTGAGGCTCCCCGTGCGGTCGCGCGTGGAGGCCTTCAAGGGCAGCGGCGTCTGGGAGGAAGTGCGGCTCGATGCGGCGCTCCCCATCCCGCAGACCGCCATCCTGATCTGCGACATGTGGGACCGGCACTGGTGCTCCGGCGCTACTCGCCGGGTGGGAGCGCTGGCCCTCAGGATGGCGCCGGTCATCGACCAGGCTCGCGCGCGCGGTATTCAGATTATCCATGCGCCGTCCGAAACCATGGAGTTCTACCAGGATTTCCCGCAGCGGCAGCGCATTCTGCACGTCGCGAAAATCGAACCGCCGACGCCGCTCGGACTCGAGGATCCGCCTTTGCCCATCGACGATAGCGGCGGCGGTTGCGATACCGGCGACTCGTTTTACAAAGCCTGGACGCGCGAGATCGCCGCGCTTCCCATAGGCCCCGCGGACGTCATTTCCGACGATGGACCGCAGATCTACAGCTTCTTGCGCGAGCACGGCATTCGCAACCTGCTGGTGATGGGTGTGCATGTGAACATGTGCGTGCTGAATCGCTCGTTCGCCATCAAGAAGATGACCAACTGGGGCATTCGCTGCGTGCTGGTCCGCGACCTCACCGACAGCATGTACAATCCCAAGGACCGTCCCTACGTGAGCCACGACCGGGGAACCGAACTGGTCGTCGAGCACATCGAGCGATACTGGTGCCCTTCGACCTTGAGCGCGGACCTGATGAAGGCGCTCGCGGAAGCCAGATAAGCATGCGGCGGCTGGCCGACCGCGCCATGATCGGTCTGGGATCGAATGCCGCGGGCGCGGCGGCTCTCTTCGCTCTGAACGTCTGGATCTGCTGGCGTCTCTTTCGCGTCGAGTACACCCAGCACTTCAACTCCGTCGAAGGCTT
>JBEKPZ010000177.1:0-30070 GCA_049520215.1 Bryobacteraceae bacterium | reverse complement strand
GGAAGAGGCGGGCTCGCCGGTGGAACTGTCGCTGCTGTTCAAAGGGCTGAGCGCCGGCAAGCACACGGCGCGCATCGAGCGGGTGGATTCGGAGCACGGCTCGCCGCTGAAAGCCTGGGAAGAGATGGGGCGGCCGGCTTCCCCTTCACGCGCGCAAATTGCAGCGCTGCGGAGCGCCGCGCAGCCCGGAGTTGCGGAGACGGTGGAGATGGGCGGCGACGGTTCGGTGAAGTTGAGGCTAGGCGCGCACTGCCTGGCGCTGGTGGAGGTGCGGTGAGCGATCACAGCAGGCGGCGGCCGGCGGTGGTGGTATCGTAACCGCCCAAACCTTCGAGTTCGCGGCGGAAGCTGGCGCGGTTCAAGGTGTCGAGCAGCGCGGCGACGGGCGGGTAGTCCAGGTGCGGGCGGCGAATCGCGAGGTCGTAGCGCTCGGTGGCCAGCGGGATGAAGTCCAGCCCGAAGACGCGGGCAGCGGCGCGCGTGGCGATACAGCAATCCGCGTCGCCGGTGCGCACCTGCCAGGCGGCCGGAAGATGGCCGGCGGCCAGGCGATCGTATCCGCGCACCTTTTCGCCGGCCAGACCCAGACGATCGAGATGCGCGTCGAGCAGGAGGCGGCTGCCAGCGCCGGTCTCGCGATTCACGATGGCGATGTCGCGACGGGCGAAGTCGGCGACCGAGCGGATGGATTTGGGATTGCCGGGGAGCAGCACCAGGCCTTCCTCCCAGACTGCCAGGGAGACGACCGCTACGCTATTCCGCGCGAAGAGGCGATGGATGGCCGGCAGATTGGATTCGCCGCTGGCCTGGTCGCGGAGATGCGTACCGGCCACGTGGACGACTCCCTGCTTCAGCAGCGCCAACGCCTGCGAGCTATTGCGTTGGGCGACGACCAACTCGACTCCGGCGCGGAGCACGTGGCGGGCGAGCACGGAGATACCCGGATCGCAACCGGCGACCAGAATGCGGTTGGCCAGATCGTATTCGCTATGAAAGAGCTGGACCGTTCCTTTTGCGGGTTTGGCGGTGGGGGCGGGAGCGTCGGCGTGGCCAAGCAGGACCGCATCGGCGGTGGGCAGATACCAGGGGAGCGGCGATGGCGACGAGGCGATGGTGCGGCGGTCCACGCGGCAGAGTTGCATGGGATCGCCGGCGCGCGGGGGGTCCGGTTGAGGCAGGATCGTCACCTGTTCGGTGGGGAGCGGGGCGGCGGGCGCGTCCGATGGGAGCGCAAAGAGGTCTTCCACGTTGACTTCGAGGGTACGCGCCAGGCGCAGGGCGACGGCGGTGTTCGGCACATAGCTGCCGGATTCGATGGCGTAGATAGTCTGGCGGCTGATGCCGGCGCGGTGGGCGAGATCGGCGGCGGAGAAGCCGCGCTTTTGGCGGTGGGCCGTCAGGTGGTTGGCGATGGTACGGGTGTCTTTCATTGCTACCATTGTGGCAGCGGGCGAGCCGCGCTCGCCTAGCGGGTTGCGGAAAAGGCTTCCACAGGCTAAAGCCTGTGCCACCAGTAATTGACAACAGGTGGCTGCTAGACAGGCCAGGAGGACTGTCCTACCGACTATGACTGGCGAGGAAAGGGAGCGGTATTCACGGCAGATTCTGTTTGCGGGCCTGGGCGAGGAGGGCCAGGAGCGGCTGCTGCGGGCGCATGCGGCCATCGTGGGTTGCGGCGCGCTAGGCAGTTTTCAGGCGGCGGCGCTGGCGCGGGCGGGCGTTGGACGGCTCACCATTATTGATCGGGACTATGTGGAGCCGAGCAACCTGCAGCGGCAATGGCTGTTCGAAGAATCCGACGCCGCCGAAGCTCTGCCGAAGGCGGTGGCGGCGGAGCGTCGGCTGGCGCGCATCAATTCGTGGGTTCAGGCGCGTGGGGTGGTCGCCGATCTGACGCCTGCGAATATCGGCGACCTGTTGGGCGAAGCGCAGGTGATCCTGGACGGCACCGACAACTTCGAAACGCGCTACCTGATCAACGACTTCGCACTGAGCCGCGCGATTCCCTGGATCTACGGCGCGGCGGTGGGCAGCTACGGACTGACTATGCCGGTGATTCCGGGACGGACGGCGTGCCTGCGGTGTGTGTATCCCGATCCGCCCGCCGGAGCGCAGCCTACCTGCGAAACGGCCGGCGTGCTGAACTCCATTACCGCGGTGATTGCCGCGTTGCAGACGGCCGATGCGCTGAAGATTCTGGCGGGCCGGACGGACGCCGTGCGCGCGCGCCTCACGACGGTGGACGTGTGGGAGGGCGGCGTCCGGCAGATCGAGCAGCCTGCGCCGGACCCGGATTGCCCGGCCTGCGGCGCGCGCGATTTCGTTTATCTGGAAGGGCGGCGACGGGCGCCGGTCAGCTTGTGCGGGCGCAACGCGGTGCAGATCCACGAGCGCGCGCGGCCGCTCGATCTGGAGCAGCTTAAGGCGGCGCTGCTGCCGCTGGGCGAGGTGCGGGCCAACGAGTTCGCGCTGCGGTTTGTCACGGGGCCGTATGAGATGACCATATTTCCAGATGGCCGGGCGATTATTAAGGGCACTACGGATATCGGGCTGGCGCGGAGTTTGTATGCTCGGTTTGTGGGGGGGTGATGGGGGGCGAGCTTCGCTCGGCTACACGCGAGCTTCGCTCGCGAAGGCCGATTAACAATCGGCCTGCAGGTTGCCAACCTGCCCCACAAGGCGCGCGAAGAAACTGAGCGCAGGACTAGCGTGGCCGGCTGATGGACGTTTCCTCGCGAATGATGCCGGACATGGCGGCCAAGCGCGCGGGTCCAGGCATGCCGGCCGCGCTCAGGGAGGCATAAAGAGCCAGCGCCCGATCGCGCTCGCCCTCAGCCAGCAAACGCTCCGCGCACAAGAGGCCGGCGTCGGCCACGGCCATTCTGGTCATACCCTGGGTCTTCGCTAGGGCAGCCTGCAGATCCTCGATGGCAGACACGCCGCCAATGTTTCCCAGCGCCGCGGCCGCCGCGCGGGCGACATAGGGGTCGGCACCGTATATCATCTTCGCCAGAGCGGGCTCGGCTTGGGCATCCCTGCGTTTCCCGATGGAGTTGATTACGCCAATCAGGAGATTGCCCTTGAGCTTCGGCAACGCGGCACGCAGAGCCTCATCGGCCGTTGGATCGGCGATCGGCTCGAGACCGTAGCGCGCGTACGCGCTCAAATGCTCATTGCCGAGCAGAGACGCGAGCGCCGGCACTGCCTCTTTCGCCCCAAGCTCGCCGATCCGCTGGCAAGCCTTGGCCTTCTGGAATTCCGGCGATCCGGCATCCGTGAGGATGCGGATGAGAGCGGCGGCATCCATCGTAGCGATGCCGCCCTCCTGAAACTCGGGCGGTGGCGCCGGTGCAGGTTGTGTCTTTTGCTGCATGGTATGTCTCGTTCGTTCAGACTCGCCACGGCTCGCGCAACGCGCGCGACCGCATCCGGTTGGCGATATCGTCGTTGGTGAACTCCCGCTTGCCGGGGTCCCAGGTCAGTTTCTTGCCGCGCTGGAATGCGATGAAAGCCGCGTGGCACACAATATGCGAATTGGCCGCCGCGGCTGCGCTGGCGCGGGGCAACTGCCGCGTCTTGATCGAGCGAAGCAGGTCTTCCACATGATTCACAAGCGCGAGACTGGCCGACTCGGTGGGCCGCAGCAGCGGCATGATGTTGGCGGAGCATTCGATGCGGGTGGCGTCGCCGGTCTCCACCCAGCCTTGGTCGCCTTCTATGCGGAAGCTGCAGGAGCCGGTTTTCAAGCTGCCATCCCAGCCGTCATCGCGCATCACCAGGTTCACTCCATTCGCATATTTGCAGAGCACCTGGTAGGGGCCGGTGTTGGCGCCGACGGGCTGGTACTCCACCGGCTGCGTGTCATCGAGCTCCGCCGCCCACTGGCACAGATCCACGGTGTGCGAGCCCCACTCGAGGATGCCGCCTCCATGAAAATCGTAATAGTTGCGCCAGCCGCCCCGCACATATTCGGAGTTGTAGGGGCGCCAGGGCGCGGGTCCCAGCCAGCGATCCCAATCGAGCAGCTCGCGGGGGGGCAGTGCCTCGGCGGCGAGCCAGTCGCGGCTGGGAAGGGGCGGCCAGTTGACCGAGGGGCCGACGTTGGCGTAAAGAGTTTGCAGCTTGCCGAGGGCGCCGGACTTGAGCAGGTCCTTGCAGAGCTGGAAGTTGGCGCCATTGCGGCGCTGGCAGCCGGCCTGGTAGATGCGGTTGTAGCGGCGGAAGGCATCGGCCAGCGCCCTGCTCTCCTCGATGGACATGGAGCAGGGCTTCTCGCAATACACATCCTTGCCGTGCTGTGCAGCAAGGATGGCGAGAGGAGTGTGCCAGCGGTCGCCGGTGGCAATCAGCACGGCATCGATGTCCGGACGGGCGAGCAGCGCGTAGTGATCGTCGTACATCTGGCAGTCGTGGTTACCATACTTCTGGTCGACCATGGACTTGACCGCTTCGCGCCGTTCATTGCGAACGTCGCAGACCGCGACGAATCGCGCCTGGCTGAAGTTGAGCAGTTTGCTGAGGTCGTGTTCCCCGCGGGCGCCGATGCCGATGCCGCCGAAAACAATCTTGTCGCTGGGCGCAACGGCCCCCGCGCGCTGGCCGAGCACCACGCTGCGGGCGACGATGGGTGCGAGGGCGCTTTTGAGAATCTGGCGACGGGTAGTCATGGTAGTGTCAACACGGATTTTATCCTGATTTGGTACGCTACGCTGAACAGCATGAAGACCAACGCAGTGCGACTGCTGGATACACTTGGCATTCGGTACGAGTTGCGAGAGTACGAGGTGGATCCGGCGGCGTTGGATGCCGAGACGGTGGCTCGCAAGATCGGGCTGCCTGCGGAGAGCGTGTTTAAGACGCTGGTGGCGCGCGGGGACCGAAACGGCGTTTGCATGGCGGTTGTACCAGCGAACATGGAGTTGGATGAAAAAGCGCTGGCGCGGCTCACCGGCGATCGGAAGACCGAACTGACGCCGCTTAGGGAAGTGCAGCCGCTTACCGGATATGTCCGGGGTGGGGTCACCGCACTGGCGTGCAAGCGGAAATATCCGGTGTTCGTGGACGACACGGTGGAATTGTTCGATGTGATTTCCGTGTCGGCGGGCGTTCGGGGGACGCAGATCCTGCTGCGGCCTACGGATTACCTCGCGGCCGTCGAGGGCGCCGTGGGCGCTATCAGCCGGCGGAAACCGTGAAGCGGATCTGAGCGGCTCCTGGGGCAGGCGGCCTGGCAGACCGCCGTAGGGTGTGCCCAGCATGGGCAGAATCTAGTACATCGTCCAGTTAGTTCTTTATAGATCGATGTAGCGAGGCATTCTGCCCGCAGCCGGCCTTTGCGACCACGACGGGGCGCGCCGCGAAAGTGGGAGCCGCCTGAAAGGCGGCTGCGGCCAAGATTGGCCGCCCCACGGTGCAACCGAACTGCCAATATTCTATAAGGGACTATCTGCCAACCGCGAAGGGAAAGCCGAAAGAAGCGGGGGCCAAACTCTCGACCGTAAGACTAAGGCCTCGCCTGCTTACTTCCCCGCCATCTTCTTCTGAATCAGGAGCGCCTGGGCATTCAGATTGTTCAACTGCCGCAAATCCTCCTCCGCCATGGCGATGGAGTCCTGAATGCGTGCCAGGTCGGCGCTGCCCGCGGCGGGCGCGTCGGTGCGCTGCGCCTGCAATACGCCCGACATCGAACGGTATTGCTCGGTGATCTGTTTGTAGCGCCGCAAAATGCTGTTCAGGTAAACCTCGCGCCGCTGGTGAATACCCTGCAACTCCGTCGAAAGCTGCTGGAGCTGCGCGATCTTCTGCGTGTCGGCGCCCGACTGGTCGCGCAGCTTCTGATAGGCGATCTCCACCTGGGTCGCGCGGTCGCGGCTGCTCTTCAATTCCTTCTGCAGCGTATCCACCGCCTGGTTGGCGGCCGCCAGATTCTCCTGCAAATCGGCTTCGGAGCCGGCCAGCCGCTTGTTGTCCAGCCGCAGATTCTGGATTTGGGCTTCCGCTTCATCCGCGCGGGATTCCAGGCGCGCTATGGATGAATTGGCGTCGGCCAGACTCAGCTTCAGCCGCTGAATGGCGATGGCGTCTTCCGGGTTGATCGCGGGGTTGGGCGCACGCGGCCCGTTCTGGGTCTCGGCCGCGGGCGCTGGCGCGGGCACGCCGGCCGGGGCTGAAGCGGCGCGCGCCAGCTCCGCGACGCGTCCCCGCAACCGTTCGGTCTCGGCCGACAACTGGGCCAATCGCATCGCCTGCTGCCGGTTCGCATGCGCCTGCCAGGCCACCACCGCGGCGGCAATTACCAGCACGATGAACAACGGAATCCAGCGTTTCACTGTCACCGTATTTACCTCTCTTTCAGCACGAAGCGGGTGCGGTAGGTCAGGCTGAACTTGTCGCCCGCGTCCAGATGCAGATCGAAACTCTTGGAGCGGAGCTCCGGCACGTCCACCACCACGCTATAAGATGACGTAATCAGGCTCAGTGCCCGATGGATCGCATCCGCGATCTCCGCGCTCGAGCGGCAGAAGATGGCGCTGCCGCCAGTGACTTCGGCAAGCTGCTTCAATCCGTTCTGATACGCCTCGCCCAGCCGGTCGCCGCGATACCGCAGATGCACCACGAACAGGGGCGCCTGGCTCTGGGCCAAGGCTGCGGCCACCTTCGAGATCTTTTCCTGAATCAACGCCTCGGGGAAGCGCCGGCTCAAGTCGTGCGTGTCGCTCGAATTGATCACCGGGTTGGTGAAGTCCTCGCGATAGTTTTCCGGCTCGCTGTCGGTGACATAAAGCACAGCCGTACGCACACTCGTTTTGGCCAGAATCGAATCCGCCAGCCGCGTCACGGTTTCCACGGTATCCAGCAGTCCCGCCTTTCCGCTCACAGGCACGTCGCGCACCGCGGACACGGAGGCGGCCCGGTCCGCGCCCGGATCGGCCAGCACTTTGGCGCCATCCTGCGCGCGCATGACCGCTACTGTAGCGCGCGGCGGCAGCTTCCCGATAGCCGCCGCCAAAGCGTCCTTGGCCGCCTCCGCCAGCGAAAGATCGCCCGCCAGATCCAGCACCGCGACCAGCATCAGGTCGTCGCCCGGACCTTTCACCTCCACCACGCGCGATTCCGCGCCGGCCAGCGTCGCGCTCAGGTCCTTTGCCGCAAGATGGGCCGCCGGCTGCGCCCCTTCCGCCGCATCCGCCCAGACGGCCACCTTAACAGTGCGGCTGGTGGGCTTCGGCGGCGCCGCCAGGAGAGTCCACGCGAACAACAGGGCCGTCACGATCCGCGTCAAAAGCTCAGCCTCAACCCCAGTTGAATGACCCGTCCGCCGCGCGAACCGATGATCTTCCCCGCGTCCAAATTCGGCGTGGCCACCGATCCGATCACGTTATCCGGATCGTTCCAGTTGGCGTGATTCATGAAATCGAAGGCCGTCGCATTGAACTCCAGGGTTCGCTCCGCGGCCAGCGCGAATCGCTTGTTCAGCGACATGTCGAAACTCTGCCAGCCGGGATTCAGCAGGTTCGAAAGGGTGCGCGACACATTACCAATGGTGAAATCCGGAGGCTGCACAAAGGCCGCCGGGTTGTACCACAGTGCCGGCCCCTGATTGGATACGTGCTGGTCCACGCCCGGCACCACATCAACGTGCAGCGCCTGCACTACGCCGCCCGTGTTGTTGAACAGCGGCGTCAAGTATATCGGGTCGCCGCTGGCAGCAGTGCCAGCGCCGCTGATCGACCAACCGTCGATCACGTATCGACGCCAGTCTGGAAAACGCAGGTACGGCTTGTTAGCCCCAAACGGCAGCTCGTAGGTGTAGCTCAGCTCCAACCGCTCGGGACGATTGCCCGCCGTCACCGACCATTCGTCCTGGCGGTTAAAGAAGTCCTGCGTGCCATATGGCCCCGAATAGTCGTCCATCTGCTTGTTGAACTCGAAATAGGCGTTGACCGAGATTCCCTTGGAAGACCGTTTTTCCACCCGCACATAGCCGGCATCCCGCTGATAGCGCCCCACCGGATACTGGCCGTACACATTGAAGCCCTGATACTGCGGATAAGGCCGCAGCGACTGATTGAACGCCAGATCGTTCAACTGATTGCCGTACTGCAGATCGGCCAACGGAATCGCATTGGGATTGGCCGAACCGTTGCCGACCAGCAGGTCCTTGCCGCCGGAGTATGCAAACCCGATCGTCACCACGGTGGATCCCGGCAACTCCCGCTCGATGGCCAGCGACGCCGATTGATAAGTGGGCAACCGGTCGGACATGTCGACCAGATCCGCGATGGTGTTGTTGGCCGCATCCGGCTGCAGATCGGGCACCGGAGTGGCGGGCGGGGGGACGCCGCTGCGCATGGTCAGCGCCGGCTGCAACTGCGCGTCCGGCGAAAGAAACGTCGCATACTGGTTGAACCCCTGCGTGCCAAACTGGCCGGAATAAATCGGAATGCCCGAGTAATCGCGCGCGAAATTCGCCCGCACTACGGTCTTCGCGTCGTCCAGCGGATTCCAGGCAATGCCCAGGCTGGGCGAGACGCGCACCAGGGCCGGCTGGAACGCGCTGCCGAAGCCCCCTTGTCCGGCCACCACCAGGGCACCCGGCAATCCGTTCGCCGGGTTAATGGCGCTCAAGTCGATATTCGACTGCCGGTCGTATTTCTCGGTGCGCGGTGTGAACAGGTGCACGGTGAGCCCGACATTGATGGTGAGGCCCTTGATCGCCTCGTAACGGTCGCGGAACGCCAGCGAACCCTCCGATCGCCGGAAATAGGAAGGCTGGGTGTCGAGGGTTTCTTCGGCGAAATACGGCGTGCCCAGCAGAAAAGTGGCCAGCGCATCGCCGGTATCCACGATCCCCGGCACACTGGTCAGCCCCTCGTTGAAGGTCAGCAAGCCGGCCGGATACTGCGGCCAGAAGCTATTCACCTGCTGCCGCGTGTACTGTCCCACGACCCGCAAGGTGTGCTTGCCGCGCTTGGTGGAGAGGCCGTCCGTCCAGGTGTAAACGTTGCGCGCGTTACGCGAAAACGGATAGGCTTGCCCCATGCTCAGGTACGGACCCAATTGCATCACCGGAAAACCGCCGCCGCCGATACCGGTGAGGCCCATCTGGGCGGCATAGTTGGTTTGGTCCCCGGCGTCGCCGCTGGTGGAGACACTGGAATTCGCTTCGAAGGTGAGTGTGTTCACAGTGCGAGCGGAAGCGGTGAAGACGTATCCGAGCGAACCGCGGCGCGTTTGAAAGTCGCGATTGGAAGGGCCGGGGTTGGCGGCGGTGGGAAACCACTGGGCCGCGCCGAGGGTGCCATTGGAAAACGCCAGCTCCACGGTGAGGCGATGGCGCTCGCGCAGCGACCGGTCCAGCTTGCCGATCATGCCGTTCGCCGTGTTGGTTTCCGGCGAGTCGATAAAGTAGTTGTTGTGAAAGAACGGCCCCACATCGGTGTTGGGCGCCGGATAGAACTTGAGAGCGTTCAGGGCCACCGGGTCAAGCCGGTTCGCCGGGATGATGTTGCCTGGAAACGGAGTGCGCGTGTACTCGAGGTTGGTGGTGGAAACCGGCTGCGTGGGATCGTAGCCCGGATTGGGTTGCGTGCTGGCGGGATCGTAAATCGGGATCACGTTGCCCGCGTCATCCACCACGTCGGAGTAGTCGCCGGTGCGCTGCGCCATGGTGGGGATGGTCTGCAAGTAAGTGCGAGCGATATCCTCGCGCACGCCTTCGTAGGAGAGCGAGAAGTAAGTGTTGCGGCCTTCGAAGAGATGCGGCAGCACGGCGGGCCCGGCCACGTTGAACCCGAACTGATTGCGGCGCAGCAGTCCCTTGTTTCCGCCGTTCTGGCGGATCTCGTGCGGCACGGCATCCAGCGCGTCGTTGCGGAAGTTCTCGAAGAGGCGGCCGTGCCAGTCCGCGAGCGGGCTGTGGCGGCCGGCCTTTGGCGGACTATCGGCGCGCAAGCCTAAACTGCGGGTTTGGGCCTTGAACTCCTCAATGGCGCTGTTCATCTCGGCGTCGGGCGGCGCCGAGGCCGGTTGCTGTTGCGCGAGTGCGGCCGCCGCGGCGCAAAGACACACTGCCAGCGCGTATCGGCAGAGCGGCATACGTTTCAGTGTAACAAGTGTTAGGATTCCCAGCCTGACCTCTCAGCGGGGTGAGGGTTTGGCGGCGGGTAATTCACAGCAGCCGCATACTTTAGCGCTCCAAGGTTTAAACTGAAGCCTTCAAATGAGCGTCGCCATCAATCCCAGACGGTTGCACGGGCCGTGGAATGACGGCTATGCCCTCGATTTCCATACCTTGCAGGGTACTTTTCTCGGGCATGACGAGTACGGCCATGCCCGTTCTGAAACGACCCGCCCGCCTGTTGGCGACTTGCCATATCGGTTGAAGTATAAGAACGACCAGACCGCAGTTGCGGCGTTGGTTGAGGTAATCATGGCTTTTTGGAAGAACTGGAAACTCCCAGTTCAGGCCCTCATCCCCGTGCCCCCATCCAATATTGCTCGCAAGAACCAGCCTGTCATGGCCGTTGCCACGGTCCTGGCTGAGCAGTTCGGGATTCCGCTCTGTACCGCGTGCGTCACGAAGACCAAGCGCACCCCGGAATTGAAAGATGTTTTTGATTACGATAAAAGGATGGAGGCGCTCAAAGACGCGTTCACAGTGCAACCGGCGCAGACCAGCGGCAAAAACTTGCTGTTGTTCGACGACCTCTACCGCTCCGGGGCGACCGTGAGCGCGATAACGGAGCTTTTGAAGAGCCAGGGCAACGCCAGAAGCCGTTTACTTGCTCACGCTCACTGAAACGAGGCGCACGGCATGAATGTTTTCATCGGCGGATCACGAGCCGTTTCGAGACTGAACACCCCCGTCCGTGACCGGATAGACGATCTTCTCAAGCGCGGCAGCACTATCCTGGTTGGCGACGCCAACGGCGCAGACAAGGCCGTTCAGCAGTATCTCGCCGACCGCGACTACACCCGCGTCATCGTGTTTTGCATGGAGCAGTGCCGGAACAATATCGGCGCCTGGCTGACACGACACGTTGAACCGCCATCCGAACGCAAAGGTTTCAGCTATTACGCCGCCAAAGACCTGGCGATGGCGCGTGAGGCGAAATGCGGCCTGATGCTGTGGGACGGCAAGAGCGAGGGCACGCTCCACAACATCCTCAACCTGATCGCCGCCGAAAAACGCACTCTGGTTTACTTTGCCCCGACCCGTGATTTCCATGTGCTCGCCAGCCAGGCCGATTTGCAATCTCTTCTTGGCCACTGCCAAAAGCGCGACCTCGACACCGCGGCGCGTGGTTTGGGCTTGAAAACGCCCCTCACGCAAACGCATTTGCCGCTGTCGCCGTTATGAGCGCAGTCTTTGGAGTAAGCCCGGCGCGCCGTTTAGCCAACCGCCCCCTGCCCAGCTCACTCCGTGCGCTTAGTCGTGCACCATTCCTGCGCTGATTTTGCGAATGGGATCAATTGTAGGACGAAACGCGCGCACCCATTTTTCGCTCAGACTAGCCCGGAAACTACTCCGAGCTTGTGCTTCGTGGCGAGGGCGCGGCTTCGAACATACGGCGTTGTAAGTAGGCCGCGTTTGACTAAACGAGCTGCCGCTGAGCGAACCAGCGACACCTCGACATCAAGATCATCGGCGCACTGCTGTTGGCTTGCTACAACGAACTCTTTTTGGACTGCCTCAAGCCCTTTCTGATCCCAGGCTGGCAATTGAATTACGTTAGCGCGGGGCGCTGCCAGATCGCCTTTGCGGCAGATTGCGAACGCCTTTCCTTGACCCCAGGACTTGAGCTTCGCCCACGCCAGCACCCGTTCGTCAATACTACGGTCTGCGTCGTTTGCGATGCTTTCGAGCAACAAGCATGCCTCGGTTCGCAGAGCAGCATGAATGTCTTCCGGTTCAGCCCCGGCTCCGTCAACGTCGCCAGTTCGGCCGGCAGGTCAACGGATCGGAACCTCGCGGTTGCGGGCCTGCCCGACGATTGGGAGGATGCCTTCGAAGAGGACGCAGAGCCAATGAGAACTGCTCTTTTTCGTTGAGTATTCTGTCTACCTCTTCTGGCTCGGTCAATCGCAGCCGCAAAATTTCATCCCTTGAGATTGCCAGTTCGTGAAGGTACAGGATCAGCTTCCGCAACACGCCGCCGGGTTGCAGTTCACGCGCCATCTGTATCGCCAGTCCTATGGCGGCAAATGTGGTCTTCGCATCTTTTCTCAGCGATTCATGCCCTTCATTCAAGCGTCAGCCCGAAATCCTTCAAGTCCTCAGCATGGGCCAGCAATTTGGCTTTTGTGTCGTCAGTGACGAAGCACTGCTCTGTGCGCGGGCCGCATGCAGAACCGCAGATTGAGCGCAGCACGCCATCCGGTTACCATTAGCTATTATGCGGCCTGTTCTGCGACGACGTGACTTTCTGGCGCTGGCGGGCGCTGTCCCGCTGGCTGCGGCTGCGCCGGCGCCGGCTTCCAGGCTGACGGCCGATCCGCACCGGCCCCAGTACCATCTGCTTCCCGCCGCCAATTGGATGAACGATCCCAATGGGCCTATCTACTGGCAGGGCAAGTATCATATGTTCTACCAGTACAACCCCAACGGCGCTTTCTGGGGCGACATGCACTGGGGGCACGCCGTCAGCGAAGACATGGTGCACTGGAAGCATCTGCCCATGGCGCTGGCGCCCACGCCCGGCGGTCCCGATAAGGACGGTGTCTTCAGCGGCTGCGCGGTGACCGAAAACGGAGGCGTCACGGCGATTTACACCGGCGTGAATCCGGAAACGCAGTGCGTGGCCACCAGCGGCGGGGACCTGACGGAGTGGAAGAAGTTTGCCGGCAATCCCGTGATCGCGGCGCCGCCGGCGGGCCTGGAGGTCGCGGGCTTTCGCGACCCCTGCGTGTGGCAGGAGGGCGATAGCTGGCTGATGGCGGTGGGGTCGGGTTTTCGCGGAAAGGGCGGCGCGGTGCTGCTCTACGAATCCAAAGACCTCCGCCGCTGGAACTATTTGCATCCGCTGGTTACGGGTAGGATGCGGGCCGGCGCCAACGCCAAGGATCCGGTGGATTCGGGCGAGATGTGGGAGTGCCCGGACTTTTTTCCGCTGGGCGGCAAGCATCTGCTGATCGTCTCGACCGAGCGGGTGGTGAAGTATCTGCTGGGCAGCTATCAGGATCGCCGCTTCCGGCCGGAAAGCACTGGCGGTATTGATGCCGGTTCGTACTACGCGGCGCGCACCATGACCAATACGGGAGACCGGCGCATCTTGTGGGGATGGCTGACGGAGGGCCGCAGCGCCGAGGCGCAGCGCGCAGCCGGCTGGAGCGGCGTCATGTCGCTGCCTCGGGAATTGAAGCTGCTGGGCGCCCAGGTCCAGATGCGCCCGGCGGCGGAGGTCGAGTCGCTCCGCGGCAAGCGCCTGGGGGCCGATGAAGCGGGCGATTGCCTCGATATTCTGGCGGAGATCGATCCGGGCGACACGGTGAGGGCCGGGCTGAAACTGCGTGCCGCGACGGATGGGAGCGAGCAGACGCTGGTGTACTACGATCGCGAGCAAAAGCGCGTGTGCGTGGACCGCAGCCAGTCGAGCACGGACTTGAGCGCGGATCGCGGGATGCAATCGGGACCGTTCCTGCTGGGCCGCGGGGAGCCGTTGCGGCTGCGCATCTTCCTGGATGGGTCGGTGATCGAAATCTTCGCCAACGACCGGTTTTGCTTGACCGCGCGGGTGTATCCGGCGGGTCGGCGGAGCACGGGTGTAGCATTGCATGCGAACGGCGGCACAGCGAAGATGGTGTCATTCGAGGCTTGGGAGATGCGGCCGATTTCGGCGGACCGGCTGACGTCGTAGGGAGCTATCGGAGCTCGTCAAGCACAGCCTTAAAGAGCCTCTCACAATGAGGAGCGGCCTTCCTCACCAGTGCGGTGTTGATCGACTGCAGTAGAGCCGGCGCGTGCCTGGTCTTGTGATATTTGCCCTTTGTTGTGTCTTTGGTGGCGGCCTTCAGACCGTCGATCAGATCCTGCTTGGAAATCTCCTCGACATTCGGGTTGGCCTTCAACGCCGCCTTGCGGAAGCCGCTCTTGTAGTATGCTTCCAGGGCATCTTTGTCGGCGTGGAACCAGGATTCCATCATCTCCACCATCCAGAAGATGGAATCCGAAGCCTGCAGGTCCTGGTTCCAAGGGCCTTCGCTGTCGCGGAGCAGGATGTTCCACGCCGCCGGGTGCTTTCTCATCGCGATGGCAAAGTCCCGCTCGGGAGTCCCGCCGGTGGCGACGATCGAGACCTTGCGTCGCACCGCATCCGCCTGTGCCCGGATATCCCTGAAGAACGCGGCAAATCCGGGCTTGAGGCTCCCGTCGCCCTCGAAGTAGATGCGGATCTCGCCGGGCATCTACCAGCGGCCCCCGCCGATTTCACCTTTCCGCCAAAGCTCGCCAAGGGTGTAATGCTGGAGCCACTCATCCAGCTCGTCTTGCGCGAGCCGCTTGAATTGAGTGCCGTTGTCGAAGTCACGTTCGCAGACCAACACCGACTCAGGGCGATCGGTAAGTGCGTCGACGAGTGCCTCGGAATGAGTTGTGATAATTAGTTGGGTACGCTCGGACGCTTCAACGAGGACCTCGGCCACGAGGCGGAGCGCATCGGGGTGCAGTCCCAGTTCCGGCTCTTCGATACACACTAGCGGCGCAGGCTTGGGATGAAACAGCACCGCCAGGAGGCAGAGAAACTTCAATGTACCGTCGGACATGCGAATTCCCGAAAGCATATCCGAGAGCCCGGCCTCCCGGAGGAAAGGGCGCGCCAGCCCCTCGCCTACGTCCACCTTCACGTCTTCGAAACGGTCGCAAAACCGGTTGAGATACTCTTTGATCCGGTCATGCGCGCCAAGAAAGTCCAGTTGATGCAGCACCAGCGCCAGGTTATCGGCGCCCTCGGACAAATGGTCCTTGGGTGCAGCGGCCGAGATGCCGTGTCTGGCCGGTGACGTGAAACCTGTTCTGAATTCCCGAAAGATCCGGATCTCCTCAAGATGGTTGCCCGCTTCCGTCACCGGAGTCGTATCCATGGGACTCTTGAATTGGGCGAGGATGGACTTGTTGGATGGCACCTCGGCCGCCATCGCGCGGTTCAACGGCATCGGCGACTGTGGGGCGAAATTCACTCGATTGGCAGAGCGGTAGAAATAAATCTCGGCGTCTGGTACGGGGCTAGCCTGGGCGAGCCGTTCGTTGAGTATCGAGAAACCGCCGCTATCCGAGAATTCCAGGCGGTAAACCAAGGGACCAAACTGGCGTCCGCGCCTGAGGATCAGCTCACATTCGATCTCGGCAACCTGCGCGGGTTCTCGATCACCAAGCCAAAGCCACTGCCGGAAGCCAAAGCCACTGCCGGATTCCTCCGCCGCGGAGAATCTGGACATCCAACGCGTTAGGTGCGGCCTGCAGCAGGCTGATGGCCTCGATCAGGTTGCTCTTCCCAACCGCGTTCGGGCCGATCAGGACATTCAATTGCTGCAGATCGACGGTGGTCTCCTTGAACGACAGGATCTTCTTCAGCGTCAGGCGTTTGATCAGCATGCGTCTCGCTCTATATCTTACGCTAGTCAGCCCGGATTGGCTGCCCCTCTCAGCGAAGGCATTTGGATCTGATTATACTGTTAGTTAATCATGAATCCCGGATATCAAATCGTAGTGTGCGCGGGCATTGTGCCCGATCCCTTGCAGACGCTGGAGCCGGTGAGCGGGCCCGCCGGTCCGGCGCTGAAGAACGAGAACATGCTGCCCGCCATCCTGGACCCGTGGGCTGCGCATGCGCTGTACGAAGCGGCGCACCTGGCGTCCGAGTCGCCTGGCAGCAAGGTCTGGCTGGTGAGCCTGGGGCCGAAGGCCAAGCTGCAGCAGGTCATGATGACGGTGGCGCAGAAGGCCGCATTCGAGTTTGTGGCGGTGGATGGCGCGGCCGGCGGATTCACCGAGGCGCACGATGTGGCGGCCGCGTTGGCGGAGGCCGTCCGAGGGATCGCCGGTCTGGACATGGCGCGCCTTTTGCTGTTTGGCGGATGGGAATCCGCTTCGCGCGGTGCGGGCGCCACCTTGCAGATGCTAGGCGAACAACTGGGGATCGTGGACCAGTTCCAGGGCGTGGACGAGTTGCGTGTGCGGCCCGACGGCGCGCTGGAGATCCTGGAGCGGGTGGAAGGCGGGCGGCACCAGCTATCGGTGTGCGCGGGTCCGCCGGTTGCGCTGGGATGGGCGACCGGCAACCTGCCGGAACCGCGCAACAATCCGCAGATCGGCATGGCCAACCTGCGTGGCGTCATGCCCGCGTTGCAAAAAGCCAAACCGTTCCGGCCGGCGGCGGATGGGGCGCGCTTCCTGCGCGCGGCCGCTCCCAGGCAGCAACGCGAGACGCGCGTGGTGAAGGACCTCGCGCCTGAAGAAATCGCGCGCGAAATCGCGGCGTGGATCTCACGGGACTGACCATGGAAACTATCCTCTTTCTCACCCATATCGAAGCCGACGGGTCGCTTTCGAAAGCCGCTCGGGAGACGCTGGCGGCGGCCCTTGCGCTGGGCCGGGAACTTCCCGGTGCGAGCCTCACCGTGGGCCTGGTGTCCGCGGGCGATGCGCAGGCCGCGGCCGATTCGATTGGAGGCTGCGGGGCGACGCGTTTCCTGGCGGTGAGTGGCGACGACTTTGCCACGGCCCGTTACCCTACGGATGCGGCTGCCGCCGCCCGGTTGACTGAAGCGGCAGGCGCCACGCTGGTGCTCGCGCCGGGTACTTCGCGCTGGGCGCGCTGCCTGGCGGGCGTGGCGCAACGCTTGCATGGCCGCGCCGATACGCATGCGACCGCTGTTGCCGTGGAAGGCGGCGCTCCGGCCGTGACCCGCTGGTATTACCGCCAGAGGATCGAGGGCGTCTCCCAGCGCAACGAACGGCCGTGGTTCATCCTGCTGGAGCCCGGCGCCGGCGAGCCTTGGCAAGGCGCCCCCGCGCACGCGACGCTGGAGCGCGTAGCAGTGGAGGTGGACGAGCGCATGCGGCGCACGGCATTCTCCGGCTGGCGCGCGCCGCGCACGGATCAGCAGACCATCCGTCCGGAGGCCGATCTGCTGTTTGTGGCCGGCGCCGGATGGACCAAGAAGCAGGCCGACGGCCTGGCGCATCCGGCGGATGCGGCGCGGCTGATCCTGGGCTTCCTGCAGCTTGCGCAAGCATCGCTGGGCGGTAGCAAGTCGCTGGTGGACCTGAGCGGCGAAGGACAGGCGGTGCTGCCCTTCATGACCCATCTGAACCAAGTCGGACAAACTGGATCGACGCCGCGCCATCCGAAAGGGCTGGCCACCTGCTGTCATGGAGAAGAGCCGCACGTGGTGGGCTGGCGGTTCATCAATGAGCGGCGGGCCATCAACCTGGACCCGAATTGCGGCTGGGCGCGGGGCAAAGCAGACGTCCTATACGTAGCGGACGCTTTCGCCGTCATGGAGCAGTTGAACCAGTTCCTTGCGGGCAAAGGGCAGACCGGGGCAGTCTGACACACCCGGTTACTCACAGCCTCAGTCGGCGATTGCCGTATAGTGGCGGAATTTGGCTGCATATTGGGCGTTACAGGACCGGACTAACTATAGTTAATGGGATCTAACTTCCTTTCCTGAAATAACTTGCGAACTTTTTGCCATAGTGCTGTATCCCGGTGCACTTTGTTACGAAGTCTTTACGAACATTGAAGTTTGCCTCGAATTCGGCGTTTGTTTCCACAGCTTTTTCCACAGGGCCTGTTGGAAAAGTATCCCTTGCTATGCCCCGGGGGTATACACCCAGCCGGAGTGGGGGTCATTCGTAGCGCAGCGCCACCATGGGGTCCACCCGCGCCGCGCGCCGCGCTGGCAGGTAACAGGCGAGCATGGCGGCGGCGGCCAGCACTGCGGAAACGGCGACGAACGTCCAGGGATCGGTCGGGCTGACGCCGTAGAGCAGGCTGGCGGCGTACCGCGTGACCAGGGCCGCCGCAGCCCATCCTATTGCCAGACCGGCGCCGAGGAGGATTGCCGCATGCCGCAGGACCATCGCCAGCACGTCGGGCGCCTGGGCGCCGAGCGCCATGCGGATCCCGATTTCGCGCGTGCGCTGCGCCACCGAGAAGCTCATGACGCCGTAGATGCCGATGGCGGCCAGCGCCAGCGCGAGCAGGCCCAATCCCGAGAGGAGCGATGCGGTCAAGCGTTCTTGCGAAAGGGCGCGGTCCAGATGCGCGTGCATGGTTTCGGCGCCGGCGACTGGCAGGTCCTTGTCCAGCGCGCGAAGCTCGTGACGGATCTCCGCCAAAGCCAGTTCGGGACCGCCGGGCGTCCGCGCGATCAGCGTCATCTCCTGCACGTAGCTCTGGGTGAGCGGCCGGTAAAAGCAGGGGCGCGGATCTTCGCGGAAGTTTCGCATTCGTCCGTCCCGCACCACGCCCACGACCTCCAGCGGCCGTGTCTGGGGGTTTGCGTTACGTAACAGCTTGCCGATGGGATCCTCGCCGGGCCAGAAGCGCCGCGCCATGACCTCGTTGACCATGGCCACCCGCGGGGCAGTCTCGGTATCGCGACTGTCGAAATCCCGTCCGCGCACAAGCGGCAGGCCGAGCGTCCGGAAGTAGCCCGGCGATGCGATATTCCAGTTCACCTGGAGGGGCCGGGATGCGCCGGGCGGCAGCACGTCAGTCCCGCCGCGCATATCGCCCAGTGGCGGCATCCACACCAGCGCCGGCGATTCCACGCCGGGCAGCAGACGGGCACGTTCCAGGGCCTCCGCGTAGAACTGCTTGCCGCGCGCATCGGAGTATCCTGCTACGGCCAGGTCTAAATCGACGAGCACCGCGCTGCCGGTCCGAAAGGCCGGATCGGAGGCTTGCGCGTTCCGGAGCGTGCGCACGAAGAGTCCGGCGCCGATCATCAGGACCAGCGAGAGGGCCACCTGCGCGACCACCAGCGCGTTGCGCAAAGCGAAGCCGCGCAGGCCTCGACCCGGAGTCTCCGATTTCAGGCTCAGCGCCAAGTCCGGGCGCGAGGCGCGGCGCGCCGGAACGAGCCCGAAGAGCACCCCCGTCGCGAGCGACAGCAACAGCGCGAAGCCCAGAGTGGGCACATCCAGATGGGTGTCCAGCGCCAGCGGAATCTTGAAGGGCCGCGGATACAGACGGACAAACGCCGCGGTCCACGATGCCACTGCGACGCCTGCCGCGCCTCCCACGAGCGATAGCAGCACGCTTTCCGTGGTCAATTGACGCACCAGCCGGCCGCGGCCCGCGCCCAACGCCAGCCGGACGGCAATCTCCCGCTGGCGCTTCATCCCGCGCGTCAGCAGCAGGTTAGCCACGTTGAAACAGGCGATCAACAAGACCAACCCGGTGACCGCTGCCAGCAGTTCCAGGAAAGTCACGATCGAATTCCGGTAGGACGGCCAGAATCGCGCGCGGCTCAACGGCAGCAGCTCGGCGGTCCAATCGTGATGAATCTCCGGATAAGCTCGCGCGAGTTGTCCAGCCATTCCCCGGATGGCGGCTTGCGCTTGCGCCATCGATACGCCAGGCTTCAATCTGCCTGTCACCAGCAGCCAATCGTCGCCACGGAGTTGCAGGAAATCCTCGGGCAGAATGGGCACGGCCTCTCGGAACGCCGCCATGGGCACCCACAGCTCCGGCGGATCGCCCCAGTCGAGCACGACACCGCGGAACCCGGGCGGCGCGACGCCCACGATGGTGAAAGCGTGCCGGCCAATGCCGATGGTTCTGCCCAGGACATTGCGGTCGCCGCCGAAGCGGCTGCGCCACAGGCGGTCGCCGATCACAGCCACGGCGCCATCGCCGGCGAGGAAGGTGCGGCCTGCCGAGGCCTGCAGCCCTAGTACGGAGAAGTAATTCGCGGTGACCAGCTCTCCGGAGATCTGTTCCGCCTGCTCGCCTATCCGCACGCTCATGGGGACGCGGCCGTAAGCCATCAATCCCGACAAGACTTGGTTGTGGTCGCGGTAGTATTCGTAATCCGGATAGGACGTGCTGCTGAGCGACTCATGGCCGCGAGTATAGCGGTGATAAATGGAGACCAGCCTGCCGGCGTCCGGAACGGGCAGGGAAGGCAGCAACACCGCCCGAACCAGACTGAAGATCGCCGTGTTGACGCCGATACCCAGCGCCAGCGAGAGCACGGCCAGCGCCGTGAAGCCTGGATTCGACCGCAGCAGCCGCGCGGCGAATCGCAGGTCCTGCCAGAGTACCCGCATGCGCTCATGGTATCGTCAATACTGTTCACTTTGGTGGTCTGCCGCCTTCGGGGAGCGCTGGCAGACGACATAAAACGATCGTCTGCCCCACCGAAACATCCGTAGACAGGGGACGTTGTTACACTGAAGTCAGATGCGGCGGCTCGTAGTCTTGTTTTGGATGGCTTGCGTGTTTGTGCTCCGCGCGGAAACCGTGCTGGTCCTGCCTTTTTCCAATCAATCGAATTCCACGGGCAGTTCCACAAATGTGGATTGGATCGGCGAGAGCGTTTCCGAAGCCGTGCGGGAATCGCTGGTTTCCGAAGGCATGCTGGCGCTCGAGCGCGAGGATCGCCTGGAAGCGTTCCGGCGCCTGTCGCTGCGGTCGAACGCGGTGCTGACGCGCGCCTCCATCATCAAGGCCGGGGAAGCGCTGGACGCCTCCGAAGTGGTCTACGGCGATTACGAACTGGCGCCGGCGGGCGCGGGTTCCGGCGGCGGATCGCGCGGGGTGCTGCGCATCGGCGCGCGTATCCTCAACCTGAAGCGGCTGCGGCAGGGTGCGGAGTTGGAAGAGTCCGGGGCAGTGGAAGATCTGGCGGGTTTAGAGGCGCGGCTGAGCTGGCAGGTACTGAAGGCGCTCTCGCCCAAGACGGCGCCCGCCGAGGAGGAGTTTCTGCGCGCCCGCCCGCGCGTACGGCTGGATGCGCTGGAGAGCTACATTCGCGGGCTGCTGGCCGCCAACCCGGAGCAGCAGCACCGGTTCTTCATGCAGGCGGCGCGCCTGGACGCGGCGTATTCTCAGCCGTGCTTCCAACTGGGCAAGTCGTATTGGGGCAAAAAGGATTACCGCGTGGCCGCCGGGTGGCTGGGGCGCGTCCACCAAGCAGATCCGCACTATCTAGAGGCGCAGTTTTTTCTAGGCCTTTCGACCTACCAGATGGGCGACTACACAGCCGCCGCGAAATGTTTCGAGACGGTAGCGGCCAGCGTGCCGTTGAACGAAGTATACAACGACCTGGGCGCGGCCCAGACGCGGAGCAATCTGACGGCGGCCATCGAGAGCTTCCGCAAGGCGCTCGAAGGCGACAGCGCGGACCCGGACTATCGCTTCAACCTGGGATACGCCTTGTGGAAGGCGGGACAGTTTCCTGCAGCGGCGGATAGCTTCCGCGCCGCGCTCGAGAGAAATCCCAACGACGACGAGGCCGCCGCACTGCTAGGCCATGCCGAGCGCCGCGAATCGCCGCGTCCCGGCAGCGAAGGACATGAGCGGCTGAAGACCAACTACGAAGAGACGGCGTTTAGGCAGCTGAAGGCGGAGCTGGGAAAGTAGGCAGAAGACAGAAGGCAGAAGTCAGAAGTCAGAAGTCAGAAGTCAGAAGTCAGAATGGCCGCTGCGTAGGCGCCGAGCGCGCGGCTGATTTCGTCCGCCGTGCTGGCAAGTTTGGTTGTGTCGCGGTAGCCCAGGTCTTGGGCAAGGATCAGGTAGTAGCGGCATTCTTCGAGGGAACCTTCGGCGATGTTCATGTAGCGTGCTTTGTCGGGCTTGCCTCGGCGGCGAAAGCCCTCTGCGATGTTGGCTGCGACGGACACGGCGGCTCGTCGCAGTTGTTGCGCCAAGCCATAAACTTCGTGTTTGGGGAAGGCTGCGGAATATGGGTACACACCCAGCACGAACTCGTGCGCTTTGCGCCATACTCGCAGGTCTCGAAAGCTTCGCGCGGCGGGTCGCGACTGTGGCATTCACAAGATAGTGGCCGGGCCAACGATTCTGTCTCCTGACTTCTGACTTCTGACTTCTGTCTTCTGTCTTCTTTGTTTTACCAGTTTGGAAAAGGGTTCACACGGCCCTCTCGGGCGTCGGAAATGAGGTCGGGCACCCTTGCTCGCCTTCGCAGCAGCTTTTCCAGCAGTTGCTCGAATTCGTCTTCTTCGCCTTCCAGCCACTCCGGGGGAATCTGGCGAAAGGCCCGGTCCACGACTTCTTCCGGGAAATGCACCACTTGGTCCAGCCAGGGTTGGAAATCGTCCAGCGAGCGCACCTGCTCGTAGACCACCTTGCGTGGATACAGCCCCTGCAGCGGCGAGTCGCTGAAGTCCCAATTGGGGCCGTTGAAGACGAAGCCGTGGTCGATCATCACCGCCACGAACGCCTTGGTGACCACCGCCTGCCAATCCTCGACGCGCGCGCGGAAGAAGACGGATTGGCGCCCGTCGGCGTTGGCCATCCACTTGTCGAAGACCAGGACGGCCAGGAAGTCCGTCAGGTTGCTGACCCCGCCCAGCAGCGTGTCCGGCACGAAGTCGTACACCGCCATCACGTCCGGATTGCCAGGGTGCCGCGAACCGAAGTGCCAGCCGGGGGCGACCGGGACGTGCTGCGTGCCCAGGTGGATGAAGATCTCCGGGTTGGCGGCCAGGAACTCGGGCGTGACGCGAATAATCCCGGCGGGCGCGGCGGAGACCTGCATGTACTTCAGGAAGACCGCCGATACCAGTTCATTGACCAGGATGCGGCGGTGCTGGGGGTTGTTGCGGAACTTGACGATATAGAAGTTGCCGTCGTCGGCTTCCAGGAGGTGGGACTGAGCCCCGCCGCGCATTTTGCGGACATGCCGGCAGGCGGTGAGCGGCATAGAAATGCTGTACCCTAGAGTTGTATCACACTCCGGAGGAAAGCCAGCGACATGCCCGAAGAAACCCAGGAAACCCCGGCGCCCCCAGCGCCTCCAGCAAGAACCAAGGACGAGATATCCCTGGAGCTGATGAAGTTTATTGCGGTAACGACAGGCTACGGAAAGGGGAGCGCGACCGCCACGGGATTCTCCGGCAAACCGGCTGGCCGGTCTGCCGAAGAATACGCCGAAGCGTTACTGGAACTATTCGAACGCTGCCGGACGGTGGTGAACAAGTAGGCGCGGCTACTTCTTCCCGCCCTTTTTCTTGGCGGCTTTCTTGGCCGGCGCTTTCTTGACGGCCTTCTTTGCCGGTCCCTTCTTTGGGGCTGGCTTGGCTGGCGCTTTCTTGGCCGCAACCTTCTTAGCCGCAACCTTCTTGGCTGGCGCTTTCACGGCGGCCTTTTTAGCCGGGGCTTTTTTCGCCGGAGCCGCTTTAGCCGCTGGCTTGGCCGGGGCTTTCACCGCAGCCTTCTTGGCCGGGGCTTTTTTCGCCGGCGCCGCTTTAGCCGCGGGCTTGGCCGGCACCGCGACCGCAGCCTTCTTGGCCGGGGCCTTCTTGGCAGCCGCCTGGGTGGCCTTCTTGGCCGGCTTCTTGGGCGCCTCGGCCGCAGGGGCTTCCGGCGGTGGTCCGGCAGGAGCTGGAACTGGCGGCGGCGATTCAATAGTGGCAACCACCACCGTGATTTCTTCTTCCTCCTCGTCCTCGTCTTCGTCGTCGAACTCGTCGAGCTTCGAAGTCAGGTCCGGATGTTCTTCGTCGTCGTAGTCCTGAAAGTCTTCCATATCTTCTTCGTCGTTGGCAGAGAGCTTCTGACTGTCAAACATTATAAACGCCTCCTGTTGTCGGGGCACAATCATCCATAGAATAACCTTTTTTCGCGCGGAGGCAATAGCAAAAAAGCAAAAAGTGAAATATTTCTGTAATGGTGCATGCCGGCGCGCGTGTGATGGGGGACTGGCGGCCGAAGTTAGTTGCGTCGCTGGCGGGCGCCGGAAGGGATTGGCTTGCCCCTTGGGATCGATTGTAAACAAAGGGCCAAATTGGGTTCGCTGCGTCGCTACTCGTTTGGTTTTAGGGCATCCATGGCGACCTGGCGAAGCTGCTCTTTGAGTTTGCGGATCTCGTCCGTGTGCGCGCCGAGGCGTTCGAACAAGTCTTTTTGGCTGGCGATGCCCGCGCCAATCAGAAAGGCGGCGCACTCCGAACGGCTGCCGAACAGCGAGGCTTCCACCAACTGGTCCATGCGCGCCAGGGCGTCGTCGTTGACGCGGACCATCACCACGTTGCCGCGGCCATCGCCCTTGTTGATGAACTGGCCGAGCAGATCCTTCAAGTCTTTGCCTTCTTTGCGCTCGGCGATGATCCCGACCTTGCCGCGCAGCCGGCCGGACCCGAATTCAAACGTCTTCTTCATGAGGTTACACTCCTTTCAAGCCGCCTGAGCCGGTAGGTACCGGCTATGGCAATGACCAGCAGCAGCGCCGCGCTGCCATAGAAAACCGCCGCGATGCCCAGACGGGACGCCAAGTCGCCCGCAAACAGCAGCGCAATGCCCTGCGATATCGAGATCAGCGACATGGAACTGCTGCTCACGCGCCCGCGCATTTCGGCGGGGACTTGCCCCTGCATCAGGGTCATCGCTGCAATGGTCAGCAGCGACGCGCCGATGCCGATGGCAAAGCACCCGGCCAGCGCAGCCGCGCTGTTCGCCGCCCAGGCGATAGCGGCGATCGCGATGCCGCACAACAGGATTCCCGCGGTGATCAGGTGCGCTTTTTGCTGGATGCGGCGGGCGAGCGGCGTTACGACCAACCCGCCGGCCAGCATGCCTGCGCCGATCGTCGATCCCAATGCGCCGAACAGATAGGTGGTGGCGTGCAGCACGTCCCGCACGTACACCGCGATGAGAGAGCCGAAAGCACTGATGGCGAAGGTCCCGGCCGCGATCGACAGGATCACGAAGCCGATCACCGGATGGCCAAAAATGAAGCGCACGCCGGAGAGCAGGTCGCGCACCACCGGTTTGACCTCCCGGTTGGCGTGGGCCGGTCGCGGCGGGATGGCGATGGTGGCGATCACCAGGCCGGAGAACACAAAGCTGGCGCTATCGAGGTAGTAACAGGAACTGGGTCCGGCCCAACCCGCCAGCGCTCCGGCCAGGACGGGGCTGCCCATTTGCAGGATTTGCACGGTCTGCTGGAACAGTGCATTGGCGCTCATCAGTCCGTTGAGCGGCACGATCTGAGGCAAGGTTACCGAGCGCGCGGGGGTGAAGAAGCTGGAGAACGTGCTGAGGGCCAGGAACACGACGTAGATATGCCAGGGGGCGCGCGCGAAGACCAGTCCAAGCACCAGGACGGCGCGGGCGATGTCGCTGGTCACCATGGTGCGCCGGGGATGCCAGCGATCCACGAAGACGCCGGCCACAGGTCCCACGAAGGCCAGGGGCAGCAGGAAGAAGACGGTGACCATGGTGATGGCCCGCGCGGAGGCGTGCATGCGAAAGGTCATTTCGCTGAAGATGGCGTAGAGTGCCAGGAAATCGCCGAAGATGCTGACCAGGGTCGCCAGCCACAGTTTGCGGAAGGCGGGGATGGCGAGTGCCTGACGCATGGTGAGCTGCGGCGCGGCGGAAGGGGCCATGAGGGCATTATAATTACACGTAATTCGTAAGTCAAGTGGGTTGGAGGGCGGGCAATTCTGCCCCGGGGTCGCCTCTGGGGACGGCTTTAAGCCGGCTTCTGGCAGGCTCGCAGTGACAGTTTTCGCGACAAATGTGCCCCTCTGCATCGGGGCTGATGTGGGGCGGCCAATCTTGGGCCGCAGCCGCCTTTTTAGACGGCTCGGGCCGGCTGAAAGCCGGCTGCGGGCAAAATTGCCCGCCCCACAAGGTCCAAGTTGCCCGTCACTGTATTGTGCGAGCCTCAATAATACCGCCGCTCATTTCCGACCCCCTCATCTGCACCATGCGCACGCGACTGCAACTTGTGCAGGATGGCGGCCTGCTCCGCCTCGTTGAACTTCAGGTGGCGGCGGCTGAGCGCTTCCAATTCCTTCTTGCTTAGAGCCGCGCGCATCAAGCCGTTGGGCCGATGACCGGCGCCGATCAATAAGTGCCCCAACTCGAAACGCTCGGCCCATAGCTTCGAGGGAGGTGGCGCCCGCCTTGGGAAGATGCCCGCCGACGCGCACCCGCACGATGAAATCCGGGCGCATCCGCGCATCCGCCGCGTCCACTTCAGCGCCGCAACCGGTCCAGCGGATCTCGACATCCATGGACTGGAACACGTAAGCGGCTTCGGCCTCGGCATGTTCGATCACCTGGGCGGGTAGGTCGCCTATATTGCAGACCGCCACGCTCATGTGCTCGGCACCGAATGCCGGCGCCAGCCAAAACATCATCCCGATCAATAGTCCGTTCCTCATTTCCCCTCCTTCAAATCCCGCTGTGGCACCCTCCAGAGGCGATATAATCCTTGGAAAGGGACAGGGCACGGGGAAAAACTTGCGGGTGACGGAATCTGAGCCAGTAACGGAATTGCTCCTGCGCTGGAGGGCGGGAGACCAGGAATGCCTGAACCGGTTGCTCCCACAGGTGGAAGGCGAACTGCGCCGCATCGCCCGCCACTACATGCGGCTGGAGCGGGAGGGCCACACGCTGCAGACCACCGCTCTAGTGAATGAGGCGTACCTGAAGTTGGTGGATCAGGCACATGTGAACTGGCAGAACAGGGCCCAGTTCCTGGCCGTGGCGGCGCAACTGATGCGGCATATCCTGGTGGATCACGCGCGCGGGCTCTGTCGGGGGAAACGAGGCGGTGGGGCGCAGGTTCTGCCGCTGGAGGAGGGACTGGTCTTTTCACCCACGAAATCGACGGCCCTGGTGGCGCTGGATGACGCGCTCACGGAACTGGCAGTTTTCGACCCACGCAAGGCGCGGGTGGTGGAACTCCGTTACTTCGGGGGGCTGAGCGTGGAGGAGGCGGCGGAAGCGCTCGGAGTGCATCCGACCACGGTGAAGAACGACTGGCGAATGGCGAAGCTGTGGCTGAAGAATGAACTCAGCCCAAAGGGCGCAGGTGGAGGCTGAGCGCTGGAAACAAATCGAGGAGCTTTGCCAGGCTGCCTTGGAGCAGCCGCCGGAGATGCGTGCCGCATTCCTGGAGCGGGCGGCGCCAAACTGGGCAACTTCGAGATTGTGGAGTTGCTGGGCCGGGGCGGGATGGGCGAGGTCTGGCGCGCCCGCGATGCGCGGTTGAAGCGCGAGGTGGCCATCAAGGTACTGCCCGCCGCCCTGGCGCGCGACCCGGACCGCATCGCCCGTTTCGAGCGGGAGGCCCGCGCGGCCAGCGCGCTCAATCACCCCAACATCGTCTCCGTTCACGACATCGGCTGCGATAACGGCACATACTGGATCGCTACCGAACTGGTCCGCGGCGACACTTTGCGGCGCATGATCGAGGCCGGCCCGATGCCCGCGCCGAAGGCGGTCGATATCGCCACGCAGGTGGCCAACGGGCTGGCGGCGGCGCACGCGGCCGGTTTGGTGCATCGCGATCTGAAGCCGGACAATATCATGGTCACGCGCGATGGCCATGTGAAGATTCTGGATTTCGGGCTGGCCAAGCAGCGGCGCTCGGCGCAGGACTCAACTACTACCGATCTAACGGATGAAGGCGTGGTGCTGGGCACGGCAGGCTATATGTCGCCGGAACAGGTACGGGGCGAGGCCGCCGACCACCGCTCGGACCTGTTCAGCTTCGGCGTGGTGCTGTATGAGATGCTCTGCGGCAAGCGCGCCTTTGCCGGCGCGTCGTCGGTCGAGGTGATGAACGCCATCCTCAAGGACGATCCGCCCGAGTTGCCGGCTTCGGTTCCGCCGGCGCTCGGCCGTATCGTGCGCCGTTGTCTTGAAAAGGAACAGGCCCGCCGGTTCCAATCCGCCGCCGACCTTGCATTCGCGCTTCAGCCATCATCGCCATCCTTGCCGCGAGTGGCAGCGCCGAAACACCGGCCCAGCCTGAAATGGGCCGCATTGGCGGCGTCCGTGGCGGCCTTGGGATCGGCGTATGCCTGGCTCAGCCGTCCACCGCTCCCGCCCCGAATCACCCGCATTGTCCAACTCACAAGCACCGGCCGGGCAAGCGGCCCGCCTATGCTCACCGACGGCTCCCGACTGTTTTTCAACCTGGTGTCATCTGAAGACCAGGGCGGCGCAGGGCCCTCTGAGATCTTGCTGAAGGGCGGCGAACCGGTGCCTTTATCCGTTCCCCTGAGCGGCTTCTCCTGGGTCGAGGACATCTCGCCGGACCGGACGGAGTTCCTGATGTCGCGCATTACGTCTGGCGGGGTTGAGCTTTGGGCGGCCCCGTTGCTCGGAGGGTCCCCGCGACGCCTGGGCAATCTTATGGCAACCCTAGGCGGCGATCTTGCAACTGGATTCGGGCAACCAGTACCGAGGCGCCTGGGCAAAGCGTTTTTGCATCAGAGTGCGGCCACATGGTCCCCAGACGGGCAACGGCTGGTTTACTACCGAGAGAACGAGTTGCATCTGGCGGGCAGCGATGGGACCGAACTACGCAAGCTGGCCAGCGTCGCCGGAACCCCCTTTTTCGTTCGCTGGTCGCCCGATGGCCGCAAACTGCGCTTCTCCGTGTCCGGCTCGGGAACCAACGATACGGCCTCCACCCTCTGGGAAGTATCGGTTGACGACGGCCAGATGCGGCCCCTGTTCCCTGGCTGGGACCCGTTGTGGTACACGTGTTGCGGCGCCTGGACTCCGGACGGCAGATACTTCGTCTTCCAGTCCAGAGGAAACCTTTGGGCACTGCGAGAGAAAGCCGGCTTTCTCCAGCGGGCCGGCCACAACCCGGTGCAGTTGACCATCACCGGTTCCCTGGCCCCTTATTGGCCTCTTCCTAGCCTGGACGGCAAACGCTTGTTCGTTTCCAGCTATCAGGGCCACGCCGAATTTCTCCGTTATGACCTTAAGTCGAAGCAGTACGTTCCGGAGCTTACCGGGATATCGGGAATTGAACTCGAATTCTCGAAGGATCGGAAATGGATCGTATATGTCTCCTATCCCGGAGGAGCGCTCTTGAGAAGCGCGGTGAACGGCGCTGAAAGCGTCCGACTGACTTCGCCTCCGTTCCAGGCCGGTTTGCCGCATTGGTCGCCTGACGGCACACAGATTGCGTTTATGGGAAGGCCCGCTGGCAAGCCATGGCGGATTTACGTGGTGCCATCCGATGGGGGCACGCTCCGGCAAGTGACTAACGGCGAGGGCGGTGGACAGGCCGGTGGTGACTCGGATCCATCCTGGTCGCCCGACGGGACTTCGCTGGTGTTCTCAGGAGGCTATGCAACGGAGGGCTTGCACGTCGTGGACATGAGAACGTATCGTGTGGCGCCCCTGCCGGGGTCGGAGGGCATGCGGTCCCCTCGATGGTCGCCGGATGGGCGATCCATCGCAGGTGTTTACCACGAAGAAGCGCTGGCGCTCTACGATATCGGGACGCGGGTGCAGACCATACTCTTCAATCATCAGAGCGGCTATCCAAGCTGGTCCCCGGATGGCCAATACCTGTTTCTTGAGTCCGATGGTTGGTTCTTCCGTCTGCGCGTAGGGGACCGGAAGGTGGAACGCCTGGCAACCATTAATGGCATGCCGCGCGCCGGTGGAGGCTGGTCAGCGGCTACCTCGAATGATTCTCTGATGATAGCGCGCGACACCTCCGTCGAGGCGATCTACGCCCTCGATTGGGAATTGCCATGAGCGCGCGCGTGCGAAGCCGGAAGGGGAAAAATGCAGGCTGAGCGCTGGAAGCGGATCGAGGAGCTTTGCCAGGCTGCCTTGGAGCAGCCGCCGGAGACGCGTGCCGCATTCCTGGAGCGGGCCTGTCCCGACGATGCAAAGCTTCGCGCAGAAGTGCAGGCGCTGCTGAACGCGCAGGCCGACTCTTTCCTGGAAAGCGCTCCGATTTCGGCGATCAAAGGGCTCGGCGCGGGCGCCAAACTGGGCAACTTCGAGATTGTGGAGTTGCTGGGCCGGGGCGGGATGGGCGAGGTCTGGCGCGCCCGCGATGCGCGGTTGAAGCGCGAGGTGGCCATCAAGGTACTGCCCGCCGC
>JBEKPZ010000176.1:0-15558 GCA_049520215.1 Bryobacteraceae bacterium | reverse complement strand
GCGATCTGCTCCCGTGCGCGATCCTCTTCGAAGCCCGGGCAGACAAAGAAAGCATCGCCGCGCACGGGAATAACCATCAGGAACAGGCGCTCGCTATTGCCCCAGCGCGCGCCGCTGAAATAGTTGAGCGACGTGCCGCCTGCCAGACAAATCGCGTCGATCTTGTTCTCCGCCATCAATTGCTGCGCGCGCTCTATCCGCGCGCGGCGCTCGGCGGTCGCGATGGGCTGCGCCTCGCCGCGCCTGTTCTTGAGCTGGGCGATCGGCGAACCGGCCGGCGCGGCGGACAAAGCGGGCGCCAGCCCCGCGGAAATAAGGAAAGCTCGGCGTGTGGCCATCTTTGTAGTTTATCCAATACGATACATTGGTCTATTGCGCTTACTAGTGGCATTCTTCGCTATCGCGCTCGCAGCGGCGCGCGCACAGGGCAACTACGAGGTCCAGGTGTACGGCTCGGACCTGGTCCCGCCCCACAACACCATGGTGGAATTGCATTCCAACTTTACCGTCCAGGGAAGCAAGACGATCATCGACGGCATGCTGCCCACCGAGCACCAGGAGCACGAAACCCTGGAGATCACGCACGGCTGGAACGAATGGTTCGAAACGGGCCTGTACCAATTCACCGACCACCAGCCCAGCGGCGGTTGGATGTGGGTCGGCACGCACATCCGCCCGCGCGTGGCCGTGCCGGAGCGCTACCATCTCCCGGTGGGAATCAGTCTGTCGACCGAGATCGGTTATCAGCGCGCCATCTTCTCCGCCGATACGTGGACCTGGGAAATCCGCCCCATCGTGGATAAGAAGCTGGGACGCTGGTACACCGGCTTCAACCCTTCGCTGGATCGCGCCTTCCACGGTCCCGACACGCGGCGCGGGTTGGAATTCTCGCCGAACTTCAAGGTCAGTTACGATGTGACGCCGAAGATCGCCGGCGGCCTGGAGTATTATGGCGCGCTGGGTCCCGTGACCGGCTTCGATCCGCTGCGCGACCAGCAGCAGCAGATCGTGCCCGCCGTCGATCTGAATGTGAGCCCGAAGTGGGAGTTCAATTTCGGCGTGGGCGTAGGCGTCACCCACGGCACCGATCACCTACTGGTGAAGATGATCCTGGGTTACCGCCTCAGCCGGTAGGCTTCCGCGACCGGTCGCAATGGTCCACGCGCAGGGCTCCGAAACTAGCCTCGCGCATGATCCCCGCGAACGCTCGTGGCTCGTACGTCCCGAACCCCACTCCTGCATGCCTCCTGAGCACTCAGAGAACATACACTTGTATAGTGGGAAATGTGGATAGCGAGAAACGGTGGCCTCGCTGATCGAAGCTCAGAAACAGTTGGAGCACGCGCGCGTGCGAGTCGCCGGACGTGCTACGACCTGATCGTGATTGGCAATCCAGGTACGCGGCCATACCAGATCGACACATTTTGGGCGCGCCGGCTACCTGCCATCGACTCCGAAATCGTATATAACGACCGTGGCGCCTGTTGCGGAGCCAGCCATCGTCGTGGAAGCAATGAACGCATACTCGCCGGCGCTCAAGTTTGCCGACACAGTAATCTTGTACGCATAGGGACGTATCCTTTCGGCTCTGAACAAGGATGTTTTCTTTGCATCGTTACCGTAGCTAAAGCCTCTAAAGATTGCCGCCTTTGCAACGTCAGTTTCCCGGTGATCCTTCTTATCATCCAGTGCAAGCAAGGAGAATTGCGTAGGGCTAGAAATCGAATGCTCATCGCCGATGTTGCTGGTTGGTGGGAAGTACATATAAAAGACAGGGTTCGGGTCTGGGGTGCGCGTGGCCGCACGGGGACCTGGTATTTCCGCCTTCCTCGAGGCGCTGACAAAGCCCCGGTGCAATTTCTCGCGCCCTGCGCCCACCCGATCAATGAACACCATCTTCCGCTTCCCTTCCTGAGTGGTGACCATGAGGTAAACGCCAGGGTCATGCGGCGCCATCGGGTTGTCCGCATCTCCCTGTGCGGTTGGAACTGGAGACGCTGCGACCGCAGCAGCCGGCGCGCTACCGGCGGCCTTGGCCACAATCGCCGAAACCACCTTGTCGCTGACGCCCGCGCCCTTCAGGGCTATCAGGCCATCGGTGGAGGTGTCATAGCTCCCCGGTTGCGTATTGATGGTGCTGACGATCAGGTCTTCCGACAGGCCAGCTTTCACCAGCTTGACGACCGCAGCATTGTTGAGCGACTGCTGAGCTACAAGCAGGGCGCAAAATACCAGAAATACGATTGTGAATAGACGTTTGCGCATGCAGCTTCTCCTTAACAAGTCTGAGAGTAGTGCTTCCAACTTCCCCATAATTATAACCACCTGCTGGCCGTCCAAGCGGCCAATTTCATTACAAGGGGGAAAAGGCTACTGCTGGTACGCCAGTTCGTGCTTGCCCCCCAACGGCTTTTGCGTTTTTTCTCTGCCCGCCCGTGGCGCACCGACTAAGACACCCACCATCGCTGCCGGCGCTGTGTGGATCCCGTCCCTGCAAGGCTGTCGATTGGCGGAACCTAATGGCTGGTGCGCCACAGTCGTGGATCTGATCTTCAGGGGGAACAATCGAAATGACATGGTCTCGTTGCGCTTCAGCGGTCCGGGCCGACAAGGGCCAGCGCCAGTTGCCAGTATGGTTGCAGCTGGAACTAGCGTGTTGGATATTAACTTTAGTGATCGCTGGTTATTGACCCGGAGTCGGGAAGGCCGGAAGTAACCGGCATAGCCCTTAACCGGCAAAACCAGTCCCCGAGCCATGGATAAAGCGGCGGGCGGTTTTTCATCCACAAGTTCGAGCCGGGATGCTATGCCGGTGGTTAGCGGGCTTCCGTCCCAGGCTTCCGCCCCACCACCACCACCGTGTCCAACACCTGCCCCTGGTCGCGATGCTCCACGCGCAGCGCTTCGAATCCGGCCCTGCGCATGATTGCTGCGAACTCCCGCGGAGCATACAGCTGGAATTTCTCCCAGTCCCGCGTGAGCGGCCCCAGGCTGGCCTCGGACCGGAAGCCGGCCGCAAGGCGCCCGCCGGGCTTCATCACGCGCGCGACTTCGCGCAGACTGGCGATCAGATCCGGCCAATAGTATAGGCTGTTGACCGTCAGCACCTTGTGGAACGTGCCGGCGCGAAACGGAAGCTTTGCCACGTCGCCCCACTTAACCGAAACGCGCGCGTCCAACTTCTTGTCGCGCACCAGGCGGGCGGCTGTCTCCACCATCTCGCGGGAGTAGTCGACCCCTACGATCTTCGCCCCCGGCGCTTTGGCCGCCAGCGCTAACAGCGAAAGACCGCCGCCAAATCCGATATCCAGCACCGTGTCCCTGGCCTGCGGGTCGAGCAGCTCGACGGCCGCATTCACCAGCCGCGTATTAGAGAGGTTCAAAATCGGCCCCATGAATAGCGCGCCAAACAGACCGGATGGCTTGCCGAACTGGGACCGGAGGAGAGAGTCTACGTACATGCCGCGCCCCCTATTCATGATAATAGGACATTGTTCTTAGGTTTGCCGAAACCGGCTCGCCGCAAGCCCGAGCGTTATAATTGGATTAGGCATGCCCGTAGGGAAATCACTGCTCGATCCCTGGCGTAAGCGCTTGGACCCCCTACGCGCGCGCATCGAGATCCTCCTCTCCGGACGGCCGCACTCCGACCCGCTTTACCTGACCAACCGCACCTGGCAGCAGAAGCTGAAGATCGCCTCGCTGATCGTCGCGGCAGCGCTGCTGCTGATTGCCTTGGTGACGATCGGGGTCACCAATCCGTTCCGGTTCCACAAGGAGGATGCCTACGAGCACCCAGTTGCCGAAGTTCCGCCGGCGGCCGTCCCGCAGCAACGGTCGCCCGATCCCATATTGGGCGCCGAGGGACTGGAGGTGGTCAATATCCGGATTGCCAGGGATGCCCGTCCGCCGGTTGTGACAGGCACTGTACGTAACAACAGCAACCACAAGGTGGCTTCCGCGGAGGTCAGCTACTATCTGGCCAATACGCAGGGCAGCCTGGTGGGCACCGATACCACCGGCGTTGCCAACCTGGCGCCGCACGGCAGCGTCAGCTTTCGCATGCCGCTGAAGATCGCCAAGGCGGAGTACGTCATCGTCCGCGACGTGCATCCCAACTGAGGCCACACCCGGCCGCCGCCATGGAGCGCCTTCCCTTTCAAGCCACGCAGGCCGCCGCCGCTTACGACAATATTCGGGCCTTGCCGGTTTCGATCCTGCTGGACAATGTGCGCAGCATGTACAACGTGGGCGCGTTCTTTCGCACCGCCGATGCGGCCGGCATCGAGAAGCTTTATCTCTGCGGCATCACCAGCCATCCGCCGAAGAAGGGCATCAGCAAGACCGCGCTGGGCGCCGAGGAGCGCGCGCCATGGGAACACGCCTGGGACCCGCTGCCCTTGGTCGCCGCCCTGCGCGCGCGCAATTATGAAATTGCGGCCGTCGAGACCAGCATGCATGCCGTGGATCTGTTCGATTGGAAGCCGCGCTTTCCCGTTTGCGTGGTCTTCGGGCACGAAGTGGATGGCATTCGGCCCCAGATTGCGGAGCGCTGCGATACGCACGTGCGCATCCCCATGCTGGGCATCAAGCATTCGCTGAACGTGGCGACAGCCGGCGGCGTGGCGATTTACGAGTTGCTGCGCAAATACCGCGAGTTGCAACGGCTGTGACCTGCGTTGTCACTTAATTAAGATTAAGGCCCTTTTGGGGCAGACCCGTAGCCTGCGGCGGCATCCGCTTCGCCGAGCGAAGTTCCTCGGAGGTCATGGGACGCGCATCGGGATCCGCAGCCGCTACGATCTCCTCCTCGGTCATTGGTTGCATGGGCATGGCAGGAAACGGGCGCTCAGTGCATCCTTCAGCACTTCGACATGTGTGGGCGGTAGTTGTCGACGACGGCGCGGGCGCCGTTGATGACATTCTGGTAGCCCTCAATCTCGGCCACGATCTCCTTCTGCGCGTCTATCGGCGGCAGGGGGATTCGGAAGTTCTCCACGTAGTCCCGTGGCACTCGTTGCAGTCCCCCTGTGCCGGTCATCTGAGCGACGGCGGGGTTCCGGAAGAGCGGGTGCATGACGCAGAAGTAAACCCATTCTGGCAGGACCTGCCCGCTGCTTCGCAGCACATAAAACTCGCTGGACCCAAAGCCGATACCGTTGAGGAGGCCGCGTGCAATGCCAGCTTTGCCGTTTTCAAAGCAGGGCGTGACCTTGGCTAGGAGCACATCGTTATCCCCGAAATAGGTGTAGCCCGCTGTTACCTCGGAGAGTTGCTTTTCCTCGCTGGCGTGAAAGGTGATGCGGTGCTCGTTGAGGTCCGCCATCGGAACAAACGAGACGGGGATCGCCGGATTTAGTTCAGCCAGTTGGCTCTTGCGTGGATTGACAGTGCAAACGTCTCCGATTCTGACCAACGGGAAGGTGTGAGTCTTTGCGTCGCCCTCCCGAAGCCGCTCGCCGCTGAGGTTGTAGTCGCCATTCGCAGCGACCTTTTCTTTCGGCGCGATCAGCCCGCGGGTCGGGTGGAGGTCGGCGGTGGGTTGTTGGCTTCGGAGGGCGTGGAGGTAGGCGGCAAGTTGTGCCAGCACCTGCGGGAGGTCGCTGTGCATGGGGCAGAGCTCCGGCTTGTCGCCGTTGTCGCTGCAAAGTGGTCTGCGCTGCGCACCCAGGCCATAGCCATCCTTCTCAATCTTGAAAAAGCCGATACTGTCGGTCTGTCGCGCCAGCGACTTGTCGAGAATCAAGATGGAGGCCTTGACCCCCGAATATGGGTTAAACACCCCTGCCGGAAGTGAGATGACCGCGACCAGGAGGTTGTCGACGAGTGTCTTCCGCAGTTCTTTATAGGCGCTCTGGCTCTGGAAGATGATGCCTTCGGGAACGATGATCCCGGCGCGTCCGCCCGGTTTTAGGTGCTCCGCTATATAATCTACGAAGAGGACTTCGCTGCGCTTGGCCTGGATCGAGAAGCGCTTGTGAGGTTTGATACCGCCTTTCGGGGACATGAAGGGCGGGTTGGCGAGGATAACGTCGGCGAATTCGTTCCAGCGCTCCTCGGAGGTAAGGGTGTCGTATTCGTAAATGTGGGGATCGGTAAATCCGTGGAGATACATATTCACCAGCGAGAGGCGCACCATGTCGGGTGAGATGTCGTAGCCCTTGAAGTTCTGTGCGAGGCGGCCCTTCTCGTCAGGGTGAGCGTGCTGCTGCCGTTGGGGTCCACATTAGCCTTAAGGATGTGCTTGTAGGAAGAGATTAAGAACCCCGCGGTGCCACAGGCAGGGTCAAGCACTGTATCTGTCTTCTTCGGGTCAATGACCTCAACCATGAAATCAATGATGTGGCGCGGGGTGCGGAACTGCCCGGCATCGCCCTGCGAGCCGAGGACACTGAGCAGATATTCGAAGGCATCGCCGAGCCGCTCGCTGTGGTCATAGCTAAACTCGTCGATGATCTTAAGAAAGCTCTTCAGTGTTTCTGGATCGCGGTAAGGCAGGTAGGCATTCTTGAAAATGTCGCGAAAGAGCGGCGGGATGCCTGGGTTCTCGGGCATCTTGGTGATGCCTTCGGCGTACAGGTTAAGCATCTCATGGCCGCCCAACCCTGGACTCATAAGCTTGGCCCAGCCATAGCGCCCGAACTCGCCGGTGAAGAACTTGCGCTTGCCGCCGAGTTCCTCGGACTCGGCGTCCATGTCGTCCATGAATTTGTAAATCAGGGCGATGGTGATCTGCTCGACCTGAGATTTGGGATCGGGGACTTTCCCAACCAGGATGTCGCGGGCGGTGTCAATGCGGCGTTTTGTGTCGATGTCGAGCACGAGATATCCTTCAGGCGGTGAACTGGCTCAAGGAGACGTAGTCCTTGACGTATTCGGGGACGAGCACGCGATACTTCTCCGGCACGGCTCGGAATTCGCGGGTGGAGAACGCCGGATTGGTCGCCAGATCGGTGAACTGCCTAGTCTCGATGATATCGCGGACCCGGCCGCTAGTGACGTAGGCCTTGAAGTATGTCTTGATGGCCGGGATAGCGGCAGCCTCTTCGGGCTTGTAGTCGGCGACGAACTTGGCGAATTCCTCTTCGAGCAACTCGTCCTTGGACTTGAAGCGAGGGATGAGACCGAAGACCTTCTCGAGGATCTCGCGCAGCGTCAGGCGGCGGTCTGCGGCGGCAGCCTTGCGCAGCTTGGCGAGCGTGTAGTACTCCTCGGGCTTGTCGAAGACCTCACGGTTAACGTAGTCGATCACGTGGTCCCACTGTCCGGCCTCGACCGCCTTCGCGATGGTCTCGTTCGCGCGCACCGTATCCTCGAATTTCTCGAAGAACATCCGGTCGATCTTCATTCCCTGAGAGCCAATCGTCTCTTCCTGGATCATCGAGAGGATGTCGGCGCCGAGGTGCTCGTATGTGCCGCCCGGCAGCACTGGGCCCGTGCCGCCGGTGCCTTCGGCGCCCTTTTCTTTGGGCGGAGGAAGCTTCAGAACCTCGTCGTAGTTGAACTCTTCCTCGAAGTATTCGCAGTTGGCGAAGAAGTCGAAGAGTTTGAAGGCCGTCTTTGACGGGTTCTGCACGCCGTCGCTGATGCTGTCGTCGAAGAGCTGGTCCAGGAAGTTGTGTGTCCGGGTGCCGCGTCCTTTGATCTGGATAAAGTCTGTGGGTGAAAAGATCGGACGGAAGAGGCCGAGGTTGAGGATGTCGGTGCAGTCGTAGCCTGTGGTCATCATGCCGACGGTCACGCAGACCCGGGCTTTGCTGGTTTTGTAGGCGGGCAGGAAGTTGCCCGAGCCGAGCAGGTTGTTATTGCTGAAGTTGATGGTGAACTGCTGGGCTTCGGGTATCTTTGAGGTTACCTGCACCGCGAAGTCAGACTGGTACTTGCCTGGGAACATGCGGTCGGCCATCTGATTGAGGATCTGCGCGAGCTTGGCGGCGTGGGTCTGGCTGACGGAGAAGATTATCGACTTGCCTATTTCGCCGCTGAATGGGTCGCGCAGGGCGTTCTCCAGGAATGTCTTGCAGAGGAGTTGGTTGGTGGCGCCAGCGAAGAAGCGCTTTTCGAATTCACGCTGCTTGAAGGTCTGCTGCTGGTCTTCGCCGGTGTCGTCCGTGAAGGAGACGACGAAGCCCTCTTCGGAGAGTAGCTCGGTGGTTATCTCGGTGCGGGCGTCCACCGTCGGGCTGATGAGGTAGCCCTCCTTTACGCCGTCCAGCAAGGAATAGCGGAAGGTGGGCTGGCTGTTCTCGCAGCCGAAAGTGCGGTAGGTGTCCAGCAGCAGGCGGCGCTCGGCCTCGCGCGGGTCGCGGGTGGCAGGATTGGAGCTCTCGAATCGGCGGAGGTAGTCGCGCGGCGTGGCGGTGAGGCCCAGCTTGTAGCCAATGAAGTAGTCGAACACTGCTCGGGCGTTGCCGCCGATAGAGCGGTGCGCTTCGTCCGAGATGACGAGGTCGAAGTCGGTCGGCGAGAACAGCTTCTGGTACTTGTTATTGAATAGCAGGGACTGCACGGTCGTAACGACGATCTCAGCGCGACGCCAGTCGTCGCGGTTCTCCTTGTAGATGACCGTCTGAAAGTCGGCTGAGAGCAGAGCGGCGAAGGCCTTCTTGGCCTGGTCCTCGAGCTCAAGGCGATCCACCAGGAAGAGACGCGCCGGGCGTTTCCGGACCGGAGGAAAAGTTTGATGACGGCGGCTGCGGTTAAGGTCTTTCCCGTGCCGGTGGCCATCTCGAACAGGAAGCGGTCCTTGCCCTGGCGGACGGCGGCCTGGAGGCTGTGAATGGCCCTGAGTTGATAGTGCCGGAGGAAGCGAAGCCTGTTGGCTCGAATGTAGCTGGGGCGTTCCGTATCATTCCGCCACCCGGCCTCGGACTGGTAGTTCGGGCGCTGCGTGAGAGCGATGTAGTTGTCGCCCACTTGCTCTCCGATCAGGCGCTCCGGGTTGGGCGTGACCTTTTGGTAGCCGGTGACCGAGTCGGGTGTCGGAAACGACGTGATGACGTAGGGGTTACCGCGTTCGAGGTCCCAGAAATAGTGCAGGTTCCCGTTGGAGAGGATAACGAAGCGGCAGTTCTGGGAACGGGCATACTTGCGGGCCTGCTCCTTGGCGTCGAGTGGATTCTTGTCTTCGGCCTTGGCTTCGAGGATGAGCAGCGGGAAGCCCTTGGCGTCGAGGAGGAGGAAATCGACGAACCCTTTGGTGACCTTCTCGAAATTACTGCCGAGCGCGTCGAGGTCAGTTGAGTTGATCGTGACGCTGGGTTCGAGGCGAATATTGGCGGCCGCGCTCCCTTCCCTAAAGAAACGCCAGCCCGCCGCTTCAAGCAACTTGTTGATCTTGATACGGGCTGTGGCTTCCTTTTCGGGCATTCTCGTTGAGCGCCCTCACGGGGTCGAGGGTTTCTCGGGTGTCCACTCTACTTTACACCCGGGCGATACCGCGTTTCGCGGAAGAATGCCGAAAAGAGTGGCCCTTAAGCGGGAGCCCAGCACGGGCAACGTATTCGCCGACCTCGGCCTGGCAGATGCCTGCGAACACCTCATTAAAGCTGGACTGGTGGTTCGGATCGACCGGACCATCCGCCAACGAAAGCTGACCAAGGCGGCCGCGGCAAGGCTCATGGGCATCGATCAGCCCAAAGTCTCCGCTATGCTGGCTGGTCAGTTCCGGGGATATTCGGTCGAGCGCCTCATGCGTTTCCTGGTCGCGCTGGGGCACGATGTGGAGATCGTCGTAAAGCCTAGAACGCGCGGTACGGCCGAACTTCGCGTCGCGTAGGGGGCGCAGTGGCCGGTGACAGGCTATTCATTAGCCCAGATTTTGGTCTGGTCGATTCCGATTGAGATTGAGCAGGCACTTCGTCAAGCGGCCCCGGCTGACCCTGCGGTCCGCGCCCTGCCGAGCCGTCTTTGACCGTCCTCGAGATCCGGAGGATGGATGAGATCGGGTGCGCGACGTAAGAGTGGAATAGCTGGCGTTTGGCTACCGCCGTTGTCTGGCGCGAGCGCGGCAGTTGGCCGATTGACAATCGGCTTGCAGCTTACCAAGCCCCACAAAGCGGCAAGCCGCAATAGCGGGTCTGGAGACCCGCTGCAGGCGTGGACGCCCGCCCCACATTGCGGCTCTGCCGCAAACGGTTGGGGCAAGAGGCGGCCTGGGAGGCCGCCGCAGGCTGAGAGCCTGCCCCACAGGTAGAAGTAGTACATTAGATACGTCGAGAGGCGTCTTTGTGCTAGACTTGCAGCCGGAGGGGGGACCTAATGAGAATCTCGTTGCTGTTCTGCGTGCTCGTATCCTTTGTTCCAGCGAAGGCTGGTCTTATCACCAACGGAAGCTTCGAATCGCCGGTCGTGCCGGTAGGAAGCTTCACAAATTTCGCCAGCGGATCGACCCTGATCCCTGGTTGGACGGTCGTCGGCGCGGCGGGTGGGGTCTCTATCGTTAACGGCACGTTTGCCCAGGAATGCTGTGTCTTCCCAGCGGAGGACGGCGTCCAGTGGCTGGACCTGACTGGTGATAATACCAATTCCGTTGAGGGGGTCGAGCAGACCATTGCGACGACCGCCGGAACCAGCTACACCGTATCGTTCTGGATCGGGAATACTTTCGATCCCAGCGGTCTTTTCGGAACGACGAGCACGGTGGACGTGCGGACTGGCGGGCTCGGTGGATCGTTGCTGGGCGCCTTCACCAACAGCAGCACGACTACCGGAACACTGGTCTGGCAGCAATTCACCACCTCGTTCACGGCGAGTGGCTCGTCGACCACGCTCGACTTTCTCAATGCAGATCCCGGTAACGACAACTCGAATGGTCTGGATAACATTTCGGTGGTCGCAAACGCGGGTGGCGTTCCCGAGCCTGGCACGCTGTCGCTCCTCGGTTTCGGGATCCTTGGCCTGGGCCTCCTCCGCCGGCGCGCATAACCGTGAGATCTGGCGGAGGTTGGGTTCCGGAACGCTTCCGCGTTTAAGGCTTACTTCTGCCGTATTGGTGTTCCGGCGCGTATGACCCGTGGGGGTACGCCTCTCGCGCGGAGTAAGCCGTGCGCCGGATTACGCGCATCAGCCGGATGAAAAGTGTGCTGGGGGCGAGCCGGATTTCGGCGAGTTCGCCTTCCGGCAGCGGCAAACATCGACTGGCGTTCTGCGCGGCCTGGGAGGCCGCTGGGCCCAGCGCTGGGCCGAGAGGGCACCGCCACAGGCCTGTTCCCCACATCGCGGCACGCCGCAAGCCACCAGGGAGTTAAAGGTCGAAGCGGCAAGCCGCAAACCGGTGGAGCGGGTCTGGAGACCCGCTGCACGACGCGAAAACCCAGCGTAGGTTATTGAAATTTGGAGGGTGCCGGCTTAGCGGGGCTAAAGCCCCGCGCGGACTAAAGTCCGCCCTCCAATTCTCCGTATGCTGCGAAGATTTCGACCAGATGGTATCCTCGAAGGAGTAGGTCTTCCCGGAAATCAACCTTGAAAATCGGTTTTGTCAGTTTGGGCTGTCCCAAAAACCTGGTGGATAGCGAAGTCATGATGGGCCAGCTTGTGTCGCACGGACACGAGCTGACGCCGCATCCGGACCAGGCTGATGTATTGGTGGTCAACACCTGCAGCTTCATCGATCCCGCCAAGCAGGAGTCCGTGGATACCATCCTGGAGATGGCGGAATACAAGAAGATCGGGCGCGCCAAGAAGCTGATCGTGGCCGGATGTTTGGTGGAGCGCTATCGCGGCGACATCCGCCGGGACATGCCGGAGGTGGATGCGCTGATCGGGACCAATGAACTGGACCGTATCGTTGGCCTCTGCGAAGGCTGGGCCGGCGAGGGCGGACCGGACCCGGCGCCCGCGTATCTCTACCACGACCTGACGCCGCGCGTGCTGGCCACGCCGGGCCACTACGCTTACATCAAGATCGCGGAAGGCTGCGATCATCCCTGCACGTTTTGCGTGATCCCGCAGTATCGCGGCAAGTTCCGCAGCCGGCGCTTCGAATCGGTGATTACGGAAGCCACGCGGTTGTTCCAGCAGGGCGTGCGGGAAATCAACCTGATCGGGCAGGATACCACTTGCTTTGGTGAAGACCTGGGCATCCAGGACGGCCTGGCGCTGCTGCTTTCGCGCCTGGCGCAGATCGAAACGCCGCGCGAGAAGTGGGTGCGGTTTCTGTACGCGTATCCCAACAAAGTGACGCAGAGGCTGCTTGATACCATGGCCGCGCACGATGCGCTGGTGAAATATATCGACATGCCGCTGCAGCACGCCAGCGCGGCGGTGTTGAAGCGGATGAAGCGCGGCGCATCGGGCGATATTTTTCTGAAGCTGATCGAGCGCATCCGCCGCACCATTCCGGGCGTGGCCATCCGGACCAGCTTCATTGTGGGCTTTCCCGGCGAGACGGATGGCGATTTCGAAGAGCTGTGCGGGTTCGTGAAGGCGGCGGGCTTCGACCGGCTGGGTGTGTTCTCGTATTCCGACGAAGACTCGAGCGACAGCTATGGGCTGGATGGGAAGGTGGACGCGCGCACCATCTACAATCGCAAGCGGCATTTGATGGCGGTGCAGCGCAAGATCGCGCGCGTCCGCAACCGCAGGCTGGTGGGATCGGAAGCGACGGTGCTGGTGTCGGGCGTATCGGCGGAGACCGATTTGTTGTGGGAAGGGCGCATGGCTACGCAGGCGCCGGAGATCGACGGCGTGACGTTGATCAACGATTTCGAGGGTGGAGAGCCGCGTCCGGGGCAGATGCGGCGGCTGCGCATTACCGAAGCGCACGATTACGATCTGGTTGGGACTTTGCTGGCGGGCGGCGAGGAGGAGAGAGCGGGCGATTCGCACGCTACTCTGGTGCAGATTAGCGCGGTTATATGAAGTGTCCCATTTGTAAGAAGGATGTACAGCTTGGCGACCCTGAAGCGCCGTTTTGCAGCGCGCGCTGCAGGATTATCGATCTGGGGAATTGGGCTTCGGAAAAATATGTGATCTCTAGTCCGGCGCGGCCAGAGGAGTTGCGGGGGCAGGAGGAGGATGAGGCGGGGTAGTCGGGCCGGCGGAAGCAGGAAGGCCGATTGACAATCGGCCTGCAGGTTGCCAACCTGCCCCACATCGCGGCAAGCAGGCGGCCTGAGAGACCGCCGCAGGCTGAGAGCCTGCCCCACAATAAATCGTCGCGGCGCTAGTACGAGTCGGGATGCGGACTAAGGTTGCCAATATCGTTTCCACTTGGTTTGGGTGCGGGTACTCGCCAAAGGCTCCGGGCACGGTGGGCTCGGCCGCGGCGATCGGGATAGCCATAGCGATCGAACACTATGGCGGGTGGAGACCGCTTTGGTTCGGCGCCCTTGCGCTGGCAGTGTCGGGTCCCGCTATCTGGGCGGCGGGTGAAACGGCCCGGCAGTGTGGCATGAAGGACCCGCAGTTTGTGGTGGTGGATGAAGTGGTGGGGCAGTGGCTGGCGCTGGCCGGCGCGCGCGCGCTGAATTGGAAGGCTTGGCTGGCGGCCTTTGTGCTGTTCCGCTTGTTCGATATCTGGAAGCCGTTTCCCGTGCGCCAATTGGAATCGTTGCCTGGCGGCTGGGGTATCGTGGCCGACGATCTGATGGCGGGCGTATATGCCGCACTTGTCTTATTTCTGGCAGGATGGTTCAATCTTTATTAAATATGGCTATTCGGAAGTCGGCTGACGGCCGTCCGCAAATCGCGCAGGTCAAGCCCGCGGCCGCCATTGCGGGTGGGGAGTTGTACATTCAGGGGAAGGGTTTTGCCAAGACGGACCGGCCGCGCGTGACCATAGGAGACGTGGCGGCGCCGGTGGTGATCGGCTCGGATACGCTGGTGATCGCGCGGGTGCCGGAGGGCGCCGCCGCGGGAGAATTGGTGGTCGCCAGCGGAAACCAGTCGAGCGAAGCGTGGACTTGCGACATCGGCTTCCCCATCGCCGACAATTTGCACCCGGTGGCCAACCCGGCCGTGGATGCGTTCGGCAACATCTACACCACGTTCAGCGGATCGCGCGGACATAAGGCCGATGTGGCCGTGTTCAAGATCGATCTGAACTACAATCTGAAGCCGTTCATCAAAGACATGATGAACGCCACCGGCCTGGCGTTCGACCGCAACGGGTTACTTTATGTTTCCAGCCGGCACGATGGCGCCGTCTACCAGGTAACGCCCAACGGCAATGTCAGCACGTTCGTGGAGGGCATGGGCGTAGCCACGGGCCTGGCCTTCGATCCGGACGGCAGCTTGTACGTCGGCGACCGCCAGGGAACCATTTTCAAGATCAGCCCCGGTCGCCAGATTTTCGTGTTCGCGACACTGGAGCCTTCCATCGCCGCGTATCATTTTGCGCACGGCCCGGATGGATATCTTTACGTGACTGGCCCGACCACCTCGAGCTTCGATTGCGTGTATCGCGTTTCGCAAAAGGGCGAGGTGGAAATCTACTATCGCGGCTTGGGGCGCCCGCAGGGGCTGGCGTTCGACGATGAAGGCCGCTTGTACGTGGCGGCTTCGCTGGCCGGCCGCAAGGGCGTGGTGCGCATCAGCCCGAACCGCGAGGCCGAGTTGTTCGCATCCGGGCCGGGCATCGTGGGGCTGGCTTTTACGCCTTCACGCTCGATGGTGCTGGCCACCACCAACGCGCTGTATCGCGCGGATGTGGGCATCAAGGGCAGGCCGCTCTCCTAACCCGCGATGACCGCCGAAATCATCGCAGTCGGCTCCGAACTGTTGACGCCGCAGCGCGTCGACACCAACTCCCTGTTTCTCACCGATCAGCTTAATGGGCTGGGCGTGGAGGTAGTGACCAAGTCCGTCATCGGCGACGATTTGAATCGCCTGGCGGATGCCGTGCGCCGCGCGGTGTCGCGTTCGGAAATCGTGATCCTTTGCGGGGGGCTGGGGCCTACCGAGGACGATCTGACGCGCGATGCGGTGGCTGCCGCGCTCGACCGCAAACTGATCTACCACCCTGAAATTACCGAGGTGCTTGAGCAGCGCTTCGCGCAGCTCAAGCGCAAGATGGTGGAAGTCAACAAGCGGCAGGCGTTCCTCATCGAAGGCGCCGAGATGTTGCCCAACGAGCGCGGCACCGCTCCGGGCCAATGGATCGCGGAATCGGACGCGCACGTGATGCTGTTGCCCGGTCCGCCGCACGAGATGAAGGCCATGTTCACGCGGCATTGCCTGCCGCGCCTGGCGCGCATCGTGCCGCGGCAGGTGATCCGCACGCTGGTGCTGCGCGTGACGGGGATGCCGGAGTCGGATCTGGATCAACTCATTGCGCCGGTTTACAAGAAATACGGCAACCCCGTGACGACGATCCTGGCGGCGGCTGGCGACATTCAGATTCACCTGCGCGCGCGGTGTTCGACGGAGGGAGAGGCGGCGGCGTTGCTGGTGGAAGTGGGCGGGCCGATCGAGTTGCTGCTGGGCGAGCGGATCTACTCGCGCAACGGACAGCCGCTGGAAGAGGTGGTGGGAGAGATGCTGCGCGAGCGGCATAGTACGCTGTCGGTGGCGGAAAGCTGCACGGGCGGCCTGCTGGGCGAGCGCATCACGTCGGTG
>JBEKPZ010000175.1:0-15636 GCA_049520215.1 Bryobacteraceae bacterium | reverse complement strand
GGCTGCGTACGCACTCGAACAGGTTCTTGAAGTGGTCTTCCGTGCCTTCTCTCTGCTGTGTAAATGCCACCGGCTCGCGCTTAGGTTGCTGACGCGCCGCGCCAACGTCCGCCAGTGGATCGTTCTTGTGCTCGGCCACGAAGCGATCCTTGGTGTCTTTGGGCCAGCTCTCCAGCGGGTACTCGTAATCCTCCATGGGGTTATAGGGCAACAGCCTGGCGCCTTCTTCTGTAAGTTCGATAGTGCCCTTGTCGCCCATGAAACGAACGATCTCGCCGCCTTCCCAGTTGGAGACCAGGTTCGCGCTCACCTGCACCTGGAACTTTCCGTAGTCGTACAGAGTATTGTGAATGTCCGGCACGTCTCGATCGCCATCCCACTTGTAGATGCCGCCATTGGCCACGGCGCTTAACGGATATTGCACACCCATGAGGTAATGCACGCGGGAGAGCAGGTGTACATACTCGTCGCCCGCGATGCCGGTGCCATAGTCCCACCAGTTGCGGAACCGGAAGAAGCGCTGCGCATCAAATGGGCGCTTAGGGGCATTGCCCAGGAAGCGCTCCCAATCGACGGTCTGGGGCGAAGCATCGGGCGGAACGGGATAGCGCCATGCGCCGATGGCGCTCGGGCGATAGATCGAACACTGCACCATGAAGACGCGTCCGATCTCGCCGGCGTCGAGCCACTGCTTGCCCTTCGCGGTAGATTCCATACTCAGGCTTTGGCTTCCAACCTGGACCAGGCGGCCCGTTTCCCGCGAGGCGCGCACCATTTCCAGCGCTTCCGGAATGGTGTGGCTCATGGGTTTCTCGCAGTACACGTCTTTGCCGGCATGCATGGCGGCGATGGCTACGGGTGCGTGCCAGTGGTCGGAAGTGGCCACGATTACGGCGTCGATATCGTTGCGGCCGACCACCTCGCGGTAGTCGCGCGTAGTGGGGGTGTTGGGCTGAATCTCCTGCGCGCGGCGGAAGTGGCCGTCGTAGAGATCGCAAACCGCCACGATCCTGCCGCCGGCATTTAGGGCGGCCTGCATCAACTCGAGGCCGCGAATACCCGCGCCAACGATGCCCAGCCGCACGGCATCTCCGGCCGGCTGTGGGCTATTCTGCGCTCTCGCGGCAAGGGCAGTGCCGGTGGCTCCGGCTATCGAGGTTGCGAGGAAATTGCGACGAGTGCCTTTTTCGGATGGCATAATGCTCCTTTCGAATAGTTATGGTATCGGTTGTTGAGGGCAGCGATCAAGGACGGTCCGCGACAAATCTGCTCGTTTTAGCGCAGATGAAACAGGTAGGGCCATATTGCTCTTTCCAGCGAAATGGCACGGCCTCATGAGGTCTCTGATCCCCGTACAATGACTCCTCGATATGGATCGCTCCGCTGCAATGCCAACCGTCGGGCCAGGGCCGCACCACTCCACAGCGAACTTCCCCATGACAACGACGCTCGACCGGCTCAGACCGTCAGCGATGATGGCAGGGATGCGGCGGTCCATCGGTTCCATTCTCGCACCGCTCCAAGCCGAATGCCACCGTAAAGCGGATGGCCCTGTCCGGTTCTGTGCGGAACATCGGGCGCTGAGCCGCTGTCTAATAGCGGGTGTCGAGGCCGGATAGACGATGCGAAAGGCGCTGAAGATCATCGGGTGGTGCATCGGTGGGTGATCGTTATGCTCATCCGGCTAATCGGGTTTGCACCGCTCAATGCCTCGGCTGACTCTTCTACTGAAACGTGTTGGGAAGCTGGCGCTGTTCGTCTATCGGCGGCACAGACGAAAGCGCACTTGCGGCACATGCTTCCGATCTTTTCGCCGTTGCTGCGTCAGATGAGAATGGAAATTCTACTGTTGGTAGAGATCGGAATTGATCCTCAAGGCAATGTGACGTGTGTTCGAGTAAACTCAGGGCATCCCATAATAATAGCTGCCGCAATGGAATCAATAAGACAGTGGAAATTCCGATCATTGAAAAGTTGTGGTCAGAAACAAGCAGCTTTCGGAAAACTGATTGTAGACTGTTTCTGGGCCAGACACGGATTCAAAACGGTAGTACTGAAGGCAGCGCCACACAAGCACTCGTGAATGCGTGCATCCCCGCCATTTTCTACCAGGAGTGCGGTTGCCCGGAGACACGGGCACGGGCCGAGCGGCTGGACCACGGTCAATGCATGCCAGCAAAGGTTGACGATCGCGAAGGGGCCAGCACCGAGAGCCAAGGTAGAGAAAGGTGGAGGGCGGCCAATCTTGGCCGCAGCCGCCTTTTAGGCGGCTCGCGCGAGCCTTGCTCGCGAAAGCGGGGCTGAGAGCCCCGCGCAGGCTGAGAGCCTGCCCCACTGTAAATGGCCAATCTCCTGCGGGCAGAATTGCCCGCCCTCCCCATGACGGCGATCAGACTTCCAGCTTCCATGGTTCGCGGTAGGTGGCGTTCAGGTGCGGCTGCATCTCGCTCTGTGCGCAGGTCCATTTTTCCTGGTCCCAATCGATGCGCGATCTGAAGCGCATCGAAAGATTTGCCAGCAGGCAAACCGTTGACGAGCGCACGCACGTTTCGATTTCACTGATCGGCTTTTGACGCGTGCGGATACATTCCAGGAAATTCCGCCAGTGGGGCACGTTCATATCCGCCATGGCGCGGTCCTTCTCCCACGCCTCCGGCTCCTTGAGTTTATTATTGGGAATCAGGTGGCAGCCGCTGCGGTTTACGGACATGCTGGCTTCCGTCCCATGAATCACCGTGCCCGCACCCTGGCCTAGCCCAAACATGGGTAGAGGGTTGCAAGTGCGGCTTTCGTAACTGGAAAGAAAATCCTGGTAATAGAACGTCGCCAGCATGGTGTCCGGCGTCTGGGTATTGTCCTCGACGTAGAACTTGCTGCCCATGGCCGAAACCGCCAGCGGCATCGGGTCGCCGAAGCACTGGTGGATCGGATCGATCAGGTGTACGCCCCAATCGGTCATGGCGCCGCCCGCGTAATCCCAGAAGTATCGGAATGTCGGGAAAGTGGAAGTCTTGACGCCCCAGCGATTGGGATTGAAGGGCACCTTTGGCGCTGGTCCGAGCCACAGATCCCAATCGAGATCCGCGGGTGGATCGCCGTCCGGGGGATTGCCGAAGCCCTTTTGTGGGGTCAGTCCGGTCTGGAAGGCATGACAAAACGTCACCGCGCCGAGCCTGCCGCTCTTGACGATTTCGGCGGCTTTTTGAAAATAGCCGCCGGAACGCTGCATGGTGCCGGCTTGTACGATGCGGTTGTACTTGCGCGCGGCTTCGACCATCTTCCGGCCTTCCTCCACAAACTTGCAGGCGGGCTTTTCGACGTAGACATCCTTGCCCGCCTTGCAGGCTTCCACGGTCATGTAGGCGTGCCAATGGTCGGGAGCGGAGATGCACACGGCATCGATGGACTTATCCGCCAGGATTTCGCGGAAATCGGCGAGCGCTTTCACCTGGAATCCTTTCTGGCGTGCGGCGGCTTCCGCACGTTCCAGGTGAGGCCTGTAAACATCACAAACCGCGACGGGCTGGAAGTCGGGGATTTTCATGGCATACTCCAGGTTTCCCGAACCCATGGCCCCGATCCCGATAAAACCTATCGCGATGCGGTCGTTGGCTCCCTTCATGCGGCCGGTGAAAAGGGAGGTCGTCAGCGCGGCTCCGGCACTCGCCAACGCCGTTCGCCTGGATATTTCGCGTTCCATACTAGCGTGCTCCTTCTAATGACTTCAATGCATGTGCGATTGAAAGACTATTCTAGTCTAGTGCGTCCGAAATCCAGGAGAGTATTCCGACGCCCATGTGGGGCGGCCAATCCTGGCCGCAGCTGCCTTTTCAGGCGGCTAGACCCGCTAGAGAGCGGGTCCGCGGGCTGAATAGCCCGCCCCACGGTGCGCACATAATCGTTCATCTGTCCGACGCACTACACTAGCCGCCAGTGCGCGAACCGCGAAAGGATATCGTGCCCGGCGGCATTTAAGCGATATGAAACTGATCGAATCTCTCGTTCTACTCGCTATCGGAACATCCACCGGATGGGCCTGCAGTTGCCTTCAGAGTTCGGGGTGCTGGAGCGCTTCCAGCGAAGGCCTCGAATTCGTCGGAAAGGCGACCAGAGTCCATGCTGCCGGCGGCGGTGCCGTAGCCGTGGACTTCGCGGTGTCGGAAGCGTTCGGCAAACTGAGCGGCAAAACTGCTGTCACCGTCTACACCAACACGCAATCCACCGCGTGCGGTTATTCATTTCGCGTGGGCGTCGAGTATTTTGTTTCCGCGAACTCCGTTGCATCGAGTCTGTGGGCAAATTCCTGCGGTCAAACCCGCCCAGCACTTGTGGCTGCGGCCTTGATCCGCCAGGCCCGCGCCATTCACGCAGGCCAGCCACCTGCGCCGCTCTTCGGATTTATCGGCACCGAACCATACCCGGGCATCTCTCCACTAAGCCGGCTGGAAGCCAAGCCGGCCGCCTCGGTTGCGGTGATCGCGGTGGGGAGGGCCGGTGAGTTCCGCGCCAGCACGGCCGCAGACGGTTCCTTTGAGTTCTCCCGGCTTCCTGAATCCACCTACCATCTCCGCGTGCAATTGCCCCAAGACCTGTTCATCTGGTGGGCGTCCAGTCACCTGAGCCGCGCATACGCCGTGAGTCCCGGGAAGATGTGCGAGGCCGACTTTCCCTTGTATCCGAAAGGCGACCCGTTTGCGGCGAACCAGCCGCGATAGACCCTCGGGGAGCGCTGGCAGACGACATAAAACGATCGTCTGCCCCACAGAAAGAACATTAGGCGCCCGCGGCGGCGCCGGATTGTCCTTTTGCCGCACGGCGGTATGCGCGAACGCAAAGTGCCCACCCGGCGAGGAAAAGGAGCAGTCCGGCATATGCGGGCGCCAGATGTGTGAAGTCGAGGTAGCCGATCGCGCCATGTACGCCCAACGCCGCGCCGAATCCGAAGAGTCCCATCAGCGCCATTACCTCCAGAAAGCTGCGCGTGAGCGGCGCATGGCGGGTGATGATCAGGATCAGAAGTCCGCACGACAGGAGTCCTCCGCCAAAACCAGCACGGTCGTGCGCGATCACTGGAATCAGCATGGGCGAGATTGCGCCGATCTGCTTCCGGGTCATGGCGATGAACGCAAGGTCTTGGGGCACAAAGACTGTGGTCATGCCGACGCCCACGATGGTCGCGCCCGCCAATACCAGTCCAAGGCCGCATGCCTCGAAAACGTGGCGGCCGTGCCGGGCCGCACCGGCCTCGGCGGGCAACTCCGTGCGCCATGACTGGCGAATGCGGAGCCGCCCGGGGATCGATCGGCGGGATCGCCAGAGCCCTGCCAGGAAGATCGGGAGAAGAATCAGGGTGGCCACGGCGTGCCATGTATCCAGGTACCCGTAACCCAGATACGCCAGGAAGCTCGCGAATCCGGTAAAGCCGGATACGGCGAAAGCCCACCATGCCCAAGCCTGCCCTGCTCGAAGAGGGAACTCCGACAACCACCAATAGGCCGCTCCAATAGCGAGCAGGGTCCCACCAAACGCTACACGGTCGTGAAACATGAACAGGGTAAGCTGGGCGTTGGCGGCGCGGGTCAGGCCGCCCGCATCCATTCCGAGGGCATGCGAATCGTGCGGAAGCAAGTGTCCAGTCAGCGACTGGAGGATCGCGAAACCGCCGCTGGCAAACAGGGCGATACCTGTCAGGGCAAGCAGGGGCCGGCCGTCGCCGAGCAACGCCTGAAATAGACTGCGGCGATCGTCGAAGCTCATCTTCAAATCATGCAACAGATAGCGGCCGAAGGAAAGGCCGATTGGCAATCGGCCTGCAGGTTGGCAACTGTTGGCAACCTGCCCCACAAGCTTGCGTTGTCCCGCGGTATAGAGATAAGCTCACCTCTTAATCCGATATAGCCGCTGGCTAAACTATGACTTCATCCCGCTTCCATCCAGCTAGCGCACCGGATTACCTGCCTCCGGCTCAGATGAGATCGCTGCAACTGGAGCGGCTTAGAGGCGTGCTGCAGCGCGCTTTCGATCGTGTGGAGTTGTTCCGGGCGCGCCTCAAAGAGCGAGGTCTCACTCCCGCGGACATCGGCGGTTTGGAAGATATCGCGAAACTGCCTTTCACCACCAAGGCGGACTTGCGCGACACCTACCCCTTCGGACTGTTTGCCAGTCCCATCGAGGAAGTGGTGCGGCTGCATGCTTCGAGCGGCACCACCGGCAAACCCATCGTGGTGGCCTACACTCGGGAAGATCTGGATGTGTGGACCAACGTCATGGTGCGCAGTCTGGCATCTTGCGGCATCACCCACGGCGACATCGTGCAAAACGCCTACGGGTATGGCTTGTTCACCGGCGGTCTGGGAGCGCACTACGGCGCGGAGGCGCTCGGGGCAACCGTGATTCCCATCTCCGGAGGCAACACCGAGCGCCAGATCATGGTGATGAAGGACTTCAGGGTCACCGCCATCTGCTGCACGCCGAGCTACTTCATTCACCTGCTGGAACGCGCCGGAGAACTGGGGATAGACGTGCGCAACCTGCCGCTACGGACGGGCGTGTTCGGCGCGGAGCCTTGGACGGAGTCGATGCGGCGTCACATCGAAAGCGCGGGAGGAATCCGCGCCTTCGACATATATGGGCTCTCGGAGATCACCGGTCCGGGAGTGGCCATCGAATGCTGCGCGCAAGATGGGCTGCACCTCTTCGAGGATCATTTCTACCCGGAAATCGTCGATCCGGAAAGCGGCGAGCCGCTGCCGGAAGGCTGCGAGGGGGAGTTGGTAATCACGACGCTGAGCAAACGGGCGATGCCCATGATCCGATACCGCACGCGCGATATTACCGCGCTGATTTCCAAACCTTGTCCCTGTGGCCGCACGCTGCGGCGCATTCGGCGCATTGGCAGGCGCAGCGACGATATGATCATCCTCCGCGGCGTCAACGTATTTCCGAGCCAGATTGAAGGCGCGCTGATGTCGGTTGAGGGAACCCTGCCGCATTACCAGATTGTGCTGACGCGCGAGAAGGGGCTGGACCAGATGGAAGTGCTGGTGGAAGTGACGCCCGAAGTCTTCAGCGACCAGATCGGGGCGCTCGAGACGCTGCACGACAAGATCGTTTACGAACTCGACCAGACGCTGGGACTGCGCGTGGCGATACGGTTAGTGCGGCCCCAGACCATCCAGCGCAGCGAGGGTAAGGCGCAGCGGGTCAGCGACCGGAGGAATCTCGGATAGCGTCATGAAAATCCATCAACTGTCGCTCTTTCTCGAAAACCAGCCGGGCCAGATGCTCGAGCCGTGCCGGCTGCTGGCACGCGCGGGCATCGACATCCGCACTCTGTCGCTCGCCGACACGCGGCAATTCGGCATCTTGCGCGCGATTGTGTCGGATTGGAACAACGCCGCCGTGCTGCTCCAAAACGCCGGATACGTGGTTAACGTGACCGAAGTGGTGGCCGTAGAAGTGGCGGACCGTCCGGGCGGACTCGCGGATCTGATGGCGCTCTTCGAGAACAGCGGCATCAATATCGAATACATGTACGCTTTCCCCTTCGGACGGCAGGGCCGGGCGGTGCTGATCTTCCGCTTCGACCAGCCGGATGCGGCCATCGAGCGGCTGCAGGCGGCCGGTATCGACGTGGTGGATAGCGTAGACGTGTACAACAAGATCTCTTGACCGATCGCGACGTTGCGACGCGGCGGCCGCATGGTGCCGCCGCCGATTCATGCTGCAACACATGTGTTACAAACACAATTGTGCCCTCCGTGACATCCAGTTTTCGAATGAGCAAGGAACTGCAACGGCAGTTGTCGGAAGCGGCGGAGCGCACCGGCAAGGGGAAGAACGCAATTATCATTGAGGCGCTGGCGACTTACCTGCACGCGATGGAACGGCAATCGCTGGTCGAGGAGGCGCACTGTCAGTCGGAGCTTGTTTCCAGGAAAGAGCATGACGCCGGCTGGTACGGCTTGGCGGACACCTCGGGATGGAGATGAAGCGGGGTCACTCCACTATGTTTTGTGTGCCTGATTACCAGCCATCTGGAGGACGCGTCTCTGTTTCGCATTCCTGTGCCCGCCGAGAGAACCAACGGTCTGAAACTGGAGTCGCTGACGATGGTTGACAAAGTCATTGCGATTCCAAAGGACAAGATCGCGGGGTGCGCCGGGGCGCTACCCGCGAGCGCGCTCAACGAGATCGACCATGCGCTGCGTCTGTGGCTGGAACTGGCTTGATCGGCGCCGCTCGGCGGCCTTCTCGCCCGCCTATGGCCGCGGCGCCAGCTTCGGATGTGGTCCCGCATAGTCCCGCATAGTAGACGACGGCCTTCTTCGCCGCTTCGTGCGGCACGTAATAGATGCGGTCGCCGTTCGTGATTTCGCATTCCCACGCACCGCGGTAAACCGATCCTCTCAGCGGAAATACGCGGCCCGGATACCGGGTGTGGGGCACACGCGAAGGTATTTGTACCACCTCAAGGCGCTCTCTGGCGAGCGATCGATCAATGCTTCCCAGTTGCGGTTAACGCGGCCATTCCGGGCCACGACCAACCACTTGCCTTCGTCATCCGCCGTAACTTCCGGAGGCTTTGTCAGCGGCTCCTCCTTGGGGTTCATTGCCATTCGGCTCATCCGCGATTCGTCGCCAGAACCGGCTCCGTTAGGGGAACTTCGTCGGACGGTGCGTCGAAAGCCGCCCGCACATCGGCGCTGCGCATAGCCCAGGCACTCTCTTGCCATTCATGAATCACGGCCTCGGCATCCTCTGTCGCGATCTCGCCACTTCGCGCCCGTGCATACGCCGCGTACACCTCGCGGGCCATCTCCGTCAGATCGTTCGGTCGAAACGCAGTAATCCACTCGAATTCGTTTGCGGGATCGAGAGCCGCACCCGACCGTGCCAGTTCGATGGAGTGAAGCAGATCGAGAATCCGCTGAGCGGAGCGGAGCAGCGAGGCCATCTCCGCAACCTGTTCGCGGCGCAGCAATGCAAATGCCTGCTCGTTTCGCATAATCGTGACACATTTATCGAGCGCCTGGTCCAGGATTTCGCCCGAGCGCCTGTTCAGGCTGGTGGCGCTAACGATCACGTCATCGAAAGCCGGTTGAGCGGTTGCCATTCTGCCTCCCTGTATTGTCCCTACGTACAATTATACGTATTGACTGCGCAAAATGCAACATCTCTTCGTGCGTGTTCCGTCGGAACCTGAGGCATGGCGCCACGCCGGACGTGTCGAAGCAACACGGCCGGCCGCCGCAAGGAAATTCCAAATCATGTATTATCAGTATTTTGAGTTGGTATGCGAAGTGCAACGAGACATGTCGTGCCGAAACCCGTTCGCGTCGCGCTTTGCCTGGCCGTCTGGCTGGCGCCCGTCTGGGGCGCCACCTTGGAGTTGCTCAGCCTGAACGACCTGATCGCCAAGTCCACGGCTATTGTCCAGGCGCAGGTGACTGGATCTTCCGCCTCCTATACCGGCGCGGTCATCTACACGCACTATAAGGTCAGCGTGCTGGCGCAGTGGAAGGGCGCCACCCAGAGCACCATCGACGTGCTGGTCCCCGGCGGAACCGCCAACGGCATCCGCCAGACCTATCCCGGTGTGCCGCAGTTGGTCACCGGCCGGCAATACGTGCTGTTCCTGTGGACATCCAGCAAGGGCGCGACCTACCCGATGGGCTTCACCCAAGGTGTGTTCAACCTGCTGCCGGACGCTTCCGGCAATATCACGGCGGCGCAGATGCCCACTACGGAAACCATCCTGGCGCCGGGCACCGGCCAGGCCGTGCGGAGCCAGCCCCTCAGCATGCCGCTCGCGCAACTGATTGCAGCCATCGCACCCGGAGGGACGGGATCGTGACGCGGCTGAAAACCTGCGCGCTGCTGTCGGGACTCCTGGCTGCCGCGGCCGCCCCATCGGCGGCTTACTACCACTACGTCCACTATCTGAATTCGTCGTCGCCCTACCAGGCCGTCTACGAAAAGTTCGACCTCACGGCGCTGCCGGATAAGACCGTCACCTTCTTCGTCTCCACTTCCGGACCGACCAGTTATACGCCGAACGACAGTTTTCCTTCCGTCCTGGGGCAGATCCGCAATGCCGCCCAAGTCTGGAACTCCGTGGCCAGTTCGGATCTGCGGGTGGCCTTTGGCGGCCTCCAAGTCGCCGGTACGCCGCAAAATGTGCCGGCCGGCGAAATTGCCTTCGTCGACGACTTGCCGCCGGGCGTGCTGGCGCTGGCCGGGCATTCGGTCTCCACCAACGCTCCCGCGACCGCGGCGGATGGAACCCAGTTCGTGCCCATCTTGGAATCCTTCATTCAACTGAACGTCAACCTGACCCAGCAGCCGGGAGCGGTAAGCGCGGAGGGTTACACGGGGCCGAGTTATTCGGAGCTCTTTTTCACCGTTCTGGTCCACGAGATCGGGCATTCGATCGGGTTGCAGCACGCTTTCACATCGGCCACCATGTCCACCGCGGTGTCGCGCGCCACAAACCGCGCGCGGCCGCTCGATGCGGACGATATCGCCGGCGTCTCGCTGCTCTATCCCGCCGGCGGCTTCCCGGCCGGATATGGCTCCATCAGCGGGCAGGTGACTATGGGCGGACAGGGCGTGCACCTGGCTTCGGTGGTAGCGATTCAACCCAACGGTCCGGCCGTCAGCAGCCTGACCACTCCGGATGGAATGTACGAGATCGACGGCTTGCCGCCGGGGAACTATTGGGTGTATGTGCACCCACTTCCGCCGACTGCCAATATCACGCCGCCGCTAGATGCCAACGGCAACCAGGTCTTAGCCAGCGGACCGTTCGTGAGCACTTTCGCGCCCGGCACCTGGGACCCGAGTCAGTTCACGTCCATCGACATAAAGCAGGGCGACAGCTTCGGCGGCATCGATTTCTCCGTGCAGCCGCGCGCGGCGGTGGAAGTCTACGATGTTACGTCTTACTGGTACGACTCCGCCGTCCCGAGCTACGATCAGCCGGCCTATTTGAATGCGAATACGGCGGTCCAAACGGTGCTGGCGCAGGGCAACGGCCTCACCTCGGGAACCACGTCCACTCCTGTACAAAGCGTTCTCGCGCTGGGCGCCCCCGCGGGTCCCTTGGCGGATTACGCATCCCAAGTTTACCAGGATGGAGATACCACCCTCCTGAGCATGTTCTTCGACTATCAGTCGGCGCCCGCACCTCTTCCCGAACACCTGTTATTCCTGCTGCCAGACGATATCTTCGTGCTGCCCGAAGCCCTCCAGGTGGTAACGAATGCGCCGCCCGTGCTGACGGCCGTAACCCCGAATCCGGATGGCACAGTCACCGTTGCCGGAACCGGCTTGAGTGCCCATAGCCTGGTGTTCTTCGATAGCCTGCCGGGGCAGGTTACGGTTGCTTATGCGGCCAATCAGTCCGATCCTACGGGCCAGTCCGGATCGGTTTCGGTGACACCCCCGCCGGGCGCCAGCGGCCAGACCGCTACCATTACCGTGTATAACCCCGACGGCCAAAACTCGACGTTCCTGCAGCCGCAGACGCAGCCTTCCTTCACCTACTCTTACCCGCAAAGCGATCCGCCCACCGCGACCGTCTCGACCTCAACGCTGTCGCCGGCATTCATCGCCACCTTGCCGCAGGGAATCTCGGCCATGGTGGATGTCACCACTTTCAGCATGCAATTCGTGAAGGGGCTGACTACCGTCGGGTTTGGTTCGGGCGACGTCGCGGTGCGGCAGTTGTGGGTGAAGAGTCCCACGCAAGCCATCGCCAATGTGACGGTGTCTCCATCCGCCATTCTGCAAAGCACGGTGGTCAGCGTCATCTCCGGATTCCAGGTTGCCGAACAAACGCCGGGGTTCCAGGTTGCGCCGGCCGATCCTACCCTGCCGGCGATTGTTCTACCCGTGCCCAACGCTTTCTATCCGGTGCAGAACAGCCTTTACCCTGGGGCCATCGCTTCGATCTACGGCCAGAATCTGCAGGCGGCCGCGGGCGCCCCAGCCATCACGCTGGAGGGTCAGAGCGCCCAGATCCTGTACACATCGCCCACCCAGATCAACTTTGTGATCCCGGTTGGGGTGCCTACCGGACCGGCCGTGCTGGCTTTCCAGAATGGCGCGAGGCAAGCGTATCCGGTAGTGCTGCAGATCGGTCCGCCGCCGCCCGTCATCGTGGGAGCGGCTTCGGCTGCTGGAGTTTCGTTGGGTGCTGCGCAGAGTGCGGCGCCTGGCGACAGCATCACGCTGGCCGTGACCGGTATGGACCCGGCGGTGCTGGCCGCCCCCAGCCGCGCCGGGGTTGCCGAAGGCGGTGTGAGTATTCCGGTGTTCACTGTTCAACAGGCGCAGGACGGCTCGGGCGATCTGCTGATTCAGTTCGTGCTGGCCGCTTCGATCGCGGGCCAGCAGGTGCCGGTAACCGTCTCGTTGGATGGGGACCTGAGCATGCCGTTCTTCATCAATGTAGCCGCGCCCGCGGCGAGCGCCTCGAATTAGCGAGTGCGGCCCGGGCGAGGTTGGTGAATTTGAGGCAACCAGGCTTCTAGCGGTTATCAATGACTTAGCGGCAATTGGTGGCACAGGCTTCAGCCTGTGAGAGCCTTTTGCAGCATCCCGCGTTGCCGAGTGGCAACCCCAAACCCAAACCGAATGGATGCGCCTCGAACAGATGGCCAGCTCCCAATGGTTGCTGGCCCGCATGGCCCAAAGAGAGAAGAATCTGCGAGCGCAGATTGCCACTCGAAGAAGAGTTGCCCTTGCTGGACCGGGTTGCCCGAGTTGGCAGCGAACTGCCCACCTGCTCTTCGACAACCGGGCAAGCGACTCCAACTGATACGCAACCACTGTCTCTCCGCTACCCCGAAAAAACCACCCGGCCCTCAGACTCCCGGCCCCGGACCCAGCGCCCGAACCCCAGCGCCCAGAACCCTCTTTACATCCAACCATTTGGGCTTTGATCGTTTCAGTTATGCGTGCCCGGACCGGCGGCCAGACTCTTCAGTTGTGTCGCCTCAGCCAGGTTCGGATTGATTTTGAGCGCCGTATCGGCAAACGATTGGGCCTTGGCCTGGTCGCCAAGCGCGGCGTGGGCGATCGACAAATGGGCGAGGAACCCGGGATTGGCAATCTTTAGAGAAGCGGCCTGCGCCACGGTATTCGCCAAGTTCTGTTTGGCGGCGTCGTCGTTTGGATGTTGTGCCACTTGCGCGGTCAGGGTGGTGAGGGCGCTATCGGTATCCATGCGCTGCTTCAGTGCCACGGCCTGAGGCAAAGCCGGCGACGTCTGCATGGCCTTCTGCAAATTGGTTTCCGCCTCCGCACGATGACCCAGAGCGAATTGAGCCCCGGCAATGCTCGTTAGCGCGGTAGGGTCGGCGGTCGGCCGGCTCGCCAGGCTGGCTACCTGGTTCTCGAGATTCGACCGCACGGCGGTGTCGGTCGGGGCCGCCTGCAACTGCTCCGTGGTCTTCTGAATGGTAACCGCGCCATTTTGGAACGTGATCTCCTGGATACTTGGGTAGCCGATCATGGCGATCGGTATGGCGAAGAAAGCCAGCATTCCGATGTAGGACTTGCCGCGCACCACCAGCAAGACCAGCAGCACGGCCAGCAGCAAAAAGAACAGCGCCCCCAGGATCAGGAGCACGATTTCGTAAGGGTACAGACCATCGAACAGGCTCATCGAAATACTCCCGGGTATTCCATGTATTGTGACAGAAACTACGGTTTTGTTACAGGCTGATACACTGCGACTTAAGTGCGCAGTCTGGTTCAGTCCGCCTCCTATGCCGTTCTGCTCGATCGCGCCGCCGAGTTTCTCGCGTCGCTGAAGGGCCAGGCGGAAGTCGTGGTGCTGGCGCAATCGCGCGGCGCGGCCGACGATTTCGCGCGCGCATCTTGCGGCGCCGGCCTGCTGGGCGTGCATCGCATGACGCTCACCGGACTGGCGGTGGATCTCGCCGAAGGGCCGCTGGCCCGCGCCGGACTGACGCCCGTAGGCGGCTTGGGCGCGGAGGCCATGGTGGCGCGCGTGATCCACAAGCTGAAGGCGGATTCCATCCCGTACTTTCAGCCGGTGGCCGATACGCCAGGTTTGGCGCGCGCCGTAGCGCGAACCATCGCCGAGTTGCGACTGGAAGGCGTGCGGCCGGAGCAAGTGGCGGCGACGGGTCTGCCGGGCCGAGACCTCGCGCGCATGGCGGCGCTCTACGAAGAGGAACTCGCCGGTCGGTCCGCGGCCGACTTCGCGCTGCTGCTGCGCTATGCCATCGCGGCCGCCAGGGAAGGGAAGCACCGCCTGCTGGGCCTCCCCGTCGTGCTGCTAGACATCGACCTGGACTCGTCCCTGCGGCGCCAACTAGCCGAAGCACTGCTGGACCGAGCCCCCGCAGTCTTTGAGGGATGTTTGACGAGTGGGGCAGGCTCTCAGCCTGCGGCGGCCTCTCAGGCCGCCACAACCCTAGACCGCATCCGAGAGTCTCTATTCAATCCATCCCTCTCTCCCCCCGCCGAACCCGACCGCACCCTGGACTACTTCTCCGCCGCGGGCGAGTCCCTCGAATGCGTAGAAATCGCGCGCCGCATCCGCAAATCCGCCGCGGACAGCGTACCCTTCGACCGCATAGCCATCCTGCTGCGCTCGCCGGAACGCTACCAGCCCTTGGTGGAGGAAGCCCTCCGCCGGGCAGGCATCCCAGCGTATTTCAGCCGAGGCGTGGCGCGCCCCGATCCCGCAGGCCGCGCCTTCCTGGCACTGCTCGCATGCGCGGGAGAAGGCTGCTCCGCCACACGCTTCGCCGAATATCTCTCGCTAGGTCAGGCGCCGCCGCTGGACCGCGCACCAGCCAACGCCGCCGCGGCCCTGCCGCCTGACGACGAAGTCCTCGCACGATTCTACGAGCGCAACGAACCCGCCGCGCCGGAACCCGAGCCTGACCCCGAGCCGGCTGAAAACGAAGATGCCGCGGTGATCGGAGGCACGCTGCAATCGCCCGCAGCCTGGGAAAAACTCCTGGTGGACGCCGCCGTCATCGGTGGCCGCGACCGCTGGGCCCGCCGCCTGCGTGGCCTCGAAGCGGAGTTCCGCATCAGGCTGGCGGATCTCGGTCAGAAAGAGGAAGGCCGCCGTCCGCAACTCCTGCGCGAAATCGCCCGGCTGAAAAATCTGGAGCGCTTCGCCCTGCCGCTGATCGACCGGCTCGCTGCTCTGCCTCGCCACGCCGCCTGGGGCGATTGGATCGCGCATCTCACCGCGCTGGCCGACGCCGCCCTGCGCCGGCCAGAATCGGTGCTGTCGGTGCTCGCCGAGTTGCAGGCCATGGCCGACGTCGGGCCGGTGGGTCTCGATGAAGTTTCCGGCGTGCTCTCCGACCGTCTGCGCTTCCTGCGGCGCGAGCCGCCGCTGCGCCGCTATGGCAGCGTCTTCGTCTCCGGCATCGACGAAGTGCGCGGCCGCGTGTTCGACATCGTGTTCCTGCCGGGCTTGTGCGAAGGCCTGTTCCCCAGCCGCGCACACGAAGATCCCATCCTATTAGATGTCTACCGCACCAAACTGGTAGCACAGGCTTCAGCCTGTGTCCCCGCACTCTTGCACCTCCAGGACGACCGCGTAGCCGACGAACGCCGCCGTCTGCACATCGCCTGCGC
>JBEKPZ010000174.1:0-31022 GCA_049520215.1 Bryobacteraceae bacterium | reverse complement strand
ATGGACTGCGTTGCCACTCCGTTCAGGGGGCTGCAGGAAAGCCTCGGCACTCTGTTTCGCTAAGAGCGCGTATATACTGGTTAAGAGGAATCCAAGTGCAGATCAGCCTCCGAGAAGAAATTCTGCTGGAAGCCTTCCGGCGCCTCCCGCCAGACGCCGCCAACGAGTTGTCCGCATTAGCCCAGCGGCTGGCCACCCTGACTCCGGGAACGAGAATCGACTGGTCCGATTCCTGGTCCGATGCGGACCTGCGTGAATACACTGCCGCCTCGCTCAGACGGTTCGAGGACGAGGAACAGGAAGAACCGCGTTGAAACCCGGCGATGTCGTCGTTGGCGTGTTGGCCGGTGCCGCAGAAACCAAAGTTCGCCCGGCTGTGGTGATTGCGAGCGGGACATACCTTGTCGAACGGCCAGACGTTTTGATAGGCTTGCTCACCACGAAGCTGGCTCGGGCCGCTACCTCCACAGACTACGTTCTCTTTGACTGGCAGGCTGCTGGGCTGCGTGCCGCCTCGTGCTTTCGGGCATATGTGCTGACCATTCATCGGTCGGAATTGACCGTCATCGGTCATTTGAGCGAGCAGGACTGGGGCCAGGTCCAAGCCCGCGTCCGCGCCGCCTTTGCCATTTGAGAGACTAACGGCACGCCATCGGACTGGCACGTATCGGGCGGGAACCTCGGAACGCTTGCGTCACGTATCGCGCCCGCGCTACGCTACAGTCACGCTCAACGAGGCACTGCGCCCGGCAATCCTGACGCATCCTGCCGGGAACGCAGTCCGTCCTCCAGGCCGGAGATCGAGGCGCGTAAGCAGCCGCCCCTACACCATCACCGCTTCGGTCTCCTCACTCGCCGTGAAGTACGCGCAGTCGGGATGGTGGAACACCAGCGCGCTGACGCTGGCTTCCGGGTCCATCATCATGCCTTCGGTGAGTTGCACGCCGATGTCTTCGGGCCGCAGCAGCTTCCACATGGCCTGCTGGTCGTCCAGGTTGGGGCAGGCGGCGTAGCCGAAGCTGTAACGCTTGCCGCGATACCGCGAGGTGAAGCGCTCCTGCATGGTCATGGTGGGCGGATCGGGGAATCCCCAATCTTCGCGGATGCGGCGGTGCAGCCATTCGGCGCACCCTTCGGCCGTCTCAATCGCCAGCGCCTGCAAACCGTGCGACTTGAAGTACAGTCCCGCCTCCTTCCATTCTTCCGACTTATCCCGAATGCCCGCGCCCGCCGTTACCACGAACATAGCCAGGTGATCGCGCTTGCCGTCTTCCGGGTCCAGGATGTAATCGCTCAGGCACAGCCCCTCGTCGCGATGCTGCCGGCCGAAACGGAACGTGTGCAGCGGGGCCGCCGCTCCGGGCGCGAAAAGATGAATGGCGTTGCCATCGCGCTCGGCTTCGAAGAACTGCCAGACCGCTTTCACCCGCATGAACTGCGCGGCCTCATGCTTCACTTCTTCCAACTTATGGAACAGGTCGAGGGCCTTAGGTTCATGCTCGGCGAGGTTCTTCTCGAAATTACCCTTGTAACCCAGATGCTTGCCGTAGAGCATGTGCGGGTTGATGTAACTCCAGATTTCGGCGAGATGCGGCACGTCGCGCACCTTGCGGTCCAGGTTCGGCGCGGCCGGAATCGGGATGTCCGTGCGTACTTTGCGGCTGCGCGCCTCGGTCACCCGCACCGGTGTCTCCTCGGCGGCCGGGGCCGGTTCCGGCGCCTCGGCGTAAGTGTGAGCGTGCATGGTTGCGTCGCGCGCGGCGGGGTCCATGAGCCGGTTCATCAGGTCCAGGCCGGTCATGGCGTCTTTGGCGTAGCACACGGCTTCGCCATAAGCCGGCGCGATGCGCGTGCGCGTGAAGCGGTCCGAGAGCGCCGCGCCGCCCACCAGCAGCGGCACGCGAATGCCCGCATCCTTCAAATCGCCGGCGGTGACGATCATCTGCTGCGCGCTCTTTACCAACAGTCCCGAAAGCCCGATGGCATCCGGCGTGTGCTCCTGGTAAGCGCGGATCAGAACATCCGGCGGCACTTTGATCCCCAGATTGATCACCTGGTAGCCGTTGTTGCTCAGAATAATCTCGACCAGGTTCTTGCCGATGTCGTGTACGTCGCCCTTCACCGTGGCCAGGACGATCTTGCCGCGACTGGCCGAGTCAGCCTTCTCCATGAACTGTTCGAGGTGCGTTACGGACGCCTTCATCGCCTCGGCCGATTGCAGCACCTCAGCCACAATCAGTTCATTGTTATTGAACAGCCGCCCCACTTCGGCCATGCCCGTCATCAGCGGGCCGTTGATAATTTCGAGCGGAGTGGCGCCTTCCGCGCGCTTGCGGTCTAGGTCGGCGATGAGGCCGTCTTTAGTGCCTTCGATGATGTAGTTGGCCAGGCGCTGGTCGAGCGGCAGGTCCTCGGCGCGGACTTTGATGCGCGCGCCTGTCTTACGGAAATGCTCGGCGATGGCCGCGATGTGGAACTGGTTGATGGCGGCGCGCTGCTCCAGGCTTTGTTGCCGCCAGTCTTCGGGCGCGAGCTGCAGATCCTCCGGACCGCCTGCCGGCGGCGTATTAAACAGCAGGCTCTCTGCCAGGCGCCGCTCATCCTCCGGAATCGACGCGAAACGTTCCAGCTTCTCGGCGTTGACAATGGCCAAATCCAGCCCGGCCTTAGTGCAGTAATAAAGGAAGACCGAGTTCACCACCTCGCGCGCGGCGGCGGGCAGGCCGAATGAGACGTTGGAGATCCCCAGCACCGTCTTGACATAGGGGATGTGTTCCTTGACCAGCCGCACCGCTTCGATGGTCTCCACCGCGCCGCCGATGTAGTTGGCATCGCCGGTGGCGCACGGAAACACCAGCGGATCGATGATGATATCTTCCGGCGCGATCCCATACTTTCCGGTGAGGAGCCGGACGGACCGTTCGGCCACCGCCAGTTTTCGCTCGCGGGTGAAGGCTTGAGCCTGCTGCTTGTCTTCATCGATGCAGCCGACAATCAGGGCCGCGCCGTAAGCCTTCGCAATCGGACAAGTGCGCTCGAATTTCTCTTCGCCATCCTCCAGGTTGATCGAGTTAATGATCGACTTACCCTGGCAGTAAGTCAGCGCCAGTTCCATGGCGCGCGGATCGGTGGTGTCTATCATCACCGGCGCTTTGATCTTACGAATCAGTTTCTCGTAAAACGGCGGGATGTCTTTGATTTCATCGCGGTCGGTGCTCTGCAGGCATACGTCCACGATGTGCGCGCCGTTCTTCACCTGACGCCGGCCGATCTCGGTGGCCTCTTCCCACTTCTCCTCCGCCATCAAATTCTTGAACAGCCGCGAGCCGATTACGTTGGTGCGCTCGCCCACGATCAGCGGCCGGTTGCTGTCTTCGGCCTCCACCAGATCGATGCCGGAATAGTAAGCGCGATGCGCGGACGGCTTGAGCGCGCGCGGCTTCTTGCCCTCGGCCATCTGCGCGACCAGCTTGATATGCGCCGCCGTGGTGCCGCAGCATCCGCCCACCAGGTTGAGCCACCCGTGCTCCACGAAACGGTCCAACTGCTCGGCGAAGGACTGTGGCGTTTCGTTGTACTCGCCTTCCACGTTCGGCAGGCCCGCGTTCGGATAGCAGGAGACGCGCGTGGACGCCATCTCGCTCAGCGTGCGCAGATGGTCCGTCATGAACTCGGGACCCGTGCCGCAGTTCAGCCCTGCAGCGAGCAGATCGGCGTGCTCGATCGACGCGTAGAGCGCATCGGCGGTCTGGCCCGCGAGCATGGTCCCCATGGTTTCGATAGTGCCCGAAACCATCACCGGAATGCGCCGGCCGAGTTCGCGCGCTAGGCGCCGGATGGCCAGCAGACCCGCCTTGATGTTGCGTGTATCCTGACAGGTTTCGAGTAGCAGGATATCCACGCCGCCATCGATTAGCGGCTTGGCAAGATCGTAGTAATCCTGCTGTAGATGGTCGAATGAGATGGTGCGGCTGATGGTGATGCTTTTGCGCGTCGGCCCCATCGAGCCGGCTACGAAGCGCGGCTTGTGCGAAGTCGAAAACTCGCTGGCCGCCTGGCGGGCCAGCCGCGCCGCCGTGGCCATCAGTTCGTAGGATTCGCCATCGACTCCGTAGTCGACCAAGTCGCTCTTGGTCCCATTGAACGAATTGGTTTCGATGATATCCGCGCCGGCTTCCAGATACGCGCGGTGGATCGCCAGCACCACGTCCGGCCGCGTCTTCACCAGGATTTCGTTGCAGCCCTCCAGCACCGGGCCGCCGAAATCCGCTGCCGTGAGCTGCGCCTGTTGCAGCATGGTGCCCATGGCGCCGTCGATGACCAGAATGCGGCTGTCGAGTGCGTGAACCAAGGCTTCGCGGCGTTCTTCACTGGCGGTCATAGATGAGAGGGTGTATCTTATGATTCTAACAGTTATGACAAGAAGAACCGTTTTCCAACTGGCGGGCGCGGCGGCTGCCCTGCCCTCCTTGAGCGCCCAACCGGCCCCGTTGAAGGGCCGTCTGAAGCAGTCCGCGGCACGCTGGTGCTACGGCAAAATCGCCCTCGACGACTTGGCCCGCGAGGCGGCGCGCATCGGCCTGAAAGGCATCGATCTGATCGACTACAAGGAATGGCCCACCGTGCAGAAGTACGGGCTGGTGCCGGCCATGACGCCCGGCGCCGGCGGCATAGCCGACGGATTCAACCGCAAGGAGAATCACGACAAGCTGGTGCGCGAAATGGAGGAAAACATTCCGCGCGCTGCCGCAGCAAAGATACCCAACGTGATCACGTTCTCGGGCAACCGGCGCGGCCAGGCCGACGCGGAGGGCCTGGACAACTGCACCATCGGCCTGAACCGCGTGAAGAAGCTAGCCGAGGACAACGGCGTGACCGTCTGCGTGGAGCTGCTCAACAGCAAGATCGACCACCACGACTATCAGTGCGATCACACCGCCTGGGGCGTGGAACTCATCAAGCGCGTGGACTCGCCGCGGGTGAAGCTGCTGTATGACATCTATCACATGCAGATTATGGAAGGCGATATCATCCGCACTATCCGGCAGAACATCCAGTACATCGCGCACTTCCACACCGGCGGCGTGCCCGGACGGCATGAGTTAGATGGCACGCAGGAGCTGCAGTGGCGGGCGGTCGCGGAGGCCATCGTGGGCACCGGGTTCACGGGCTACTTCGCGCACGAATTCGTACCCACGCGCGATCCGATTACGTCACTGGAAGAAGCCGCAAAGTTGTGCGACGTGTAATATCGCCTGAACGAACGGCCTTGTATCCGGTAGTGCTGGAGGGCGGGCAATCATGCCCGCAGCCGCCTTTTAGGCGGCCAGAGCCGGCTAAGAGCCGGCTGCGGCCAAGATTGGCCGCCCCACAACTGGGTTTTCACCGCGAGATCATCGCACTGTGGTCACCCTCGATGCGGACCTTCAAGCCGAGTTGGCCGAAGACAGCGGCGAAAGCGTCTGCGTGGAGCTGTCGGGGCCTAATAAGATAAGACATGCGACCGTTATTTGCCCTATCTCTCGTTGTAGCCGTGGCCACCAGCGCCTCCGGCCAGACTTACACGATGCAAACGGTGGCCGGTGGGGCGTTGCCAGTAAATATTCCGGGTGCCAGCGCCAGCCTGGGTACCGTGAACGGGGTGGCAGTCGATACCGCGGGGAACGCTTTTATTGTGGTTGGCAATTACCACGTTGTGCTACGCGTAGATGCCGCCAGCGGAATGATCACATTGGCGGCCGGCAGCGGGATCCCGGGCTACAACGGCGATAACGGCCCCGCCACCAGCGCCCAACTGAACTATCCGCAGGCCGTAGCAGTGGACGCGTCCGGCAATCTGTACATCGCGGATTCGAACAACAATCGCATTCGCAAGGTGTCCGGAGGAGTCATTACGACCGTAGCCGGAGACGGCAACTTTGGCTATAACGGCGACGGCATGCCGGCTACCGACGCCTGGCTGAATGGACCCAACGGCCTGACTGTGGACTCAGCCGGCGATATCTTCATCGCGGACACCGGCAACGGCCGCATCCGCAAAGTGTCGGGCGGATCGATCGCCACGGTAGCCGGAAACGGGGGCTTTGGCTATAACGGCGACAATATCGCGGCCACCAGCGCGGAATTCACCTCGCCATCCGGCGTGGCCGTAGATTCCGCCGGCAACCTGTATATCGCGGATCTGGGAAACCATCGTGTCCGCAAGGTCTCCGCGGGAATGATCACGACCGTGGCCGGCACCGGAACCCCTGGATATAACGGCGACAGCATTCCAGCGGCGAGCGCCGAACTCGATGGTCCTTGGGGCGTCGCCGTGGACGCTTCCGGCAATCTGTACATCGCCGATACCGACAATAATCGCATTCGCAAGGTAGCTGGCGGAGTCATCACCACGGTGGCTGGGAATGCGGGCTTTGGTTATGCCGGCGACAACGTCGCAGCCACCAGCACCTCGTTGTATGCGCCCTTTGGCGTGGCGCTGGATGCTTCGGGCAATCTGTACATTGCCGACACGGTCAACTACCGGCTGCGCAAGGTCTCGGGAGGCATCATCACGACGCTGGCGGGCGGCGGCGCTCCCGTAGGCCAGAACGGCCCTGCCATCAACGCGCAGTTGGAGTCTCCCATGGGCATCGCCGTAGATCCTTCCGGCAACCTGTACATCGCGGATTCTGTCGCCAGCCGCGTCTTCGAGGTCTCCGGCGGCGTTATCGGTGTAGCGGCGGGAAACGGGACCAACGGCTTCGGCGGCGACAATGGCCCGCCCACCAGCGCGAATTTGGGCAGTCCCATGGGGGTCGCTGTAAGTTCCTCAGGACAGCTTTACATAGCGGACTTCATCAATGAGTGCATTTGGGAAGTTTCGGGCGGCGTCATCACCACGGTGGCAGGAAATGGAACCATCTATGACAGTGGCGACAACGGTCCCGCGGTGAACGCCGGGCTGGGGGGCCCGGTTGGCGGCGCGGTGGACTCATCAGGCAATCTCTACATCGTGGACAACTCCAGCAGCACCATCCGCGAGACTTCGAACGGGATCATTACTACCGTGGCTGGGAACGGAACTCGGGGTTACGGCGGAGATGGCGGTCCGGCGACGCACGCCGAGTTGTACACCCCCTGGGGTGTCGCCGTAGACTCCTCCGGAAACATCTATATCGCCGACACTTACAACGACCGGATTCGCAAGGTTTCAAACGGAGTGATCACCACGGTGGCCGGCGCCGGGGTCGAGGGCTACAATGGCGACGGAGGCCCGGCGACAAGCGCTTTGCTGAGTCAGCCGGAGGGCGTTGCGGTTGACTCTTCCGGCAATCTCTACATTGCAGACTCCGGTAACGGCCGCGTGCGCAAGGTCTCAGGTGGAGTGATCGCGACGATCGCCGGCCCTGGGACGAACCAATGCGCGGGGCCCACCAGCGTGGCTCCCTCCGGCATGGCCCTCGACCTCCAGGGCGACGTGTACGTATCCGATGTAAACAGCCATCGTGTCTGCATGATGGTACCCTCCGGTCCTTCATGTGCTTACGCCGTCAACCCGCTGGCATTCACCTCTGATTCGTCCGGTGGCAATTTCACGGCCAACATCCAAACGACATCCGGCTGTCAATGGGCGGTGCAGGGCCTGCCTGATTGGATTACTCTGTCAAGCAACCCGGTCAATTCCGGTCCCGCCACAGTAACGCTGGCCGTGGCCCCGGGCGCCGATGGGGGGCGCGCCGCTGCGGTTTCCATCGCGGGGCTTTCCGTCCGGGTCACGCAAACGGGCACCGGCCCAAGTCCGGCGCTGAACCCCGGCGGAGTAGTGAACGCGGCGAGCTATGCGTATCCCGTAGCTCCAGGGAGCATTGCCGCTGCCTTCGGGGATCTGCTGGTGGCTTCAGCGTCGACCGGCGCCAGTTCCCCGTTGCTCACCAGCCTCTCCGGACTGTCTCTCCAGTTTGGAGACGCCACCGAAGCGCCCCTGTTCTTCGCTTCAACTGGGCAGGTGAACTTCCAAGTGCCGTGGGAATTAGCCGGGCAAACCCAGACCACCATTGCCGCCGCGTTCAACGGCCAGATCGGCGCCACGCAGACGTTGAACCTCGCGCCGTTCGCGCCGGGAATCTTCAGCATGAGTGCGCAGGGGAACGGGCAGGGCGCGATCCTGGACGTGTCTTACCATCTGGTCGATTCTTCCAACCCGGCTACCGCGGGCAGCACCGTCCTGATTTTCTGTACGGGCCTCGGCGCGGTGAGCAATCAGCCTCCGACCGGCTCGCCCGCCGGCGACACCCCGTTCTCCGAAACGGCGATCATCCCGACGGTGACTATCGGCGGGGCGCCAGCCCAGGTGACGTTTTCGGGCCTTGCGCCTGGTTATGTAGGCCTGTATCAGGTGAACGTGCAGGTGCCCGCCGGGTTGGCGGCGACCAATGCCGTGCCGGTTGTGTTTTCCGGGGCCGGCGTCACTTCGAACACTGTGACGATGGCCCTGCAATGAGGTGTTTCGGTGGGGCAGACGATCGGTTTTTGTCGTCTGCCAGCGTCCCCTAAGGCGGCAGACCACAAAAGGCGATGGTCTGCCCCACCAGAGTTCCTCTATTGTGCCCGATCCCCTAGACCGGCCAGCGCCTTCACCGCCGCGCCATGCGCGATTACGACGTCTGGATCGCGCTGCAATGCGTCGAAGTATTGCCCGCGGAATCCCGGGCCCGACTCGGCCGGCGTCAGCAGCGCGCGCGCCTGCGCCAGCAGACGTGCCGCGTCCGCCGCGGTGGCCGGCTCTTCGGCGTCCAGCGTCTCGTCGATCATGACGATCAGCTCCGACAACTCGTGCAGCCAGGCGAAGAAGGGATCGTGCAGCACCAGGTTCAACATCTGGCCGCTGGACTTGATGCGCTCGACGTCGTGGTCGTAGCGCACGCGCTCGGAATCGAGCAGCGCCTTGTGATGTGTCAGCAGCACGTGCCGTAGTTTCTTCAGAAGGTCGCGCGGGGCATCGGCCATGCAGACATGGTACCGCTCCCTCACGGTCGCGGCTCAGTGGCCGAGCGGTTACTCGTGGCGCAGTGCAGCCATGGGGTCCACGCGCGCGGCGCGCCGCGCCGGCATCGCGCAGGCCAGCGCGGATACCGCCAGCAGCCCGCCCGCGACTGCCAGAAACGTCGGCGGATCGGTGGCAGTGACTCCGTAAAGCAGGCTCGCCAGGGCGCGCATGGCCGCCAACGATGCCAGCAATCCCGCGGCCAGCCCGGCCAGCACCGGCCGCAGGCCTTGCCCCACAATCAGCTTGTGTACGCTGCCCGGCTGCGCTCCCAGCGCCATGCGGATGCCGATTTCACGCGTGCGCTGGCTCACCGAATAGGAAATCACGCTGTATACGCCCACCGCCGCAAGGCATAAAGCGAAGCCGGCCAGCGCCGCCAGCAGCAGCATCGAGAAGCGCCGGCGCATCAGCGAGTCGCTCAGGTTTTGCTCCATGGTGGCGATTTTGTAGACCGGCAGGTTGCGGTCCAGATCGTGCACGCGCTGCTCGATCGCGGAGACCAGCGCCAGCGGATCGCCAGCCGTGCGTACCGCCAGGTTCATGAACGGACGCGGCGCCTGCAAGGCAGGATGATAAATGACCGGCCGTGGGTTATTCATCAGGTTACGGTCTTTGACGCCGCCCACGATGCCCACGATCTGGGAGGTGTCGCCGGGCTTCTGGCTGACCCTGGCATCGATTAGGAACTGGCCGATGGCGTCGCCTTTCGGAAAGAAGCTCTTCGCGAATGTCTCGTCGACGAGGGCCACCCGCCGTACACCGGCGTTGTCCTGCTCCGTGAAGAGGCGCCCCTGCTTCAATGGAATGCCCATGGTTTGAAAGTATCCTGGCATGGCGATCCGTTTCTGCACATCGGGAACAGCTTCGGATGTGGGCCATGGGCGTCCGGCGATCTGAAAATCGCCGCCGCCGGCACCCGCGCCAAAGGGCAGGCCGTCGATGGCACTCGCCGACACCACGCCGGGCAGCGCCCCAACGCCCGCCAGCAGTTCCGAGTAGAAGGCGGTAATGCGCGCCGTATCGCGATACTGAAGCGGCGGCAGGCTGATGCGCGCGGTCAGCAAATGCTCCGGCCGAAAGCCCGGATTCGTCTGCCATAGGCGCGCATAACTGCGCAACAGCAGGCCTGCACCCGCCAGCAACATAACCGAAAGCGCCACCTCGGAGACCACCAGCAAGTTGCGCAACCGGTTGCTCGACCGGCTGCGGCGCGCCGGCCGAAGCTGGGACGCACTCAGCGCCGGCGCCAACCCGAAAACAAGGCTGGTCACAAGCGCCGCGGCGATCGCAAACAGCACCGCCAGGCCGTTGATCCGCACCGTCTGCCAGCGCAGCAGTTCTCCGGAGCCGAAACGAATGAATAACTCCAGCACCCAGACACCGATCGCCAGTCCGGCCGCTCCCGAAATCGCGGCCAGCAGCAGGCTCTCGGTCAGCAGTTGCCGCACGATCCGCGCGCGCCCGGCGCCCAGCGCGATGCGCAGGCCAATCTCCTTCTGGCGGGCGGTGGCGCGCGCCAGCAGCAGGTTGGCCACGTTCACGCAGCCGATTAGCAACACCATGCCGACCGCGCCCAGCAGCACCAGCAGCGGCGTGCGCAGTTCGCCCGCAACCGAATCCGAGAGCGGATCGAGTTCGATGTTCCAACCGGCCGGATACCAGACCGGCAGGTTGCGGGTCATGCGGGCGGCCACCAGTTTCATCTCCGCGCGGGCCTGGTCGAAGGTCACTCCGGGCTTCAGCCGCGCCACCACGTCGGTGTTTTGATGGCCGCGCGCGTTGGGGTCCAGTTGCGCCGGAGTGAATGCCAGCGGCACGTAGAGTTGCGCCTGCTCCATAAACTGCAGAACCGGCGCCAGCACGCCGACCACGGTGAACTTCTGTGTATCGATTTCGATCTGTTTGCCCACGATGCGCGGGTCGGCCCCGAAGCGGCTCTTCCACAAGCCTTCGCCAAGCAGGGCGACGCGTTCTTTGCCAAGCTGCTCCTCTTCGGGACGGAACAGGCGGCCCGCCACGGGCTGGACACCCAGCATCGGGAACAGACTCGTAGAGACGCGCAGCCCGGCAACACGCACCGGCTCGGCATCGCCGGTCAGGTTGATGCTATTGGTCTCGATTGCCGCCATAGCGGAGAACGAGCGGCTCAGGTCGCGGTAATCGATGAAATCGAGCGCCGAGGCGTCCGATTTGAACAGCTCGAACTGCGGCATGTTCTTGGTAACCAGAACCAGTTGCGCGGAGATCGGATAGCGCAACGGGTGCAGCAGCAGGGCATCCACCGTGGTAAATATCGCGGTGCTGGCGCCGATGCCTACGGCCAGCGTCAGGATCGCGGTGAGGGCAAAACCGGGGCTTTTGGCGAGGGTGCGCAGCGCATAACGCAGGTTGTGCATACACCTTTGACGTTAGCGGCACCGCAACCGCTCGTCGATTTCCACCTGATATCCGCTCGCCAGCCGGTTGGTCTCGCTGGCCATACCCACCACCGCCATCAGCTCGGCAAACATGCCATCCGACATGCCGGCCTTGCGGGCGGCTGCCGTGTGCGACGCAATGCAATACGGGCACTGGTTGGAGGTGCTGACGGCCAGGTACACCATCTCCTTGGTCAGCGGATCGAGGGCGCCGGGCGCCATGATCTGCTTGATACTCTCCCAGGTGCGCCGCAGCGTGGCCGGATCGTGCGCCAGCGTTTTCCAGAAATTGGTGATCCAGTCAGTCTGGCGGGTGGCCATGATGTCGTCGTATACGGCCCGCACTTCGGGGATGGCATCGTGGTATTCGATCATGAGGAAATTATACGCTGCCAGACAGCAGTTCGATATCCAGCCTGTCCAGCCTCGGGAAGCTCCGATCGAACGTTACCACGCTCAGGCCCGCGATCTTCGCGAACGCCGCGAGGTAGGCGTCTGCCCATAGCTTGGTCGCAGGCCGGGGCCGCAAGGTGGCCGCCTGGAACACTTGTTCAAAGCTGGCTGCCGCGGGCTCGGGCAGGAAGGCGACGCGCCCGTCCTCGAACCAACGGTGGTACGCCGCCCACGCGCCCCGTTGGGTCATGATTTCTTCTCCCATCACCTGCGCATTCGTCAGCAGGCGCAGAAGACCCAACTGGGTGAAGCGGCAGAAGAACAACGAGGAATCGCCGGCGGAATCGAACCATAGTGCAGCGGCCGTGTGATGGATATGCCTGCTATGGGTGAGCGCGAGCCACACGTTGACATCAGGGAAACGGGATGATCTCATAGATCCGATCGTTGGTCAGGCGGAGCGTGCCGGGCTGTTTAGAGCGGACAATCGGCAGTCGGATCCGGTTGCTTCTTTTGCGCGTTTCGAGTTGGTTTTCGACTCCGCGCACAATCAGCTCCTTGACGGAACAACCTTGCTCGGCCGCGCTGGCCTTCAGCCGCCGATAGACGGCATCCGGAATGTCCACCGTGGTCCGCACAATGGCATCCTACCATATTTATGGCTAGGCATAGACGCCCATCCGTGGCGGACGCAGCTTGCTCCGATGGCGGCCGTTGCGATATCACTAATGAGTGTGATGCGCTGGATGCTGGGAATGTTGATGGCCGCGATGGGCGCGCGGGGAGAGCCGATCCGCTACGAATTGCGCGGCCGTTTGCTTCCCGCCACGCGTGCGTCGGTGTGGTTGCATGGCGCCACCGCGCCGTTCGAGGACAGCACGCTGGCCGGCGACGACGGGCGCTTCCGCTTCCGCGACCTGCTGGCCGGCGCCTACACGCTGGGAGCGTTCGTGCCGGGGCGCGGCGAGATGCGCCGCACCATTGAGGTGGGGCCCAGCCAGGCCAACGCCCGCAATCGCATCGAGCTGACCGTGGAGATGCGCGATGGGGAGTTCGAATCGCGGGACAGTGTGCGCCGTGGCGCCATGGTCTCCGCCACGGAACTGGCCATTCCGGAGCGCGCCCACCGCGAGTTTGAAGAAGCCGAAAAAAGGCTTGCCCGCCGCGATGTGGAGGGCGCCGTCGCGCATCTCGAGCGCGCGGTCGAACTGGCGCCCCAGTTCTGGGAAGCGTGGAACCACCTGGGCACCATCGCCTATCAGGCCCGCGATTATACCCGTGCGGAGTCCTGCTTCCGCAAGGCCCTGGAGGCCGACCCCGCCGCCTTTCAGCCGCTGGTCAACCTGGGCGGCGTATCGATCAATCTGCATAAGTTCGAGCAAGCCCTGCAGTATAACTTGTACGCGGCACTTACCCGGCCCAATGATGCGCTGGCTAACTCCCAGCTTGGCTTGACTTACTTCTACTTAGATAAGTTGGACTTAGCCCGGAAGTATCTTACCGCCGCCAAGCGGCTCGACCCCGCGCATTTTTCGCATCCGCAACTGGTGCTGGCGGAAATCGGCCTGCGCCGGCAGGACCCGGCGGCGGCGGTGGGCGAGCTGGCGGAGTTTCTGCAATATCACCCGGATGCGCCGGAAGCCGGCCAGATCAAGGAAAAACTGGCGCAACTCCGCGCGCCGTCCGATCCGGCGCAAGCGTTTGCCGCGACCGGCATGGCGCGCACGTTTTCCGAGGCGCCGGAGCTGACGCCGCTCGACGGCGTCCCGTATAGCGTGCTGGTGAAGGACGGCCGCTACTATCTGCTGAACCGCGACAGCGAGGGACACGTCCGGCAAAGCGGCATCAATGCCACGATCGGCTCCGGCCGGCACGCGCGCGTCCTGTTGAGCCGCACCGCGGACGGCGGCTGGATGGAACTGCCGCTGGCCTGGTACGGCGCGGACGGCGGGCGATACGCCGCCAGCCCCGGCTTCGGTTTCTCGGCGAAATGCCTGGTTTGCCATGCCCGCCAGAAGGGCGATCGAGCGGCCGCGTTCGGCTGTGCAAGCTGCCACGCCGCGGCCGGGTCGGGCAAGCCGGGCCAGGCCGTGTGCCTCCAGTGCCATCTGGAAACCAGCGGACCGAATTCCGCGCACGGAACTGGAGCCGGCGACGAGGACAAGTTCGAACTCAACAGCGCGGGTTACCGGCTGCTCGAATCGCGCTGCTATCTGGGGTCGGCCGGCAAGCTGACGTGCACTACGTGTCACCCGGCGCACAGTTTTTCAAAAACGCCTGCGGAATACCGGATGGTCTGCCGCGGTTGCCACCCTGCCATGCACAATGGCGCGCCGCTCGATTGCCCGCGCTGCCACATGCCCAAGCGTCAGGCGCAGGATGCAGCGCAAATGATGGTGACCGACCACCGCATCCGCCGGCCATTGTAAGCCGCTGGAGGGCGGGCAATCCTGCCAGGCAATCCTGCCCGCAGCCGCCTGTCAGGCGGCCAGAGCCGGCTGACAGCCGGCTGCGGCCAAGATTGGCCGCCCCACAACCTCAGTCGAACAAGCCGATCTGTTCCTTGACTACCGGCTTCGTCTTGGGCCGGCGCAGCGGGCTTCCCACTACTCCCAGTACCTGTAGCTCGGTAAGCGCGGCGCGCGGCAGGAACAACCGTTGGTTGTTGGAGTAGGGGTCCGGCGGCACCACCGTGAAGCCGTGCGATTCTATCGCAAGTAGGTTGTTGGCCAGGATACCGTCCATCACTTCGCCATCCCGGAACTTCAGCCGCACCCAAAGTCCGTCCATCTTGGGCCGGGTGCCGAATACTTTGCGCTCCGCGGAGGGGTCCGGCGGCTCGAAATCCTTCACGAATTGAACGGCTTTCACCTCATCGTACGGCACCACCACGTAGTTGCCGTCTGGGGTCAGCAGTTCCACCCCGGTGGGCCGCAGATAGGTCAGCGGGTTGACAAACCCGAGCAGCGGTTCCCGCTCGAAGCGGCTGATCCGGACTTTTTTTGAGGTCGAGCCGGCCAAATCAACCCCTGAATTGAAACTTTGTTTTAAACATGGGTCGGGGTTATTGTATCATTGGCACGGATGGGTACGATGGATGAAGCGTCCGCGCCAGTGACCGGAGCCTTGCAGGGCGAGGCCGCCTCGTTCCTCAATTTTTGCAGAATCGAAAAGGGGTTAGCTGCCAATTCCCTGGAAGCTTACCAGGCGGATTTGCAGAAGTTTGTGCGCTTTGCGGATGGCGAATCCGGCGGCGCGATTCCGGATGTGGAAGCCGTGCGCCACTACCTGGATGCTCTCTACCAGGCCGGGCTGGGCGGCCGGTCTGTTGCCCGACACCTGTCCACCTTGCGCAGTTTCTATGCCTTTCTGTTGCGGGAGGGCCGCATCGCCGGCGACCCGACCGAACATCTGGGCGCTCCCCGGCAATGGCAGACCATTGTCCCAATCTCCAGACGCACAACGCACCACCGGCGTGCGGGACCACGCCATGATCGAATTGCTGTACGCCGCCGGCCTCCGCGTTTCCGAGCTGTGCAGCTTGGGCGTCGGCGACCTGAACCTGGACTTAGGCGTGCTGCGGGCCACCGGTAAGGGCAGGAAGCAGCGCATGATCCCGGTGGGTAAACCCGCGCTAGCCGCCGTGCGGGCCTACCTGGAAACAGGGCGTCCCGCGCTCTTGAAAGGCCGTCCCAGCCGGTATCTTTTCGTCACGGCGCGCGGCGGCCCGATGACCCGCCAGGCGTTCTGGAAACTGTTGCGCGGCCATGGACGGAAGGCCGGCGTTTTTCATCATTTGACCCCGCACGTGATCCGGCACAGCTTCGCCACGCACCTGCTGGAGGGAGGCGCGGACTTGCGCAGCGTGCAAACCATGCTGGGGCACGCGGATATCTCCACCACCCAGATCTACACCCACGTGATGCGGTCCCGGCTGCGCAAGACGGTGGACGAGCACCATCCAAGGGCCTGACACGAACGCCATGAGCGACTACATGTTCATGCTGGAGAGCCACCTGAGCGCGGACCAGAACCGTGTGCTGGAACAGGTACAGGCGGCGGCGGGCGTGGCGGGCGTCAACCTGTTTCTCACCGGCGGCGGAATGCGCGACATGCTGGGCGGATTCCGCATTCGGGATCTGGACTTTAGCGTGGAAGGACACGCCCTGAAACTGGCCCAGGCGCTGGAGGAGCAGGGGGCGCGCACGCTGGCGGTGGACGAGAATCGCCGCAGCGCGGAATTGGTTTTCCCCAATGGCGTGACCGCTCAAGTGGCCATGTCCCGCAAGGAGCGTTACGCCAAGACGGGCGCAAAGCCCCAGGTGACGCCCGCTACCATTCAGGAGGATCTCCGCGGACGCGATTTCACGGTCAACGCCATGGCGCTCTCCTTGAACCGGGCCTCCCGCGGCCTGCTGCTCGACCCCACCAACGGCTTGGCCGACCTGGGCCGGCGCGAGATGCGCAGCGCGCATCCCTACGTGTTCTATGACGACCCGGCGCGGCTGCTCCGGCTGGCTCGCTTGCGGGTCAGGCTGGCATTTACTGTCGAGGAGCGCACGCGAATGCAGTATGACAACGCTCGCGCGGCCCACCTGGAGACCCTGATTCCGTCGCGGGAACTGCTGGATGAATTGAAGCGCATCGCGGCGGAGCCCACCCCGTCCGAGGCGCTGCAGGCGCTCAATCAGGACGGCTTGCTGGCGTTGTTTTCCCCGGCGCTCGACGGACCCGGGCTGAACTTGCATGCCTTGACGCGCATCGAGAAAGCCGCCCGGCTGGTGGAATCCGCCAACATTGCGGTGGCGCCCCAGTTTGGGGCGTTTCTGCACGCCCTGACTGCGAAGTTGCCCCCCAAGGAAAAAAGCGGCTTGTTTAAGTCCCTCGACATACCTAAGGCCGAAATCGACCAGATGCGCAATCTGGAGCCGCGCGCCCGGAAACTGGAGCAGGCGTTGCAGTCGGCGCGCGTGAAGAAGCCTTCCCACGTCTATCAGATCCTGGCGGACGCGCCGGTCGGCGACGTGGTCTTCCTCCTGGGCCACTCGGCGGAGAGGGTGGTGCAGGAGCGCATTAGAAATTACCTGCAAAAGTATCTGCCGGCGATGCAGGAGGTCGCCCCTTCGGAATGGGCCGCCCTGGAAGGCCAGCCGGGTACGCCGAAATACATCCGGAGCCGCCAGGCGTTTCTGGCCTCGCGTCTGGACGTACGGCCTCGCAAGCCGCCCGAGCCGGAGCCCGAGTCCCCCACACCAGTGGAAGCGCTGGCACGCGGACGACTGCGCTAACGGCCAGCCGGCAATTCATACTTCACAGAATCAAGTGGGTTGCGGTTGGGTCTCTACGGTTGCGGGGCTGAAGCCCTGCGCGGGATAAATCCTCTCCCGCAGCCTTCGCGGGTATGATCCAGGCCATATTCAGCACGATCAAAACAAGCGAAAGTACCAACACTGCGCCCCCAAGGCGATTACTACATATAGTATTTCGTGGGGTCAGGCCCCCTGTATATAGCCGTCCAAAGGCACCGCTTGGCGGCGGGCAGTCAAAAGTACCATAGAGGTGCGTATCTTCTAGTACAGGGATTGAAACATAGTCATCCAAAAAAAATAAAAATCTCAGAAAAGAACCTTGCATTTTTGCGGGGACTGCTGTATTCTGCAAAGGTGCTCCCGTTTCAGCTTGTTACGCTCTCAAAAGGGCGGGCAGGCGGACCGGAGGCTTTAGGAAAGCGATTCGGAGGATAACTATATGAAGAAATTCTTGGCGTTGTTAGCATTCACGGTGCTCTCTCTGACCGTTGCGAGCGCATCCCAAATTCCATGCACGATCAGCGGTACGACTTTCAACACCCCGGTCAACGGCACCACTGTGGTGGATTGCGGCACTCTGACGTTTGACACGTTTTTGGTCGCGAATCCGACAACCGGCACCAGCACCCCAAACCCAGGTCAGGTTGACGTCCTTTCCACATCGTATTTCGATACGGGGTCCGGGCAAGCCTACCTTGAGTTCAATCCCAATCTACAGGCTGCCCAGGACGATGAGTTTTCGTTCACAGTGTGGGGCGGCATCAGTTCGATCAGTATGACCGTCGGCGGCCAGAATGCCTCGATTGAAGAAACTGCTTGCACCATCGCGCTGGTAAATGGCGTGTGCAATGGCACGGTGCTTGGGCAGATCACGGTTCAGTCGAACCAAACCGAGCAGTTTGCAAACTTCAACACCACGAATCCCGTCTACATCTTCAAGAATATCAATGCAGGTGGCCCCCCCGGACAGTTGACCGAGTTCACCCAGGACTTCGGAACCATCCCGGAGCCGGTGAGCATGGTCTTGTTGGGTTCCGGGTTGTTGGGCCTGGGCCTGTTGCGCCGGAGATCGCGTAAGAATTAGCTGCAAGTCTGACCGAACACTCTCCTATTTACGTCTAGAGGGCTCCCCGCTTTTGGGGAGCCTTTTTTGCTTTTGTGGGGCAGGCCCGTGGGGGTATCCTCTGGGCCCGTCGGCCTCGCCTGCCTCGACCGTGCGCGGCGCCGCATTGTAGAATCTCAGAAGGGACATGCAGCGCGTTGCGATTACAGGTGTGGGGCTGGTTACGCCCCTCGGGCTTACGGCCGCGGAGAACGTGGCGCGCAGCCGCCGGGGCGAATCCGGCATAGGACCAGCCACAGCCTTTGCCGTGGAGGGCCATGGGGCCCAAGCATTAGCCACAGTGGCGAAGTTCGAACTGGAGCCCTTCCTCCGTTTCCCCAAAAACTACAAATTCATGGGCCGCGCGGTGCAGTTCGCCATGCGCGCGGCGCGGGAAGCCGTTGATCGCAGCGGCATCGATCCGCGCCGGTTGGACCCTTCGCGCATCGGGATTCACGTGGGATCCGGCCAGACCGGCGTGGAGTACGACCACTTCTTCCCCTCGCTCATTATGGCTTGGGACGCCGGCCGCGAGATGGATTACAAGTATCTGGGAGGTCTGCCGGCGCACCTCATCGACCGGTACATTTGCCTGCGGACCCTGGCCAACGGCGGTCTGGCGCTGTTGTCCACTGAATTCGGCATTCGCGGTCCCAACGGCAACTTCACCCAGAAGGATACGGCTTCGGCGCAGGCTTTGTACGCGGCCTACCTGGATTTGCTCGAAGACCGCTGCGACGTGGCGGTCGCCGGCGGCTACGATTCCCTTGCCACTACCGGAAACTTTCTAGCTTACGAACAGGCCGGGTTGCTCTCGCACTCGTCTCCGGTCTCGGCTTACCGGCCTTTCGACAGCCAGGCGGACGGGCTGGTGCTGGGCGAAGGCGCGGGCTTTCTGGTGCTTGAGAGATGGGAACACGCCGCGGAACGGGGCGCCGCGATTCTGGGCGAGTTTTTGGGCGCAGGCTCTGCCATGGGGGCCAACGAAAAGTGGCGCCCGGCTTGGACAGCCGAAACCATCCGCCAGGCTGCCAGCCAGGCGTTGGGCGATCAATGGCCGGATTTCGTGGTCGCCTCGGGCGTGGGCACGCAGGAGGAAGACCGCGCCGAGGCCGCGGCGCTGACGTCGATGGTTGGCGCCGCCACGCCTGTGACCGCCTTGAAGAGCCAAACGGGTTACATGGGCGCGGGCACCGCCGCCGCGGAATTGGGGCTGGGACTGTTGTGCGCCCGACAAGGCTTTGTTCCGGCCATCGCCCGACACGCCCAAGCCGATCCGGATAGCGTACTCGATCTAGTTACCCAAACCGCCCGCCAATTTGAAAAGGACGAGCCGCTCGGACTGTTTCTTTCTTGCTCGTGGGGAGGCTCAGTAGCGGCGCTGGCTGCCCGCGCCATCCGGTCCTGAGCGTCACCGAAGGGCGCGCATTTTGGGACATTTCAAAAGCCAAAAAGGCAAATGCCCGCGCTCGCTCTAGCAGGATGCTGAAAAAGGCTCTCACAGGCTGAAGGCTGTGCTACCAAGTGCCGCTAAGTCATTGATAACCGGTGGCACAGACTTTAGTCTGTGGCCCGAGTGAGCGATGTTTATGCCTTTTTCAGCAATCCTGCTGGTTTACTTATCCTTCGCCCGGGCAGCCAGCCACCCCTCCAGGTCCTTGGAAGTACTGTACCACCGCGCGTTCGAACCCAGATAGACAAGGTCGAAACGGCCATTCATCTTTGTCATCCATGCCGAGCGGGCCGCCTGATCCTCTTCCGGCTTGCCGATCTGCATTCTCATCCTTGGCGGGGCGGCTTGCTTCTCGAAGGCATTCCCCGCGAAGAGCACGCGGTCGGCGACGTTGAGCAAGCTCAGGCTCGCCGCGCCGTCGGACTGGAACGAGGCAGCTTCCAGAGTGAGTGGCTGACCCGCATGATTGAGGCCGAGATCGATGCTAGTCCCGTCGGGAAGCACGGTGGCCGGCACGCCATGAAGAACATTCGATGCGGCTACGTAGATGTGGCGCGGGCGGAGTTGCGCAAGGCCGCCAGACTGACGAGGGTCCCGATCGAGAACGGCTACATCGAGCGGAACATCGCCGATGAGAGAATGGAGGAACCCAGCCAGTCCCGGCCCACCGCCCCCGGTTCCGATCAATAGGGCGGATGTCGAGCCGTGGAGAAGGAAGAGAGTCTCGCCCGCGCTTTCTCGGATGAGATAGAAATCGGACTGGATTTTCGAAATGGCGTCGATCCGCGTGTCGAAGGAGGCCACCCCTGTGTCTCGTTTGAAATTGCCGGGGATACCAACCGCGTGATAGATCTCGCCGGCTTCCCCGGGCCGGTAGAGAGTGGCGAGCGAGTAGACCATTTGAGCGGAGTCGTTCTTGGCCCAATACGCTTCCGGGCCGGCGAAGAACGGCTCTCCTATGATGGTCCCGGCGAGTACGCCGTCGGCTAGGGCGGCCATGTCCGTAATGTATTGGCGGTCGAGCGGCCGGCCATTGAGAGGCGCACGACCGCGGGCCCATGCCCCAGTCTGGTAGAAGTGGGCGGGAAGGACCGCCAGGTCGGGATAGGGCCGGGTAACCTCCTCGACATGCTGAATACTCTGGTCATATCGCGAGAGCGGTCCCATTTGAATATAGGGCCACCCGGAACCGATCGCATCTCCGGTGACGAACATCCGGTTTTCCGCATCAAGATAGGCGGTCGAGCCAGCCGAGTGGGGCGGAATTGCAACGGCGCTAATCAGCCGGTTGCCCAAGTCAATCTGACTTAATGCCGTGCCATTACCGTGGTTCGTCGGGCCGCCCCCTTCCCGAATGGGAACGTAGTTCGGAGGGGCCTGCGCCGGCCAGTCCAAGTCAGGGTAGTAAATGGTGCGGTCCGACATCCGCCCGTTTTCACCGATATGGTCCGGGTGATTATGGGTAATGGCCACCACGAAGTCCAGCGGGTGGGCCCGCGGCTGGCCGTCGTTCTCGTGACCCAGCAGATAGCGCACCACGGTCTTCAGGTCGTTCACACCTTCGACAGCTTTGGCGGGATTGGCAGTATCGATAAGCAGCGCGCGGCTGGAGCCCTCGAGCAGGTACATGGTGGAACCCTGGGAGGTATCAGGATCCGGTATGGAAACGTATGGCCCAGGGGTGAACGGAAGATAGTGCTCGATGCGCCAGGTACGTTGCCCCTGAGCGTTAGTCAACATTAGGAAAGCGGTGTACTGCCCCCACGGATTCTCCTTCGCAAAACCGGTTCCCTTGGCCCAACCGTACGAATTCTTAGCTTCCGGAAGGAAGCCGTTTGCCACTCGGTACCAGTGCTGCGGCTATCCGACCTCCGAATCGCAGAAACGAATGACGGCAATATTGCATTAGATTTGGACTCCTTTTATCGACACGCGCCCACCGCACCGCCGATGTCCGCGCCGGCCAGGGCAGGGCACGCCGCTACGGGAGTGGACGCCGGCTTGTGCGCTTACCAACATCCCTACCATGTTTTCGCCTTTGTTAACCCTCGTCTCGAACATTCCCGTTCGGCGGCAAGTCCGGGCGCGCGCGGTGCTGGAAGTCGACGATTCTCCGCGTTTGGGCTAACAGTCTTCAGTCTCGGTGCTAAACCTTAAAGATATCTGAAAATCCGGTTCATTACTTGCCAGCGTGAAAGTTGCCGATGCGTTAATCAGCTTTTCCGTCGATCGCGGTCGCGGTTCTGGAGATCTGGCGAGGCACTTCGGCGACGGAACTGAATCCAGCACCAGGCCCGCCATCCGCCGCCACTCGTTGGCTTGATCTGGCCGGCATATAATTTAGTGATGCGCGCTCGGACATTCATCGCGACCCTCACCTTATTTTGCGCAGCCTGCTCGCATCCGGCCGCGGGCCAGAGCGAGCATTCCGGTCAGATCCTTTTGAAGACAGGCCGGCTGCTCGATATCAAAGCCGGACGTTACATCAAAGACGCCGCCGTGCTGATCGAGGGTGAGCACATCAAGGAAGTCGGCCGGGCAGCGGATCTCGCGGGGCGCGCAACCGAGGCCCTGGTTGTCGACTGGCAGTTCGCCACCGTGCTTCCAGGCTTGATCGATTGCCATACGCACCTGATGGCGCGCATGGGCGGCGGCAACGACGGATACGTGCTCAGCCTCGCCACGAAATCCGAAGCGTTCCGCGCGCTCGAAGGCGCCGCCGACGCCCGCCTGACGCTGGCCGCTGGATTTACCACCGTACGCGACGTGGAAAGCGAGGGCTCCCAGTACGCGGACGTGGCGCTGCGCGACGCAATCAACCAGGGACTGGTGGCGGGGCCGCGCATGTTGGTATCCACGCGTGGCATCGCAGCCGTCGGCCAATACGAGCCATTCGGCGTCTCGCCCGATCTGGTTGGATTTCCCACCGGCGCGCAGACGATCAGCGGCGCGGAAGAGGCGCGGCGAGCGGTGCGCGAGCAGATCGGGAACGGCGCGAACTGGATCAAGGTCTACGCCGATTGGTCGGAGCCCACGCTCACGGTGGAAGAAATGAAGGTAATCGTCGAGGAAGCGCATAAGCACAAGCGGAAAGTCGCGGCCCACGCAAACACTCCGGAAGGCATTCACAACGCGCTCACCGCCGGAGTGGATTCCATCGAACACGGCCATCGGATCGATAGCGCCAACCTGGAATTGATGAAGGCGCAAGGCGTGTTCCTGGTTCCCACCGTTGGCGTGATCGACGCACGCGCCGCGGATCTGCCCAATGACGAAATAATTCAAAAGCGCTTCGCCGGCTTCATGGCGCACATCGATGAGGCACTGAAAACGGCCAAGACGCTAGGCGTGAAGATCGCGGCAGGCTTCGATGCCAGCGAAGCCAAAGGTCAGGGCAAGAATGCCGACGAACTGGTGGCGTTGGTGAAACACGGCCTCACGCCTATAGAAGCCATCCGCGCCGCCACCACCAGCGCCGCCGAATTGCTGGGCTGGGAAGACAGGGTCGGCGCCATTGAACCGGGAAAATTCGCGGACCTTATCGCCGTCGAAGGCGATCCGCTGGCGGACATTACCGTGCTGAGAAGCGTGAAGTTCGTGATGAAGGGAGGCGCCGTCGTAAAGGACAGCCGTTAGCGCGCGTTCCCGGTCTCCGCGGGCAGCCGCCAAGATGCGGGCTTGTCGGCCATATCGTTCCGTGTGCGGGCCGCGTGAAAGGCGCAGGCGTCCCCGATTGGGAGTCATCCGGAATTAAGGCGCGCGGAACCTATTGCTCCGGCGCGGCCTCTCGCCCGAGGAAGCCAGCCGCCCTGGTGCGCTTCGGCGGCGTCGCGCAGTCGAAGGAGCAACATCGCGAAGCGCGCGGACTGCCGGTGCTCGATGTGCTGCTGTAGGACTTGCGGTACACGCTGCGCACGTTGCGACGCGACCGGGGACTTGCGTCGGTCGCCGTGCTGATCCTGGCGCTGGGCATCGGCGCCAACATCGCCGTCTTCAGCGTCGTGAACACGATCCTGCTGCGGCCCCTGCCCTTTCGCGATCCGCAGCAGCTCGTGTGGATGTCTGCAAACCGCGGAGTGGGCGGCCTTTCCGCCGTGACCTACACGGTGGCTGCCTATGAAGAGTTCCACCGCCACAATCGTTCCTTTCGGGACGTAACCGCCTACAATCCATTCTTTGGCGATTCCGATTACAAACTGACGGGCCGCGGCGAGCCGCAGCAGCTTGCCGCCGTCCCAGTAGCCCTCAGTTTCTTCCCACCTTGGGTGTCAAGCCTGCCTTGGGAAGACTGTTCACTCCGGAAGAGTGCCAGAAAGGCGGCCGGCCCGCAGTGTTGCTGGGTTATTACTTCTGGCAGCGGCAGTTTGCCGCGGACCCCGCCATCGTGGGTCAGGCGATCGAACTCAACAACAGTCCGGTGACGGCCGTGGGCGTACTTCCGGCCTCGTTCGATTTCGGTTCGGTCTTCTCGCCTGGGTTGAAGGTGGATGTCTATGTCCCCGGCATAATGGATTTGCTTCGCAATGACGGGAATTCGCTGGCTCTTGTGGGAGGTCTCAAGCCTGGAGCGACCGTGGCGCAGGCGCAGGCGGAAGTGGACATTTTGATGCCGCAAATCAGAGCCGCGCACAAAGATTGGTATGACGATTACGCGACGGCCAATGACGGGCCCGAAAGATCCCGTCAGCGGAAAGCTGCGCCGCTCGCTGGTGGTGTTGTGGTGCGCGGTGGGATTGATACTGCTGAGTGTCTGCGTGAATCTGTCGAACCTGCTGCTGGCCCGCGCCGCCGCGCGCCGTAAAGAGTTCGCCTTGCGCAGCGCGCTGGGCGCCGGGCGGGCGCGAATCGTAAGACAGTTGCTCACCGAGAGCTTGGTCCTGGCGAGCGGCGCGGTACTCGGCCTGGGGATCGCGTTTGCCGTCACCTGGTATCTCGCCAGGCAGGGGTCCGTTGCGCTTCCTCTACTCAGCACCATTCGCGTGGATGGCGCGGCGCTCGGCTGGACGCTGCTCATCGCCCTGACCGCCGCGGTTCTGTACGGTCTGGCGCCGAGCCTGAAAATCTCCGGCGGCAATTTGCAGGACGCGCTGAAGGATGCGGGACACGGGATGAGCGCAGGCCGGAAACACGATCGCATGCGCGCCGTGCTGGTGGTTTCCGAGGTCGCGCTGGACTGCGTGTTGCTGGTGGGCGGGTCTGCTGCTGCGCAGCTTTCCGCGCGTGCTGGATGTCGATTTGGGATTCCAGCCCAGCCGGGCCGCGGCGATCAAGATCGACTACAACGACGGCGGCAAGGCTGAACGGCGCGCTGCGATCCTGCAAGACATTCTGCGCCGCGTGTCCGCAATTCCGGGTATTCAGTCGAGCGGCATCGCGGATATGCTGCCGCTCGACCGCAATCGAAGCTGGGGCCTCCAGGCGAAGGGCAGGGTTTACCGCAAGGACGAAGCTGGCGCGGCCTTCGTCTATATCGTGACGCCCGGATACTTGGGCGCCATCGGCATGCAATTACGCGCGGGCCGCGACTTCAGCTGGCGCGATATGCCCACGAGCGAACGCGTCGTGGTCATCAATCAGGCAGCGGCCGGCTACCATTGGCCCGGCGAAGACCCGCTCGGACGCACCGCCCTGGTCAATGGGCGCGACACGCGCGTCATCGGTGTGATCTCCGATGTTCGGGAAAGCAGCGTGGAAGAAGGGTCGGGCCTGGAGATGTATTTGCCCGAGACGCAGGCCGACCCGGAGGGAGCGGAGCTGGTGGTGCGCTCACGGGTCTCGCCCGCAGCGCAGGCTTCCGGTTTGATGCGCACGCTGCGCGCGTACAATCCGGAGCAGCCCGCCGCCGAATTCCGTCCGATCCAAAGCATCGTGGATCACGCGGTTTCGCCGCGGCGTTTCTTCGCGATGCTGGTCGCTATCTTCGCCGGGCTGGGCCTGCTGCGGCTTCCCTCGGCATCTATGGCGTGATCTCGTACTCGGTGACGCGGCAGACGCAGGAGATCGGCATCCGCATGGCATTGGGCGCGACGACAGAGCGCGTGCAACTCGGCGTGATCGGGCGATGCGGCTGGTGCTGGTTGGGATCGCGGTGGGAGCCGTTACGTCCGTGGTTGCCGCGAAGTGGATCGCCACGCTGCTGTTCAATACCGAGCCTACCGATCCGGCGGCATTTGCGGGCACGGTTTTGCTGTTGGGCGGCGTGGCGTTGGTCGCGGGTTACGTTCCGGCGCGGCGTGCGTCGCGGATCGACCCGATGGTCGCGCTACGGGGGAATTGAGGGCAAGGGGCGGGTCTGGAGACCCGCCGCACGGTCGAAAGTCCACCGCAAGTTATTGAAATTGGAGGGCGGCCATCTTGGCCGCAGCCGCCTTTTTAGGCGGCCAGAGGCCGGCTGAGAGCCGGCTGCGGGCAGGATTGCCCTCCAACCTGGCTTTTATCACTATTCGTGGGCCGCAGACCCATCCTGACGGGCGTGGACGCCCGCCCCACAATTTCAGTGCAAGTCAGAAGCGGTAATCCAGGGGTGGTTTCTGCCCCGCCGGGATTTCGGATTTATAGGTCTTGCCCGCCATTTGGCGTGCGAACTCGTTCTTGGCGTCCTGAACCAGTTGCGGATTCGAAAACAAATCCGCTCCCGTGACGGCCAGCGCCTTGGCTGCCACCAGCATCCCCTTCTGGCCGATGCTCATGCCGGCGCACGCAGCGGCTTGCCAGGTGTGCGCCACCACACCGGGCACAAATGTTGCCGCGACGAAGCCGATGGTCGGGACGTTCCAACTGACATCGCCCACGTCGGTGGAAGCGGCTGGTTCGTTCGGATTGAACGGGCGCAGAGGCTGGACCGAACTGGCCCATCCAGGATCTCCTGCACCGCCCGGCGGCAGGCTCTTCTGCAACTCCTCCGCGAAATGCTTCTCTTCGGCCGAGTAGCGGAAGCCGCCAACCTCCACCAGGTTCTTTTGCGCCACTTTCGCTAGCGGCTCGTTGGCGACGATGTTGTTATCGCTGCCGAGGATTTTGACGTCCAGCGTGGTCTCGGTCATCAAGGCGGCGCCCTGGCCTATCTTCACGATGCGGCCCCAGATGCCGTCGAGCGTGTCGAGCGACGGGCTGCGCGCGTACAGGAAAAGCTCGGCCGTATCCGGAACGATATTGGGAGCGGCGCCGCCGTTGCTGACGATGTAGTGAATGCGCGTGTTGCTGGGGACGTGCTCACGCATGAACTCGACGCCGGTGCCCATCAGCATCACGGCGTCCAGCGCCGAACGGCCGCGCTCGGGCGCGAAGGCCGCATGCGCCGCAATGCCGTGGAACAGGAACTTGGCGGAGGTAATGGCCAGCGCGCCGCCATTGAAGACGGCATTGCGGTCAGCCGGATGCCAGTGCAAGACCACGTCCACATCGCGGAAGAGCCCGGCCCGGACCATATAGACCTTACCGTCGCCGCCCTCTTCGGCGGGCGTGCCGTAGTAACGCAGAGTCCCGGCCACGCGATTCGTCTCCATGTACCCTTTGAGAGCCACCGCCGCGAGAGCCGCTCCCGATCCCAGCAGGTTATGGCCGCAGCCGTGGCCGGGCGCAGCGGCTGTCACCGGGTTGCGGTCCGGTAGGGCGGCTTGCGACAGACCGGGCAGCGCGTCGAATTCACCCAGGATGGCGATAATGGGACTGCCCAGGCCATAGGTGGCGATGAAGGCGGTGGGCTCGTCCGCCACGCCTGCCTCGATGCGGAAGCCAGCCTCCTTCAGATCGCGCTGTAGGAGGGCGGAGCTTTTGTCTTCGTGGTAGCCCAACTCCGCATATTCCCAGATGGTTTTGGAGGCTTGGATGTACTGGGCGCTGTAGCGGTCGACCAGGGATTCGATTTGCTGGTGAGGCGACTGAGCGGCGGCGGCGATGCCCAGGACCGGAAGGAGGAGCATGGACCTTAAAAGCATCCGTTTAGTTTAGCAGCGGGGCTGAGAGCCCCGCGACCACAGGCTTAAAAGCCTGTGCTACCTACACCACCGGGTGCTACCTCAAATCTGCAAGCTGAACGACTCGCCCAGATACACGCGCTTTACCTCCGGATCGCGCGCCAGCGCCTCCGGACTGCCCGCGCGGAAAATCCGCCCGTTGTCGATGATGTACGCTCGGTCCGTCACCGTCAGCGTCTCGCGCACGTTGTGGTCGGTCACCAGAATTCCGATCCCGTCCCGCTTCAAGTCGAAGATGATGCGCTGTAGTTCCAACACCTGAATGGGATCGATGCCGGAGAACGGCTCGTCCAACAGCAGAAACTTGGGGTCGATCACCAGCGAGCGCGCGATCTCCACGCGCCGCCGCTCGCCGCCCGACAGCATGTAGCCCTGGCTGCGCCGCACCTTCTCCAGGCCAAGCTGCTCGATCAGCCGGTCCAGTCTCTCGTGGCGCTCCCGGTTCCGCAAAGGCAGCGTTTCCAGAATGGCCATCAGGTTTTCCTCGACCGTGAGCTTGCGGAACACGCTGGCCTCCTGCGGCAGGTAGCTGATGCCGCGCCGCGCGCGCTTGTACATCGGCAGCGGCGTAATGTCCGCACCGTCCACCAGGATGTATCCGGAATCCGGGCTGATCAGCCCCACGATCATATAGAATGACGTCGTCTTTCCAGCCCCGTTGGGACCCAGCAGGCCGACCACTTCCCCCTGGTCGACGCTCACGTTCACGTCATCCACCACTTTGCGTCCGCGATACGATTTCGAAATTTCCCTGGTTTCCAGTTTGCTCATTGCGGGTGCTTCTTGCGGATCTGGCTGATGGCGGGCTTGCCATCCGAACCTTTCACGAGCAACCGGTCGTCGTTGGAATAATAGGTCAACTCCGTGCCTCGAGTGCTCCCGCGGAGGCTGTCGTTCATCTTAGGGTCGCCGCCGCGCAGGACGATCTTCTCATCATCAGTGTAATACTCGGCGTGCTCGCTGGTGCCGGTCCTGGTGCGGATCGGCCCGGTCTGCACGATCTCCACCGCGCCATCGGCCACGGCTTTCTGCAAGCGATTGTCGGCGCCCTCCTCGGCCAGCCAGGATCGCAGATCGGCCGCCTTCATCTGCAAGCCGGCGCGGTTGAGCAGGACTCCGCCGGAATAATGCGCCAGCCGGTCCTCATCGGTGTAGACCATATGCGGCGCCTTCACCAGCGTGAAGATCGGGTTGGTGGCGGGGGCTTCAGCCTTTGGTGTCTCACCCCCCTTGCTCTCCTCGCGCGACTGCGTGACCACGTGGCCGTCGGCGAGAATCGAGCGTTTGTCGCGGTCGATCTCGACGTGGTCCGCCTGGATGCGGTTGACGCCCTGCCACAGCACCGCATCGCCATCGTATTTGACCAGCTTGTTGTGATTGGCCGAGTTCATGCTGCGCGCCACCGCTTGCAGGGGTTCGTCGCCCGACAGCATCGCGGAGTCGCTCTTCTTCTTCTGCTGGTCCGGCATGCGGCTGGTATTGACGTGGCCCACGGCGGTGAAATTGCCGCTCTTCTCGTCCAGCACGATGCGGTCGGCGATGGTGTTCCCCGTGCTGTCCCACATGCGCGCGTGCTTGTCCAGCGTGATGCGGTTCTCCACCTGTTCCAGAATGCCGCGGTCCGCGCGCGCTTTGCGGTCGCCCGATTCATAGGAAAAATCGCCCCATTGTTCCATGCGCGTCAACTGGCTGGTTTTCGGATCGAATGCCGCCGAAACATTCTTGCTCACCGTCGTGGTGACGGGATGCTTCTTGGCCAGTTCCTCGGGCGTCGGATCGCTCACCGTGCGGCAGTTGACGGCGGTGAACGACTCGATGCGGTTCTGCGCTCCGTAGTTGATCCACATGCGCTCGCCGATAAACTTGCGATGGCGCTGGCTGGCCAGGTTGGGCAGGAACTCCAGTTCGCTGGGTGCGTGCGTTTCCAGGCTGGCGATCTCCCGCCCGCCGGGCCGCATCTTCATCTGGATAATCTCGCTGCGCAGGATGCGCGTCTCAGCGGGATCGTGGCCCGTCGTCGCCAGCGGTTTCGACTCCAGGAACCCGTGGCCGCTGACCACCGCCATGGTCATCGTGCTCTCGCCATTGTAGTCCGCGAATTGCAGATCCACCTTGTCGCCCGTGGCTGTAATTTGCGAGCCCTCCGAATCGGAAACCAGGCGCGCGTGGCCCTCGCCGGTGATCTTCTCCACCGCGCCCGTGTCGTCGTAATCGACCGATAGATGGTCGGCGCCATATTGCAGCTTGCGGCTGGGGTAAGAGTCCGTGCCATGCGCCTTCTGCGCGTCCACATGGTGGATGTAGCCGTCCTGCAGCGCGATCACCGTTTCGCCAGCTTCTACGATGGTATTGTCGCGGGTCAGCCGGGACCACGGGATCAGCCAGATGCCCGCCATGTTCTCCCGATAGATCACCTGGCCGGCTTCGATCTTCATGGGCTTGGCATGCGGCCCCGGAGGGTTCCAATGCAATTCCGCCTGGCTGTTCAGGTCGAGCTCGCGAGTGCTGGGATCGTAGGAAGCGCCGACCGCTCTGCCTTCCCCATTTTCGAACCGGAAAGTCGCGGCGCGATCGGTGGCCGCCTTGCCGGTGCCGCTATCGAAGGTCACCCCCGAGGAGTGGATCGAGACCAGGGTATGCTTGGGCTGGCCTTCATTCGGCACGGCCAGCGTGATATCTACCGCGCCGTCGGAATAGAGTCGCTTGTCGGCTTGATGGTACTCGGCATGCGCGCTGTGCACCAGATTGTAAGTGTCCGTGTGCATGGACGGCAGGCGCAATTCGACCTGCTCCAGTTCCACTTGGTTGGAATCCTTCGCCTGGCGCACGTCTTTGGCTGTGATGCGGCAGATGGTGCGGCTCTCCGGCGGCTCGGAGGTCTCGATGTGGACCCAGTCCTGCGCCGCGGACATCAGCTCCGGCGCCATGGCCGCGGGTTTGGCCGGAGCCTCCTCGCGCAATTCTCTCTTCTGGAGCCGGTAGGTCGCTGCAACGCCTCCCAGCAGCAGAACTATGGCCACCAGGATGAGCCAGCGCGTGCCTCGCATGGATACTTCTTATTGTACCGCCGGTGGCACAGGCTTTAGCCTGTGTTCCCCTTATCTTCGCGCCGCAGCGGCCACGGCAGGCTTAGCCGCCGCCTCCGTCACCGGAGCGCTCTTCCCCTCCGCCTCTGCCCGCAGCAAGCCCAACAGCAGCCGCAGTTCCGTGTCGATACCCTGGCGAATATCGGCATTGTCCTTCAAGAACTGGCGCGCGTTTTCGCGGCCCTGCCCGATGCGATCGCCCTTATAGCTGTACCACGACCCGCTCTTCTCGATCAGGTTCTGCGCCACGCCCAGGTC
>JBEKPZ010000173.1:0-16642 GCA_049520215.1 Bryobacteraceae bacterium | reverse complement strand
TTGCAGGTAGCGCTGAAAGGCCACGAACGCCTCGCCGAACGGGCCGCCGCCCAGTTGGATGCCCGCGAGGCCGTCCTCGCCAATTACTCCGCCCCAAAGCACGCCGTCCAGATCCAGCGCCAGGCACTTGGAGGTGAGCCCCAGAATCGCACGAAGCAGGGCGGTGAGCTGGTGGCCCAGGGCCGGCATGGCTTCCGCCGACGGGTACTGCTTGGCGGTATACCACAGCACGGGATCGTTCCAGCGGTCCTTGCCGAAGCGCGCCGCGGCTTGGTCCACATCCAGAATCGCCACGCCCTGGTTCCGCCCGGCCGCTTCCCAAAGCGCCAGGTTGATGGCGCGCAGCAGGCGGCCGCGTCCTCCCGGCAGAGCCGCACTCAGATGGCCCAAAGCCTCGAACGGAGGCGCCTCATAGTTGAATTGAATGACGGTGGCGCCCAGACGCTGTCGGGCTTCCCGCCACAGCGATTCGAGCCGGACCATGTGCTCGCCAATAATACTGCCGGGTGAGTCTTCCTCATCGCGCAGGCCGAGCGAACGCCAATCCGTGGCGATTACGACCATGTAAATCTCCGCGTCGATCCCGGCGCCGAAGCACTGCGCCTGTAGGATGGGAGCAAGGAAATCAATCGTGGTGCTGCTCAGCAGAGCGATCCGGCAGCGCCGGCGAAACGGCGCGGGCGCCTTCTTGCGAGCTTGCGCCAGCAAACGGGCGGTATTGCGCAGGATGCGCGGCGATGCGCTCGATTTGCAAGCTTCGGCCAGCGGATACCAAGCTTGGTCCGGGTGCCCCGCAGCAACCAGGTTGCGCGCGGAAGCGAGCATACTTCGGCCGCTTCCTCAAAATGGCCACACGCCCCCAGCAGCGCGGCGCGTAACCAGCAGCCGCAGTCGCCACGCGCCGATACCAGCCTGGCGGCCAAATCGAGCGCCACGTCGGTATGGTCGGACGCTATGGCCCCGGCCATGTGGTCCAAGCATGTCAAGTCCGCCGCCGAGCAGGGTGTCTCGCGCGAGCTGGCCAACTGCCATAACTCTGAAATCCGGGCGGCGGAGTAGGGCGGCTCTCCTAACTGGAGCAGACCGAGTTCGAGGGAGACTTGATTCATCGGCTCTGGTATGGACTGTTAGGTTCAGTATATAGAATGGCCGTCGCTGGATGCTACACTGAATCGTGAGTCCGCACCACCCACAACCGCTGCGCGGCACTAACTCTGCGAACGGGGCCAATCCTTCGTGGCCGGCCGGTCCGGCGGTCGCGCTCCGCCCGGCGTTCTATCTCGCTGCGGTCTTTGTATTTGTGGTGTATGGCCGGTTTCCGGAGATCATGGACATCGTTACGGGGTCCGCGTTGCGCTCGGTGCGGATCATCATGGTGCTCGTACTTCTGGCGATTCCGTTCGGCGCGGATTTACGTGCCGTGTTTTCTAAGGTCGGCATCTGCCTGATAGCCTTTACCCTTTGGATGTGTGCCTGTGTCCCATTCAGCATATGGCGTGGCGGCAGCGCCAGAATGCTCCGGGATTCCTGGGTGATATCGCTTTTCTCCTTTGTGGTCATCGCATCCGCGGTGCATGGATTTGAGCAGTGCCGCAGGATCATGTACACGCTGGCGGCGGCCACCGTTTTCATCGAGATCTTCACCTTTGTGTCGGGCCGTGTACAGGGGGGCCGCGTGGCCCTGCTGGCAGGCACTCTGGGGAACGCCAACTATCTGGCCTTGATACTGCTCATGGGCCTGCCGTTTTGTCTCTTCGTGCTGCGCACCAAGCCTGGACTGTCGCCCTTGAAGTTCGCTTGTCTGTTGATGCTTCTTTGCACCCCCGTGACTATAGCGGCGACCGGCTCGCGTGGCGGTCTGGTGACCCTGGCCCTTATGTTTCTCCTGTATTTTTGGCCGCTGCCGGCCAGTCAGAAAGTGGTAGTGGGTATTGTCGCGCTGATCCTTTTGGTAGTTGCCATCGCATGGTCGTCGCGGAGCGCTTTGGATCGGTTTAAGACCATCTTTAGAACTTCCGCCTCGGTGCAGTTATCGGGTTCGGAGAAATCCGCCATAGAATCCGCGGACTTACGGAAAGAGTTGCTGCTTTCCAGTTTGAGGTTGACCCTGCGGCATCCCTTGCTGGGCGTCGGCCCGGGGATGTTCTCGGTCGCTAACGCAAACTATACCGAGGTGACCACTGGGAGGTCCGACTATAACGCGTGGCACGATACGCATAATACATTCACGCAACTGTCCTGCGAAGACGGTTTGCCCGGATTGTTTTTGTATTGCCTGGCGCTGCTGTTCTGTTTCAAAATCGTAAGCTCGGCCGAGAAGCGGGCCCGTCAGGATCCCGCATTGTCTTCTCTATCGCACATGGCGTTCGCCCTTCGGCTGGCGCTCATCGCGTTCACCGGGACCGCCCTGTTCGCCGGTCTTGCCTACGCGTATTACTTTCCGATGCTGGCGGGTTTATGCGTGGCCGTGGAACGGGCCATCAAGGCGCAACTCTCGTCCCAAATGCAGGCTGGATCGCAGCAACCCGATGGCACACCAGCGGAAGCTAAGGCCATGGCACAGTTCCGGCCAGGAGGGCTCGGCGGCAGAGGAGCATTACAGCGCCCCGAGTCATGGGCCCGTCCGCGGATTTAAAACGGTTGTGTGTGCTGGTGTAGTGTCCGCGAATTAACGTACAGTTCCGGTGCCAGGCGTGGCGCAGGCGAATCGTTGTTTGTCGTCTGCGCACCGTGCTCGAACTCGGCCGGCCACGAAAAACGATGGCCTGCCCCACAGCGAATCTGCTGTACAGTTATTTCTTGGACGCTGCACCAGAAATTCGCGGTATCCCAGCCCGGTTATTCAGAAATGCTGCCACCGCGCGTGTAGATCATCTGAAATTCGAACTTCTTGGAGGGCGGATTCGCGAAATGCAGAACCTGATATACGTCCAGCGACCGTACGCGGCCGTTCTCGCCGGCGGGAAACCGCTGGACCAGGTGCAGGCGGCCGGAGTATTGATGCAGCATCTGGCGAACCTGGTCCCAGTGGGGCAGCGGGCTGAGGTCTTGGGTGCCGTCCATGACAATGTATGAGATACCCATCTGCTCGATGGCGGTGAGGGCCTTCTCCGGGCCGTCATAAACCAGCCGGTAGCCGGATAAATTCCAATCGCTGACAAACAGCAGCTTGCTGGACCGCATCACTAAGGGAGCGGGAAGCCTCCTGTCACTGCGGCTGGCGACTTCGGCTATAAACCCACCCTCCCCGCTACCGTCGGAGACGACCAGGTACCGTCCGCCGGCCAGCGGATGCTTTTCCAGCCATGCGGCTGCTTCCCGAAAGCCGAAGCGCGGCATCTTAGGAACCTGAAAAGAGAAGCCGAAGAAGATCGCCGACGCGCACGATAGCACCAGGGGAACTCTCCAGCGAGGAACGATCCTGGCTAACGGTGGGGTGTCCGCGATGGTCCGTGCGCCTGGAACCAGAAACACCATCAACGGAGCGATGCCGGCGAGCAGGTATCGCCCGTCCATCGAATGGGGGAGCAAGATGTGAAAGACAAACACGGAGAGTCCAACCGCGACCATGGAAGCCCACAGACGCCACTCACCAACGCGCCGTTTGATGGAACTGGCGGCAACCGTAAGTCCCAGGAGGATGAGCGCACACAGCGCCCATCCGATGGAGTTGTAGACGAACTTGAAGGAAAACTCAAACGCAGCGCGAACCCCGGCCAAACTGAAGCCGTTGAACGTAGATATTTTGCGATTCAGGACCAGGGCATGCAGTTCCCAGCCGCAGGCGAGCGCCGCGGCGATCAGTCCAGCCACATAAATCCCGGACTTGCGTAGCAGATTAAACCTGCGGGTCAAGGCCATGGCCAGAGGGACGGCGAGAATCACCGCCATCCCATTGCCCTTAGTCATACAGGCCAACCCGGCAGCCACACCCACCCAATGAGCGTCGCGGTTGGAACCGGTTCTCAGCCATCTGGCCAGGAGAGCGGCAGTAGCCAACTCGGTCAGCATGACCAGGCTATCCGCCATGACCGAACTGGTTACCACTTGGGAGATGGGTAGCAGGACCAGCAGAACACCGATCGACACACCGCAGATCCGGCCGGCGGCTTTCCGGACGCAACGGTAGAGGAGGTAGCCCGTAGCGGCCATAATAAAAGCCATCAGGAGCAAGGCGCTGGTGCGGCCGTCCGGTGTCGGCAACAGCCAGACACCCAGAATCCCGTGGAACAGCGGCGGCCAAACGCCAAAGGCGACTTTGGGGAATCGGGCATAGAATCGCTCGGCGAACGTGATGGGGTTTCCGGGGAATCCCGAGGCGGCGTAGTCCCGCACCATCAAACCGGTAATGTAGTGGGCGGCCTCATCGGGGTAGTGCCCCATTTCGCTGGAAAAAGCTCCACCAGCCTTCTGCAGGAGGACGGCCAAAGCCAGAAAGAGCAGAAAGATGCCGATTTCGGTTATGCCTGCCGCGGCAAAAACCCGGCGCGGGGACGGCGGTTCGATCTCGGCTGGCGCTCTCGTGCGTTCAGACAGCGCCTCGTTTGGCCCGATTCCCTTCGTCCTCTTCTTCTTGGAGTTCCGCCCTAACACACTGGACTCACCCGGCCTTCTGCCAGAACACGCCAGTCCGGTCAACCGTCTGGATAGCCTCGTGGACACCCTCGCGCGACCGGTAATCCTCAACAGCATTACGACAGGCCGGGATACCTCCATAATCGTCGATCAGACAGTAGCCACCGGGGGATAACTTCGGGTACAGGCCTGTAAGCGCGTCCCATGTGGATTCGTACAGGTCGCCGTCCAGGCGAATGACCGCGAACCTCTGCGTTGCCGGGATGGTGGGCAATGTGTCGCGAAACCAGCCCTTCAGAAAGCGCACTTGGGCGTCGAGCAAACCGTACCGCGCGAAATTCTCCCGTACTTGTTCTTCCGATACGGCAAGTTGGTCAAACTTATAAAATGCCGCTTTTCTCTCTTCGGCGGCATCGGCGGGGTACTTGTCCGGATCGGGTTTCGGTACACCTTCAAAGGAGTCCGCAACCCACACGGTGCGCCCGGTTTCGCCGTAAGCCTTCAGGAGAGCGCGCATAAAAATGCAGGCGCCTCCGCGCCAGACGCCCGTTTCGATGAAATCGCCGGGCACGCCTCGCTCGATCGCGCCGGTAACGCATTCCTGTATGTTCTCGAGCCGCTTGAGTCCAATCATGGTCTCCGCATCCGCCGGCCAGTCCTGGCCGGATGTACGGTCTTCGGGGGAGAAAGTGTTTTGCGTACAGAGCGTGTAGCCCTTCAGCCGCAGAACAGCCTGGACCGGCGTCATGAGGAGTCGCGGCACGGAGCCCCGCCGGTAGATTACCTCCCGGAAGCGTTCGTGAAACGAAGTCCGGGTGAGACACCGCTTCATAAGGTCGAGATAGGCCCCAACCGCAGGGTCGATCGGTCTATTCATTTGGGTATGATCCATTTCGCTCGCGATTGCCTGTTAGGGTTGCGCCCTGTAGACTTTATAGTCCCCCGCGTCATAGACCAGCGTGTAGGTGGAGAGAACATCGCGGACATGCCGGTAGATCGCAGGGAACAAGGGCTCCATATCTTGCCACGTCGTTTCATAAATCTCTTCAGCGACGATAAACTTCGGTCTCTTCCCGTTGTAGTAACCCAGGGTATCGTCGTCAATCAAATTACGGTCAAACCCATAGCCAAATCCGAAGCTACAACTTGCCGCAACCAAATCCGTGGGGGCGGCCTGCTGTTTCACGAATTCAACGGCGGGCAAGTATGATTTGCCATAATCGTTCAGGCGGATTTTGGCAAGAATGCCGCCGACCTGGACGGCTGCAACGATCCCCAGCATAACCGCCACCGCCCACCGCGGCACCCGGCCCCGCTTCACGGATTGGTACACAAACACCGCCAGCGCCGCCCAGTAAAGCGGAACAAGATGCACAAGGTAGTACGCGAACTTCATATTGTCGCAGAAGGTCAAATAGAAGAAATGGATGCCGAGGAGGGCCAGGAGAGGTTGGAAGCGCGCATCGCTGCGAATGGAGCGGGAAGAAAGACATCCGACTAAGCCGACGGCATACGCGACAAGGCTTAGCGCCTTCAGCCGGATGTAGCCGCCCGAGTGTCCGGCGCTGTGCGGGCCCAAGCCGTAGAATCTGATATATCGATACTGAATCTCGTGGATCAAAGTGTCGATTGGATGCAGCATGCCGTAGCGTCCGCCTGAATTCATGGCAAACTGCGTTTGAAAGGAGCGGAAATCCTCAAAGATATATCTGGCCCAGAAGATAGCACCCACCAGGTAGGGAATGGCGGCGGCGGCCAGGATCTTCCAGCCGACCCTCGACCGGTCGAAGTAGAGCACCAGAAACCAGAGACCCAGGAAATATATCAACCCGTTTGGATGGGTCGCGCCGGCCATCGCGATCGAGAGATTGCTTAGCGCGATGGCCAGAAGCAAGTGCTTCTCGCGGAGCGAGAGGAACAAAGCGTAGGCGCCAAAGCCCAAGGCGGCGACCATTGTGTCATAGCGGCCAAACGCCGCTTCAGTCATGACGTGATAGTCCGCCGCGGCAAGCACCGTGCTCAACAGTGCAAGGCCCCGGCTTTTCGTCAGACACCAGATCATTTGGTTGATCGCTGCCAGCATCAGCAGCGTCCACAGAATCGAAATCACTCGAGTCGATAGAAGGCTGAAACCGGCGAGCTTGTACCACATCGCTAGGGCGCACAGTTGAAAGGGGAAAATATAGTAAGAGTGCTGTTTAATACCGGGGTAGAACGGGGATTTTACGTCCCAAAAATCGACTCCGGTGCGCCCCTGGGTGCCCAGATTATACGCGGCCTGGGCAGCCATGGCTTCATCGTTCCAGGGTTTCCTGGTTGCGGCGGCTTCAACCAGGAGCGCAGTGTACAGCACAGTGGCGGCAGCCAACAGGAACAACGCCAAGCGTGGATGCGAGGTAACCATTCCGCGATTCTCTTAGCCAGTCTAGCCTTTCAGCAATCCCGTGAAGTGTAACATGCCGCCCCCACATCGACATGCTGCCCCACGAGGCCCTGCACGGTTTTCAGAACGTAGGCGAGAGTGTCCGGCGGCGGGGGTTTCATTTCAAGCTCCCGGACACCTGGACTTGCGCGCGAGGCGTATCGGCGGGCAGGGCGATTTCTCTCCAGGGCCCTTCGCCCAACGCCACCAGCGGGTCGGATTGCGGACCGGCTTCGATTTCACGCAGGGCCGCTTGGGCGCCGCCATCGAGCGGGATCATCTGTATGCCGCGCGAGAGAAACTGCTGCCGCACTTCTTCGGAAACCATGCCGCTGGATCCCCAGGGGCCCCAGTTCATGGCCACCACGTGCGCCGGCCACTGTGCGGAAAGGAGCACGGACAGACCGTTCATGATGCCGTTGGCCGCGGCATAGTCGGCCTGGGCGCGATTGCCGAACGCCGCGGTGACCGAGGACATCAACAGGAGGCATTGCAGGCTTTCCGGGCGCAGCTTGCGGCTGAGCAGGAAGGCGGAATCGGCTTTGGTGTGGACCACGCGGTCGAACGATTCCGGGGTTTTGTCGCGAATGAGTTTGTCTTCGATGATGCCGGCGCCGTGAACGACGACGTCCAGGCGGCCATGCTCGCGGTAGATGCGGTCGATCAACTCGCCGAAGGCTTCTTCGCGGCGAACATCCACGGAATGATACTCCACTTTGGAGCCGGTGCGGCGCAGGCTTTCGATGCTTTGGACGATCTCGCGATCTTTCAGCAGGCGCTGCAGGGCAGCTTCCACTGCGGCGGGTTTCACGGCTGTGGACGAAGCTCGCAGCCGGGCCGTGAGGGCGGCTTTCAAACGCGGCATCTCGGTGATGCCGGCGGTGTCGGCGGGCTCGGGCCCGGAGGGCAACGGCGAGGCACCGGCCAGGATCAGCGTAGGCTGATAGCGCTCGGCAAGCTGGCGGGCGATCTCGGCGGTGACCCCGCGCGCTCCGCCAGTGACCAGGAAGACCCAATCGCGCTGGATGTGCCGGATGGCTTCGCCCGCGAGCGGCGCGATCTGCGGCATCACGGTCAGACGGCGATCGCCAGGCAGGCCCACTTGCAGCGTGTCATCCGACGAGGTCAGCTCGTCGATCAGTTTCTGCCGCAGGATGGGGTTGGGATCGGTGGGGTCCAGGTCCACGACTTTCGACAGTACGCCGGTGAATTCGAGTGCCAGAGTCTTGGTGAAATCGGCCACGGCAAAGTGCGTGGGAGAAAACGGTCCATTAGGCTGCAAGCCGAATGCCCCACCACGCGCGGTAATCGCGGCAAACAGCGCGCCGCCTGCGCGGCCCGTTTGTTTGAGATCGTTCTCGGTGGCGCGGGCCAGGGCGTATAAACTGCGGACGTCCAGCCGAACCAGCTCGCGCCATTCGGCGAAACTCGACTGTAGCGCGGGTTGGCCGGCGCGCAAGGGCAGCAAATGAATGACGGCGCCGATGGGGCCGAACTGTTGGCGGATGGCTCCGATCAACGACTCGACATGCGCCGGATCGGCGAGGTCGGTGGTGAATACGTCGCCTGCGGGAATGGTTGCATCCGGGCTATGGCGGAGTAGCAGGGCGCGTTCGCCGTTGCGCTTCAGCTCATCGGCGAGCGCGGAAGCGATGCCGGTTTCGTCATCGGTGATCAGGCAGACGCGCCCAGGGTAATATTGCGGCTTGGACGGACTGCGGGGTTTGTCTACCGTGGTGAGGATGAAGCGCGGGACTTCGGCCGTGGGGGCGGGGGACGATAGGCTGAAGCCTGTCCCACCTACCGCGGCGGCGATGCGGTCGGCGATTTCACGCAAGGTGCGGGCGCTGGTGAGTTTATCCATGGCGGCCTGGATCCTGGCTTGCTCGGGAGGGCTTACGCGCTGCTGTAGGGCGGTGAGGATTTCGACGCGTTTGATGGAGTCGATGCCCAGGTCGGCTTCGATGCCCGCATCCAGGCCAAGCATGTCGGGTTCGTAGCCGGTGCGTTCGCTGGCGATTCTGACCAGGTCGGCCAGGTAGTCGTGCCCGGCGGATGCGGCCGGGGCGGCGGGACCGCTCCCTGACGGTCGCGGCTCGGTAGCGGTGGCGGGTTCGGTAGCACCGGCGATGAGGTCTGCGATTTCACGCAGCGTGCGGGCGCTGGTGAGTTTGTTCATGATGCCCTGCACGCTCTGCTGTTGGGCGGGCGTGCCGAGTTTCTGCAAGGCGGTGAGGATTTCGACGCGCTTGATGGAGTCGATGCCCAGGTCGGCTTCGATGCCGGCGTCGAGGTCGAGCATCTCGGGCGGGTAGCCGGTACGCTCGGCGGCGACGGCGCGCAGTTCGGTGACGAAGTCGCGAGTGGTGGGAGGGGGCGCGGCAGTGGCGGGGCGCGCCTCCACTGAGCCGGCGATCAGGCCGGCGATTTCACGCAGCGTGCGGGCGCTGGTGAGTTTGTTCATGATGCCCTGTGCGCGCTCCTGCTCGGCTGGGGTGCCGAGCTTTTGCAGGGCAGTCAGGATTTCGACGCGCTTGATGGAGTCGATGCCCAGGTCGGATTCGATGCCGGCGTCCAGGTCCAGCATTTCCGGCGGATAGCCGGTGCGCTCGGCGGCGATGCGGCGCAGTTCCTCGATGACGTCGCGAGGGGCACCGCTCCCTAACGGTCGCGGCTCGGTAACGGTGGCGGGTGCGGTAATGGTGGCGGGTTCGCTAGTACCAGCGATGAGGTCCGCGATTTCGCGCAGGGTGCGGGCGCTGGTGAGTTTGTTCATGATGCCCTGGGCGCGCTCCTGCTCGGCTGGGGTGCCGAGCTTTTGCAGGGCGGTCAGGATTTCGACGCGCTTGATGGAATCGATGCCCAGGTCGGATTCGATACCGGCGTCCAGGTCGAGCATTTCGGGCGGGTAGCCGGTGCGCTCGGCGGCGATGCGGCGCAGGTCGTCGATGAAACTTCGTTGGGCTGGCGTGGGACCCAGAGGGTTCCCCGGTGCAGCTACAACCGGCGCAGCCACTACCGGTGCAGGTACTACCGGGGCAGTCGCAACAAAGGCTGAAGCCTGTGCCACCGCTGAAGCCTGTGCCACCGGGGCGCCTTGGAGGTACGCCGTCATGATGGTGGTTTGCGCCTGCAGGACCTGCTTCATGAGCTGCTGGAATTGCAGCATCACAGCGTCATTTGCGGTGGATGACGGGACAGACAGCGGAAGAGGAGCCGCAGCCGGAACCACGACGGGCACCGGCGGTGGAATAGACGACGGCGTGACCAGATCGAGCGGCTTGACGACTTGCGGCGGCTGGCTGCGCGGGAAGGCTCTCAGACCGTTCACCATCCAGCCGGTTTCGCGGGCTGCGGGTTCGGCCTGCGGGAGGCGGCCGCGGAGGAGTTGCGCGGTATTCACCGGTACGCCTTCGACCGCCAATTGGGCAAGCGCGTGCAGGAATTGTACGAGGCCGGCCCAGGGGGCACCGCGGTCACTATCGACTTGAATGAAGCGGGCATCCTTGCCTTCCAGGATCTGGCGTGACAGGCCGGTGAGCACACCCTTGGGCCCGACTTCCACGAACACGCGCGCGCCTTGTTCGTACATAGCGCGGATCTCATCGACGAATTTTACCGGGCGCACCAAATGGCTGGCGAGCAGCGCAGCGATTTCTATGGGATCTTCCGGATACTGCGCGCCGAGAGTATTGGAGAAAACCGCCGCGTGGGGCTTGGCGAAGGTCTGGAGGGCCAGCACCCCGGCGAAGCGCTCGCGCGCCGGCTCCATCAGCGGCGAGTGGAAAGCGCAGGCCACCGGGATGAGCCGCGCCGTAAGCCCGGCCGTCTCCAGCTTCTTGAGGACCGCGTGAACCGCGGCATTCGCACCGGAAATCACCGTCTGGCGCGGGCTGTTGTGGTTGGCCAACGTGATGCCTTCCATGCCGTCAAGCGCTTTGGTAATGGCATCCGCATCGGCCGATACGGCGGCCATGGTGCCGGCTTCGTCGTGCGTTGTATCTTTGATGGCGCGGCCACGGGACTCGGAAAGCTCGAACAAGGCACTATCGGAAATGACGCCGGCGGCGGCCAGCGCCACGTACTCGCCGTAGCTATGGCCCGCGGTCATGTCCGGGCGCACGCCCAGCCGATCGAGCGTGTGGCACAAACCGATTTCGACGACGCCCAGCGCGGGTTGCGCGACTACCGTGTCGGTGATTTCGAGACTCTGCTGTTTTTCCTGCTCGGGGCTGAACGCCGGCGGCGGATAGATGTAGGCGCTCAGCTTCTTGGGGAAGCGTCCGGCGAGCGACTGTTCGGCTTGTTCCAGACTGGCGCGGAATTCGGGGAACGTGAGGGCCAGGTCGCGCAGCATGTGCGTTTTTTGAGAGCCCTGGCCGGGGAAGAGGAAGGCGACTTTGCCGCGCGGAGGACCGAAGGCCAGATAGATGCCTTGCGGGTCGTTGAGCGGCTGTTTGGATTCGAGGGCGGTTTTGGCTTTGGCGAGTTTCGCGTCGAGGTCTTCGGGCGAGGTGGCCACGATGGCCAGGCGGGTTTGCGCGGATGGGGAAGCCACACCACAGGCTGAAGCCTGTGCCACCAGGGAAGCCACACCACAGGCTGAAGCCTGTGCCACCAGATCGGCGGGTGTCGGGTCGTTCCACACATACAGCTCGGCCGGCCACTTCTCGGTTTGCGCCACGTCGGCCGGATCTCCCAGATCACCCTGAAATTCCTCCAGCACCGCATGGAAATTGGTACCGCCAAAACCGAACGCGCTGACGCCGCCGCGGCGCGGTGTAGCGGCCGGTGGAATCCAGGGGAGCGTTTCGGTGTTTACGAAAATGGGCGTGCCCGGTTCGAGCAGTTTCGGATTGGGCTTCTCCACGTGCAGGGTGGGCGGCAGCGTTTTGTGGTAGAGCGCGAGCGCCACCTTCATCAATCCGGTAATTCCGGCGGCGGACTTGGTATGGCCCACCATGGACTTCACGGACCCGATGGCGCAGCTTTGCGGCAAGGCTCCATCTGCCATGAACACATTGTCCACGGCAGCCAATTCGCTGGCGTCGCCCAGGGCGGTGCCTGTGCCGTGCGCTTCAATCAAGCCGACGGTGGAAGGACGAATCCCCGCTCGCGCGTAGGCCCGCTGCAACGCCAGGATCTGGCCTTCCAGACGGGGCGCGGTCATGCTTTTGCCTTTGCCGTCGCTCGATCCGGCCACGCCTTTGATGACCGCGTAGATGCGATCGCCATCGCGCTCGGCGTCTTCGAGGCGCTTCAGCACCATCATGCTGATGCCTTCGCTAATGGCGATGCCGTCGGCGGACGCATCGAAGGTGCGGCAGCGGCCGCGGGCGGAGAGCGCCTGGGCTTTGGCGAAACACATGTAGCCGAAGGGACTCTGCGCCGTATCGACGCCGCCCACGATGGCCATATCGCTGGAATGGTCGGCCAGTTCGCGCGCGGCCAGGTATACGGCGGCCAGCGACGAGGCACAGGCGGCATCCACGCTGAAGTTCACGCCTCCGAGGTCGAAGCGGTTGGCCACGCGGCCCGCGGCTACGTTGAGCAGCAAGCCGGCGAAAGAATCTTCGGTCCATTCCGGCAGCTCCTGGAGCAGTTCCGCGGGTGGCTTGGCGATGAACTGCTGGAGCATGGAGCGCACCGCGTATTGCAGGCCCACATCGCCCAGTCCGCCGCTCAGGCCCAGGATTACGGAAGTCTTTTCGCGCGGGAAATCGCGATCATGATAGCCGGCATCGCGCAGGGCCTGGTCGACCGTGACCAGCGCCAGCAATTGCAATGGGTCGATGGACGGCAGCGCGGTGGGCGGAATGCCATAGCGCATGGGATCGAACGGCACGGCATCCAGGAAGCCGCCCCAACGGGAGTGGATTTTGTCTTTGGCTTTGCGGTCGGGGTCGTAATACAGGTCGATGTTGAAGCGCTCCTTGGGGATTTCGCCGATGGCATCGACTTTGTTCAGGATGTTGGCCCAGAAGGTGCGCACGTTGGGCGCTTTGGGAAGCAGGCAGCCCATGCCCACGATGGCGATATCGAAAGGCTTGAGCGGCGGCGCGGTCTCCACGCGCGGGCCGGCAAATGGCACGACTAGTTCGCCGACCAGACGCGCGCCTTCGGAGGCGATGTCCGCGGCGGCCAGGATACCGATGCGGGCTCCTTTTTCCGCCAGTTTTTTCGCTAGCGGGGCGGCCAGCACCGCGGCCATGGCTGCGGAACGGCCGTCGTGGATTCCGGAAAATGCGACGCGCGTTTCTTCGGTCGAGAGCAGCGCTTCGACGGCGGCGTCGGCCAGGCCGTCGATGATGCGCGTATCGGGCTGCGCCTGGGCAAAAGGCTCCAGACCCGGATATTTTCCCGCTAATTCGACATGCTCGCGGATGGCATCGCGCAGGCCGCGCACGACAGCGGGCAGGGTACGGAAGCGGTGCGCCAGCGGGGCCCAGGAAGCATCCTCGACGTCCAGCACCAGGCCCGCCGCGCCGCCCGCATACCAGGCGGCCGCCGAATGCAGGCCGATGCCGCCAGATCCCCACAGCGGGACAGGCGCGGCCATCGGTGTTTTGGATACTACGCCATCGAAGCCCAGATCGCCGGCCATTGCGGCCTCTTCCGTAGAGGAGACGTCCAGGAGAACGCGGCGCGATTGCGCGCGCGCCAGCCGCAGCAGTTCCTTGGTGCGCTTGCGCCCGGCTGCCGCAACGATCACGCATTCGGCTTGGGAGGCAAGCTCGGGATGGCCGGAATCCAGCCTGACGCCGAACAGTGCGGACCCATGCTGCCGGAGACGGTCCGGAGCGTTCAGAATAAGAAACTCAAATTGTGACGGCATTTTCCCCGTTTCCTGCCAGGTTACTTGTGACGGAATGATTGCAGAATCTTGCCGCTGCTTCGCCGTGGAAGGGGCGGCGGGCGCGCGAGTTTTTCAGTATAGGGCCGAACGCCCTTCGGCACCAGTATCTATAGATTATAACGGTTTATGGACTGCCAGGCATGGTTCTGGTGTGGGCTAAAAGTACTAAACGATCAAAGCCCAAGTGGCTGGATCTTTTGGAGCGCTGCGCGCCGGGACTGGGGGCTAGGGGCTGGGGGCTGGAGATCGGAGGCTGGGGCTGAGGGCTGGGTTTTGTTTCGGGACGGGGGAAGAGACAGTGATTGCGTATCAGTTGGAGTCGTTTGCCTGGTTGTCAAAGATCAGGGGGGCAGATTGCTAACGGGTGTAGGGGATGATGGGGGCGCAGAAGATGGGGTGTGCTTCCTGGCCCTCCGCCATGGTGTACTCGGGGCGCGGAGCGGGTGATTCGGCTGGCTTAGAAACCGGCGGCGGCGCGGGCTTCGCGGGTTGCGCCGTTTGCGGAGGCCGCGGCTGGAGGGCCTGGCGTTCCTTTTGTGATTGCTGGATGTCTGCGATGGCGGTGCGGAAGGAGCGCTCCAGTTGGGCGCGCTGTTTGGCAACGTAACCCAGCATTTTGAAGCGTTCTTCGCCGAAGGCGATCGACAGGTAGATCCGCTGCTCGCTCTCGGCAACGCGGCGGAGCAGCCATTGGGAGGTGACCATGGTTTCCAGGTAGCACCGTTCCGTGCGGGTTTGGGGCTGCCAGTCGGCTTCCAATTCGTCCCAGAGCTGGGAGTATTCCGCGGCGTTTTCGTCGGGGAGCATGGTGGCGCGGGTGCGCAGGCCGTAGGTTAGGGCGTTGAAGCGGATGGCCGCTTTGCCCGCAGGGGTAGCCGGGCCGGTAGAGTGCTGGGCATTCTGCCGGTTGGCTTCTTGTTGCTTGTGGGAAATTATCATGCGGAATCTGTCCTTTCACGGGCGGGTGTGGCGGGACTGAAGTCCCGCGCGGGGTAAACCCCGCCCTCCGATTTCATACTAGCGGGCGGGTGTTGGAGAAACGGCTTGCCGGGGAGGGTAGCGAGTTAGTAAGTGGTTTGGTTGGTGGGGGATGCAAGGGTAAGGTTATTTTCGAAAAGCGTGTGACCGAAGGATGGCCGCTCGAAGGGCGGTGGTTTTAGAGCTGGAAGTGGACGCTAGCTCAGGCGCGGGTCGAAGGTGAATCGCCGTGCGCGAACCAGGCGCAACCGCTTGGCGTCAGGGTGTTCCGGATTGAGCACGAAATTGGACTCTTCATGGAGAATCGCGGAGGGCACCGCTAAGATGCAGCAGGATCCACGCTGGCGCCAATGGCCGCCAATGCGGCGCGTGGCTTCTTCATTCTGGGTCCAATTCGCGGGAAGCGTGGCGAACTCTTCGACCTTGGTTTCCAGGACCGGTTCGGGAAACTCGAAACGGGCGAGTTGGAGATCGCCGGGCAGCAGGTCGGGATCGGTATGCGCCAGGCGTTCCAGTACCACGATGGCAGCCGATCCTCCGAAGTAGACCACCCGCTCACCCTGTGTGTGCCAACGTCCGCCGGCGAACATACCGCCGATTCCGTCCAGGCCGGGTCCGTGGCGGGTTCGGTACAGCCTCCACAACGACGGCATCAATAGACAAAGCCGTACTGAATCTGGCGCAATTCACGCTCGACCTGTTGAGTGCCGGCGTCGGTGTCGAGCAACTTGAGGGGCAACTGGTTGGCGAGCGCCCTACTGGGCCGCTTCAGCCATTGGGCGGCCTTCTGACCGTCGCCGAATACTTCGATAGCCAACGTGTAGATTCGATCAATCCGGGAGAGACGATCCGAAACAGCCGGGCTAAGGCGCTCCGAGAGAGCCTGTTTGCGTTCGATCGTGCGCTGGGAAACGCCCAGAATCCGCGACAGGAGGGCGCGATCCACCGCCAGAAGGTGCGCCATCTTGGTAAGCTGCGTGGCAGGGAGTCCTTTGCGGACCGCGCCGATCACGCGAGGTGCCGGCGGAGTGACAGGGGCTGCATGCGCCATTTGTCCATTATTATCCGCCAAATGCCGAGGTAAAGCAAAAATACGCGATGGGCGATGATGGCGCGTTCGAGGATCCTCGGCGCCCCCACGAAATCACCACGCGTTTTCCCTCCTTCGTGGTCGGTTTGGCATCCGGCCCCGACTATCCTCCGCGAGGCGGCAACTCGGTCCCCTCGTTCAATATGGCGAGGTACGCGTCGTAGACAAATAACCGTTTGCGCCGCTTGCGGGTAATCTCCCGTAACACGCCGAGCTGTTGCATGTGTGCGACAGCGCTGGCGACGGTGGGGAACGAGATGCCTGTTTTGGCGGCGGCGTCTCCGATAGAGAAAATCGGATGCATCTGCGCGTGTTGAAACACGCGCAGGACCGACGCGGACGGGCGCCCGAGCGATTCGATCTTGCGGTGGTCCCGATCCAGCACGCCGAGGATACGGCGCGCGGCGGTTACCGCCTGCTCTGCCGTGTCCTTCACTCCGGCGAGGAAGAAGTCGAGCCACGCCTCCCAGTCTCCGCGTACCCGCACTCGGTCGAGTAGTTCGTAATACGCCCTCCGGTTGGCCTTGAAATAGAGGCTCAGATAGAGAATCGGCTCCCGGAGCGCGCCGCCCGCACACAGCAGAAACGTAATGAGCAACCGGCCCAGCCTGCCGTTGCCGTCGAGGAACGGGTGGATGGTTTCGAACTGCACGTGGGCCAGACCGGCCTGGATCAACAGCGGCAAGTCCGGCCGCTCGGCGTGCAGGAACAGTTCCAGTTC
>JBEKPZ010000172.1:0-15846 GCA_049520215.1 Bryobacteraceae bacterium | reverse complement strand
GGCGAGGGGGACACGCCCATCCGGGAAGTGCTGCAACTGCTGAAGCGCAAGAAGTACCCGATTCCGGCGAATATCGAATACGAGTACGATGGCGGCGACACGGTAGCGGAAATGCGCAAGTGCTACGATTACTGCCGGCGCGCGCTGGCCTGAGCAAGTTTTTGGCGGCCGGGCCGATATGATAGTTGGCGGTCGCGGCAGGCGAGTGATCTCCTTCCTGCTACCAGAGGGCGGCCGCCCGTTCCTTCCTTGCCTTTGTACGGCAGGCTCCCGTATCTTGGAACGCGCCGCGGAAATCCAAGGGCGCACCGTCACCGACTTTGTCGTAGCCGCGGCCGATGAAGCCGCTTGCCGCGCAAATTGAGCAGACTGAGATCATTCGCCTCTCTCTCGAGGGCCAGCGGCAAATCGCCGAAGCCATCCTCAATCCTCCTAAGCAGCCCGCACTGCGGAGGGCCGCGCGACGGTATAGAGAATTGTTCGGCGTGGATGACTCCTGCCGCGTTTCATTTTGAGCCTCTTGGCCGGCACGAGCGCAAGTCGTTTCGCTGCGGCGAAGATGCCCTCGACCGCTACCTGCAAACGCAAGCCACGCAGGACATCCGCCGAAACATCGCCAACTGGTTCGTCGCGGTTGAAATTGCGACCGGCAAGGTAGTCGCCTGCTATACGCTATCCGCCGCAACTATTCCGCTCGTCGACCTGCCTGCCGTTCGTTTCGGCAGACTAGCCGTGGATCCACTAAGATGGCGAAGGCCACCGCAGCTCCCTGCGTGATGCGCCGGGCTGCGTCCATGAGGGTCGCGGTGCCGCCAATCGCCACTATGCAAGACGCGCTCACCAAGAGGCGCCGCCCCAAGGCATAGCAGGTACGCAGCGCGCCCTAACTGCTACGATGAAACTTGCCCCGACCACTCGCTCGTCTCAGGAACTCCCTGGACATCATGCCCTCTCCGGCGCCGGACCGGCCGGGGCTTTTCATCCGCGATCCGTATCGCTACTCCGACGCGATGCTGATCATCCCACCGCCCCTGATCGAGTGCCTGCGCTGTTTTGACGGCCGTCAGACGGACCTGGACCTGCGCGCCTTGCTGGTCCGCATCACCGGCGATCTGCAGGTTGGCGAGCTCGAACAGCACCTGATCGAGACCTTCAGCTCGGCGGGATTTCTGGAAGACGAAACGTTCGCGCAAATGAAAGCGGGGCGCGAGCGGGAATTCGCGGATTCGCCCAGGCGCGAGCCGGCGCACGCGGGCGGCGCGTATCCGCTCGAGATCACCGCGCTACGCCAGACGATGGCCCGCTACATGGACGGCGAGTTGCCGAGCCGCGACCGTAATCGCGCGGCATGCGGCATCGCCGCGCCGCACGTAAGCCCTGAAGGCGGATGGCAATCCTATCGCGCCGCGTACCAGACGCTCGGACCGGAATTGAAGGATCGCACGTTCGTCATTCTGGCAACCTCGCACTACGGCGCGCCCGAGCACTTCGGCCTGACGCGCAAGCCGTTCCTGACGCCCCTCGGCGAAACGCCAACGGACACTGCATTGGTCGACCGGCTGGCGGCCGATGGCGGCCCGGCGGTGCTGATGGAAGACTACTGTCACTCGTTCGAGCACACGGTCGAATTACAGGTTGTCTTCCTGCAACATATCTATGGTCCGGACATTCGCATTCTCCCGATTCTGTGCGGCCAATACGCCAACAGCCTGTACCGGGGAGGCGCGCCCGAAGCCGACGAGGGCGTGCGTCGCTTCCTGGGATCGCTGGGCGAAATGGCGGCGCGCGAGGGCGATCGTCTCTTCTGGATTCTGGGCATCGACATGGCGCACATGGGCGCGCGATACCAGGACGAATTTCCGGCGTATGCGGACCGGGGCATCATGGCGGAAGTTGCCGAGCGCGACCGGCAGCGGATCGCGCGCGTCGTGGAATCAGATAGCGGCGGCTTCTGGAGCCTGGTGCAGGAGAAGCGCGACGATCTGAAATGGTGCGGCTCCGCGCCGCTCTACACTTTTTTGAAAACCCTGCCAGGCGCGCGCGGCGAGTTGCTGCGCTACGAGCAGTGGAACATCGATCCGCGGAGCGTGGTCAGCTTCGCGGGGATAGCGTTTAACAAACCGTGATACGACATTTGCTATGTTCAGGCGTACGTTTTTGCAAACAGCCTCCACGGCGGCGGTGGCAGCCATGAGCCAAGCCACGGAACCCGTTCCCATCAAGCTGGGCTTCGATTCCTACTCGATCCGCGCGTTCCAGTGGAAAGCCATCCAACTGCTGGACTACGCGGCGGGGTTGAAACTGGATACGGTCCAGCTCTCGAGCCTCGGAGATTACGAGAGCCTTGAGCCGGTGTACCTCGCAAGAGTGAAGGAGCACGCGGCGCGCGTGGGCGTCGAGATCGACGCCGGTATCGGCTGCATTTGCAACTCATCGCCCGCCTACAACAAGAAGGAAGGCGAGCCGGCGGAATACGTCACGCGCGGGCTGCGCGTGGCCCAGGCGGTGGGGTCGCACGTGCTGCGCTGTTACATGGGTACGCGGGACAACCGGCGCACGGCGCTGCCGCTTGAGGCCCACATCGAGAACACCGTGAAGGTGCTGCGCGCGGTGCGCTCGCAGGCGCTGGACGCGCGCGTGCGGATCGCGGTGGAGAACCATGCGGGCGACATGCAGGCGCGCGAGTTGAAAGCGCTCATTGAAGCGGCGGGCACCGATTTCGTGGGCGCCTGCCTGGATACCGGCAACCCCATGTGGGTGGTGGAAGACCCGCTGCTCACGCTGGAAACGCTGGCGCCCTACGTGGCCACGTCGCACGTGCGCGACAGCGCGGTGTTCGAGCATCCCCGCGGTGCGGCGGCGCAGTGGGTCGCGCTAGGCGACGGTTCGGTGGATTTCACGCGCTTCGTGGAGCTCTATCGCAAGCTGTGCCCGCGCGCATCCATGCAGCTTGAGATCATTACCGGCAGGCCGCCGGAGGTGCTGCCATATTTGGAGCCGGACTTTTGGAAGGCGTTTGCGAAGACGCCAGCCTGGGAGTTCGCACGCTTCCTCGCTCTGGCGAAGAGCGGGCGGCCGTTCCTGGGGAACATGGTGATCGGACAATGGTCCGACAATTCGCCCGTGCTGGAGGCGGCGCTGAAGGAGCAGCAGCGCGTGGATCTGGAGCGCAGCTTGGAATACGCCAAGAAGAAGCTGGGGGCAGGGGTCCGCTGGCGGGGGTGAGGTGTTTGCGCCATCACTCCTGGGAATCGCCTGAAGTCGCTGAAGCCGTCTCCCCCGTCCACCCCCAGGCGTAGAACAAAACTGCGCAGGGTCTCTCAGGCAGGCTGAGAAGGCCGGAGTGGACGTCGGCTGCAGGACTGGAGTCCTGCCCCACTGGGGCTGAGACTTTAGGCTGTCTTACGCCCGTTGGCGATCTCGATAGCCTTCTTCAGCAGCGGATCTTCCTGCTTGTGCTCCGGCTGATCCGGTGCCACGGGCAGCGGCTCGTCGTTCTCGTCGAGTTCCACCTGGGCTTCGGGCTCCGACATGACGGTCTCCGGCGTGACGCCCACATCCTGGATGGCCTTGCCGTCCGGCGAATAATACTTGGCCACCGAGAGGATGATAGCGCCGCCGTCTTCCATGGTGACGGCCTTGCGCAAAGAAGCGTCGCCGTACGTCCGCTCGCCGACCAGCTCGGCGCGCTTGTCGTCCATCAGGGCGCCAGCGGCGATTTCGGCGCCGGCCGCCGTGCCCCGGTTGGTGATCACCACCAGCGGCAGCGTGGTAATGTCTTTGGCGGCTTCCGCTTCAAAATCCTGGCGCGGCACCTTTTGGCCCTGCAAATAGGTGATCTCGCCTTTGGCCAGGAAGAGGTTCGCCAGCGCGATGCCCTCCGCCGGCTCGCCTACCGCGCAGTTGCGCAGATCCAGGATCAGCTTCTGAGCGCCCTGTTTTTGCAGCAACTCCACGGCGGCAGCGACTTCCTTCACCTTGCCCGGCGCCAGCGTGGACGGCTGAATGTAGCCGATATTATCCGCCATCATCTTCTGGGTGACCGCGGGATACACGATGGCGGCGCGCGTTAGCTTGATCTTTTGCGGTTCCGGCCGCCGCACCCGCACCACCGTCAGTTCCACATTCGATCCTGCCTCGCCCTCCAGCAGCAGCGCGGCGTACGCCAACGGCATGTCCCGCGTGGCCACGCCGTTGATGGTTTCGAGCATGTCGTTGGTGGACAGGCCCGCCTTGGCCGCGGGCGATCCGGGAGTCACCCCCACGATGCCCACGAATCCGAATTTCTTGGCCAGCACCATGCCCACCCCGGCCTTATGCGCGTCCTTGTTCTTCAGGTAGTCCTTGTACTGGTCGGCATTGAGATAGCTGGCGAATGGATCGACCGATTCGAGCAGCCCGTTCAAAGCGCCCAGGGTGACGCTCTTCATATCCGGCTCTTCCACGTACTCGCTCTTGATGCGGTGCAGCACTTCCGTGTACACGCCGAGCTGTGGATAAGGCCGGTCGGTCGATGCGCTTCTGCCCAACACGCTGCCTAAAACCAACAGCAGCATGACGCATGTAGAGGTGGTGACCACCAGGTATTTGATACGGCTGTTCATATAGTTCGGACCTATTGCAAAATGGAGGGGACCCGATGCCATTATAGCAGGCCCTGAGCGAGGCTGAAGCCCCGCACGGGCTAAAGCCCGCCCTCCAGCGATTAGACGGCGATCAGGCGGTTCTGGTTGCCCGGCGCGTTTTACCGGCTACCGGCCGCCGTTGCGCCCGGCGATGGGCTCGCCTCCTGACCGCAGCCTTCCTCCGGGCAGGGGATGTCCTGACGGTGCGGGCCGCAGTCGTCAGGGCCGCCCGTGGGGGCGCGCCTAGGGAAACCGCGAAGACCCCAGGGATCTGCGGTTCGGGTAACTGGACGGGCAACTCCGGCGGGAGCGCCGTGGCTAGTTCGGGCGTCGCGGCGGCCGGCGGGAGCGCGGCGCCGGTCTCCGGAACTCTTGGCTCGGTCATCACGGGCCGCCCCTGGCCGCCGTCCGGTCCCCGCTCCAGCATCGCCATGATCGTGCCGGTGGCTTGGCCCAGGTCGATGCGCGCCACATTATGGTTGAACAACGCGGCAATCCGATTGTCGCTGGCGCGCTCCAGGCGCGTCTGCGCATCGGTGACCTCCAGGCTGCTGGCGACGCCCGCCTCGTAGCGCCGGCGGGCCTGGGTGAACTCGCTCTCGGCCAGCGCGAGCCCTGCTTCCGCCACTTTGGCCTGCTCCTCGGCGGAATGCAGGCTGTCCAGAGCCATGCGTACCTCCAACTCGATCTGCTCGTGCAGGTCGTTGGTTCGCACCCGCTCCTGGCGGAATTGCGAGGCCGTTTCTGAGCGGTGGGCGTCCCGCCGGCCGCCGTCGAAGATGGGCACGCGCAGGGATACGCCGTAATCCCGCGTGGGCAGTAATGCCACGGTGTCGCCGTTGACTCCGGTGGTGCCGTAGTCCGCATAAGCGACCAGGTTCGGCAGGCGTTCGGCCTTGACGGCATTGGCGTTCAGGCGGGCGGCGGCTTCCCGTTCGGCCTGCGCTTTGACATCCGGACGGTTCTTCCAGGCCTGGCTTTCGGCCTGCTCCACGGTGATGGCATCTAGCGGTTCATAGCTCAGTTTGTCGGTAAGTTCCAACTCCGTAGCCAGATTCAGGCCCATCGCCCGCAACAACTGCAGGTGAGACTTGCTGCGCTCGTTCTCGACCACCAGCAGGCGCTGCCGTTCATTGGCAAGCTGCACGCTCGCGCGGGTGACCTCGATGCCGGTGCCCGTGCCCGCGCTTTTCTGGTTCTCCGCCTGCTTCAGAACCGCTTCGGCCAGCCCGACGTTCGCCTGATAGGCTTCCACGTTGGCATTCGCGCGCAGGGCGGAAAGGTACGCTTTGGCCACCGCCGCCGAGACCGAGTTGTCGGTATTGCTCCGATCGCTCTTAGCGGCGCGGTACGCGGCGCGCGAGGATTGATACCGGCGGACGTTGCTGAAGTCGAAAACGCTCTGCGTCAGCCGGGCGCGCACGTCCACCGAGTTGAAGGGGCCCACCACCCGCGGGATTTTGGTGGCGATGTCGCCCAGCAGGGGCGCCTCGGCGGTGTTCAGCACGCCGCATATCAGCGGAGTGGCCGTGCATGCCGGGGGATTCTTGGCAGCCCCCAGCAGCGTATCGGTGGCGGCCAGGTCCAGGCCCAGGGCGGCCAGACTGCGCATGGCGGTGGTTTGCGAGGCTTGCGTTTCGATATCCGGCAGCAACGCGGAGCGCACTTCGTTGGACCGCGATTTGGCCTGGCGAAGATTCTCGTCGGAAAGCTGGATATAGGTGCTGCCTTCCGGAGATAGCGCTAACTCGACCGCGCGCTTCAGAGTCAGTTGCAAGGGGCCGCGATTCGGCGAACCTTCTCCCGCGGGACAAAGCCATGGCACTGTGACTAACAATGCCGGCAGAAACCATCTGTGCATCGAGCGCTCCTCATACTGCATAAGTCGGTTACAACTTACGGCTATATCCTCCGGTAAGGAGGAGTTTATCATCGATCTAAGTAACCGGAGTTATGCAGCCCAAATATTCTCGCTGCAATTGAATCCTGTGGGGCAGGCTCTCAGCCTGCGGCGGCCTCCCAGGCCGCCTGTTCCCCCCTTCCGCTTGCGACAATGCCGTTCTGCGGGGCAGGCCCCAGCCGCGCGACTGGAGTCCTGTGTTCTGATACAATCGGGTAGCACGAATGTCCACTGTAAACGGCCAACCGCGGCTCACGGTTGCGGATCTGGCTGCCCGCTGCCGCGGCCAATTCATTCCGCTCACCAATACCTTCTCCTATTTCTGCACTCCTTCCATGGCGGAAGAGGATCTGCGGCAGTATTTGCACGATCCCATCGCGGCCCTCTCGCCCCTGATTTGCGCCGATCTCGGCACGGTGGGACTGGCGCTGGTGCCCTACCTGGAGAAAGGCAATGGCCGCGCGGGCGACATTGTCAGCTTCGAAAAACCGGCGGAAGGGCGCCAGTTGACCTCCGCGCGCGTGGCGGCCGGCGGGATGACCATCCTGGTGCTGGCGACCAAGGAAGAGGACGTCGCCAACTATCACTACACCTTTTACAACGCGCTGGCCGCGCTCATTGCGGATACCTGGCAGTTAGGTCCCCGGGAAAGCTTCTACCAGCAGTTGCGCGAGGAGTTGAGCGCGGAAGTGCATGGCGAGGTGGACGAGCGCAGTTGGCACCTGAAGCAGGCTCTGGTCCGGCGTCAGACCAACATCCGCAAGGAAACCAAGTTATTTCGCGACTACGCGCGGCAGGCGTTTGAAGATACGCTGACGCTCTATCTGCACGGTACCTGCTGCGATATCGACGTGGAGACCGGCCCGCGCCAGATGCCCAGCCGCTACCTGCGCAAACGCCTGGAACTGCTGGTTTCGTTGTACCCGCCGCCGGAGGGTTACGCCGTCTTCCCCGAGCAGTTGAAGAAGCGGTAGGTGGGCGAAGGCGGTTGCCGGTTTCTTCCCCTTTTTGAAGGTTCGCCGATGCGCGGGTCCTCGTGACACACCATCCCCAAGCGAGGCGGCGCGCTCGGTCCCGATCTTAGACGGCCATCTCAGTCTTGTTGTGAGAGCGCTTGACCGGCACTCACCCTCCATTTCCGTTCTGAATTCATCCGTTTTTGAGGCTATTGAGGCGTACTGAAAAACACCAACGCAGAAAAAAGTTCCTCTCTCGACGTTTGCGAAAGAGGCGGACCGGTGTACACTAGTGCAGCCGGGATGCCCAAAGGGAAATCCGCATCAAAATGTTGTCACCCAAAAGGAGGGATTAATGCCTAAGCGCAAAGGTCCAAGCCAGGATCGCGAAGGACGCGAAAAGGAAGAACACGAACAGCACGAAGGGGAGCAGCATACCCGGCATGAGGGTGACGATAGAGGACAGCCGCGCCGGCGCCGAATGGGCCGGGAGCACGCCGTCCACCAACAGATTCTCGACCGCCGTCTGGGGGGAGGCGCCCCGGCCACGCCGGAGGCTTACGCCAATGCGCTCCAACAGTGGCTTCGGCTGCCTGGATCGGTAGTACGGCCGCCAACAGATGAGAAGCCGGTCCCGGCAACCAAGCCGCAGGGTGTTGACCAGGGGAAGGAGGACCGCTCATGAGTCTCAACGGCACAGTATGGACTCCGATCGGCCCCAGTCCGATTGCCGAGGGCACCACCAATGACAATGGCCTGGTGTCGTCGATCGCCATCAATCCCAACAATCCCAACATCATTTATATGGGCACGGTGGGCGGAGGCGTTTGGCGCTCGAACGATGGCGGTACCACGTGGACGCCGATCTTCGACAGGCAGATTGCCCTGGGCGTGGGTGAGCCCGCCGCCATTGCCATCGATCCTAACAATACCAACACTGTCTATGTCGGAACCAGCGGGCGTTTTGCCCCGCAGCCGCAGGCGGGCCTGTTCAAATCGACGGACGGCGGGGGCAGTTGGATCCTGCTAGGCTCAGGCTACCCAGCCGCGAATACAGGTAACTCCATCGGGCTCGTGGGCCTATGGATCGACGCCGTGATTGTCGATCCGACTAACAGCAATGTGGTCTACCTGGCGGGCGGAGCCCCTCCTGGTAGCGGAGCCACCGGCGGATTGTTCCGTTCGACGGACGGCGGCCAGAATTTCACCGCGGGCGCGAATGGCTCTGGGGACGCCCGCTCGCTGGTGGTGGACAGTTCCACGCCGGCCAACGCGCGCGTCCTGTACGCGGGGATCTCGGGACGCGGTGTGTTCCGCTCCAACGACGGCGGACAGATCTGGACCCAGATTCTGAGCGCAGCCACGCCTGTGGTGGCGGCGGCGCTCGGCGCGGGAGGCTTCGGAAAGGTGGTGGTGTCGCTCGCCCCACCCACTCAGCCCGTACCCAATCCGGGCGGCGTGCAAGTGCTTTACGCCAGCATGCAAGGAACCGGCGGCGCACCCGATCCCGTAGGCATATTTATGAGCACCAACCACGGCGCCACCTGGGTGCGGCAGACAGCGACCGGCATGCCCACAAACACGCAGGGCGGATACAGCTTCCACATGGCGGTGGACCCCGGGTCGCCCGGCGACGGAATCAACGACATCGTCTATTTCGGCGCGGTGGGCCAGGCCAGGTCGGCCAACTCCGGGAACAGTTTTGGCGCCCGCTTCCCGATCCACTCCGATACGCATTCGTGGGCCTTCATCCCGCAGCCAAGTCCTACTCCGTCTATTGTGTTTTGCGGCAACGACGGCGGCCTGGACAAGTCCATCGACAGCGGTGGGACTTGGATATCGCGCAACTCCGGCGGCCTGCAAACCGGGCTCTTCTATAACATCGACATCAAGCCGGACGCCACCGGCAGTGTGACGGTGGGAGCGCTGCAGGACAACGAAATCGAGAAGAGCGGAGCGGGGTTGGGGTGGGTGGGCACCAATGGCGGCGACGGCTGGGATGTGGCTTATGATGGCGTCACCCCAGGCCAGGTGTATGCCTCCAGCGGATTCTGGTCCACAACTCCTCCAACCCCACCGATTCCCTGCACTCTGGTGTTTCGCTCGACCGACGACGCATCCACTTTTCCATTTACCCCTAACCCCTTAACGGCTATTACGCCGTGGACCACAGCCACCGACGCGGGCTGCTACCTGGCCCCGGTTACCACCGACCCGAGTGCGGCAGGCATCGTTTATGTCAGCGGCAGCCAGAATCTGTGGCAGAGCCGGAACGCCGGCACTAGTTGGCGCATTCTCTCCCCTTTCAATGGCACCGGCAACGTGGATGTGGCCGCGGTCAACGGGAATAACGTCGTCATCGCCGTGGGCAACCAGGTATTCGTCTCCACCAATGCGCTCTTGCCTACGGTGGGTGCGCCGGCTGGAGTGACGTTCACCAACATCACCAGGAACCTGCCCGGCCGCAACGTGGCGCGCGCGTTGTTTGACCCCAACGATCCGACCGTGATCTACGCGGTGATGGGCGGCTTCGCCGGTGGCGGGCCGAGCGGACATGTGTTCCGCACCTCGGTGGGCGCCACGGCTTGGACTGACATTTCGCCGGTGCTCGATATTCCCTTCAACGCCATCGCACTGGACGGCAGCGCCACACCCACCGCGATCTACGTGGGCACCGATTATGGCGTGTTGCGCTCGCTCGACGGCGGCGGGTCGTGGTCGATATTGGACGATATCCACTTTCCACGGGTCCCGGTTCTCGACCTGATCTTCCGCAACGGGATACTGCGCGCGGGCACCTACGGGCGCGGCGCGTTCGCATTCGTCAAGCCCGCGGGACCGGCCATCGCCGTTCATCTGGATGACGGGCTGGCGTTCGGAACGGTTTGTCAGGGGCCTCAATATCTCAACCTGGAGGTGTACAACGTCGGCTCGGCGGACCTGTTGATCGACAACGTGCAGCGGCTGATGGGGTCGACGGACTTTACGGTGCTGCCCACTCCGGCCACGCCGCTGGTGCTGCCTGCGGGCGAAGATATCGAGTTCACGGTAGTGTACAACCCCACTGTGGCGGGGGTCTTTGAGGTCGCTACCATCCGCATCACCAGCAACGATCCGACGGCGCCGGTCGTGGACCTGGCCGCCACCGGATTCCAAGGGACCGGAAACCTCGGAATGGCCATCGCGGACAGCGGGAACATCGGCAATGCGTGCGTGGGTTCGTTCGTGGACGAGGAACTGACCATCAATAACAGCGGCAGTTGCCCGCTTGTGGTGTTCGGAGTTGCCTCGTCTTCGCCTGATTTCCTGGCGCCCCAGCTTTCCGCTCCGCTGCTGCTGGGCTCGGGAGAATCGACAGAGGTGACCATCCGCTTTCAGCCGACCAGTTTCGGCGCCAAGGCGGCTACCATCACCGTGTTCAGCAACGATCCCGCGGGAGCGCGTGACGTGGCCGTTACCGGCTTTGCGCCGGCGCCGCGGCTGGCGCTGGTGATTGCCGACACCGGCAACTTCGGCAACTGCTGCATCGGGTCGTTTAAAGACGAGCCGTTGATTCTGAGCAACAGCGGCCGGTGCACGTTGTCGGTGACCGGTATCGCGTCGTCATCGGCCGAGTTTCTGGTGCCGGAGGTGTTGTTATTTCCGCTGACGATTGAGGCGGGAGGCTCCCTGGAAGTGCCCATCCGCTTCCAGCCGGCCAGCTTCGGAGCCAAAGCGGCGACCATCACGGTGACCAGCGACGATCCGGCGGGACCGCACAAGATCGCGGTGTCGGGGAATGCCCCTTCGGGCAAGCTGTCGGTGACCGGGACGGCCTACTTCGGTGGAGTGAAGTGCGGCCGGCTTGAGTTCCGCACCATTGCGGTTTGCAACGTCGGCGAATGCGACCTGCACGTAACTAAGGTGCATTTCGAACACAGGAATCGGCACTGGAGGCTGGTGCACAATCCGTTCCCGGCGACGCTCCATCCGGGATCGTGCCTGGACGTGGTGATTCGGTACAAAGCCACCCAGAAGGAGCCGAGACCCTGCGAACTGGTGATCGTGAGCGACGATCCGGCGACACCGGTCAGAGAAGTGGAGGTGATCGCCTGGACGCTCTGCTGCTGCAAGAAGTGTTGCAAGGAGTGCTGCGAGGTCAGTTGTTGCGCGGCGCCTCACAAGGAGTGCTGTGAAGACCATCGCCGCGAGTGTTGCGAGGAAGAGCGGCACGAGGAGCACGAGTGTCGTGAGGATGAGGACTAGGGACCAGAGGAGGCGAGATGGATTTCATCGAACGGCTGTTTCACATTGCTCCTGACGGCGGTAACGGAGTCACAGAGCTGGCTATCGTACTGATTTGTGGCTTCGTTCCACTAGCAGCCAATTGGCTATGGAAGAGGAGAAGGCGGCCCCCTTGTGGGGCAGGTTGACAACTGTTGACAACCTGCAGCGGCCTCTCAGGCCGCCCCCTCCTTCATATCACTGCTGCGGACGCTTGGCCTGCTCCATCGCAATCTGATTGATGTGCGCCAGCGCCTTGGCCCCCGACGCCCCTTCGATGGCCTTCACCGCGATGTCTTGCACCTGCTGCTTGGCCTCCTCCATCTGCTTCTCGAGCGCCGCGATCTGCGACGCCTGCCGCGCGATGGTGTCTTCCAGCGTCTTCACCTGCAGGCTCGCGAGGCGCTTCTCCGTGTCGGCTTCCTTCTTCAAGAGCAGGATCTCCTGCGCGGATTTCTGCTCCGCCGCCTTGGCCGCCAGCACCGCCGCCTTCTCCGATTCCGTCTTCACGGTCTCGGGGAAATCCTGCGCTTCCTTGCGCAGCCGCAGCAATTCCTGCTCCTGCTCCTTCAACGCGGTCTCGCGCTGCTGCCAGCTCTTTTCCAGCGTCTCCTGCCGCTCTTTGTTCTTCTTCTCCTGGAGCCGCTGATCCTCTTCGTATTTGTCCTGCGCCTTCTTGCGCTCCAGGTTCTTCTTGTATTCGTACTCCTCGATTTCCCGCGCGCGCGCCTTCTTCAGATTCTCTTCCTGCTCCTTGCGCTCGCGCTCGCCGTCGCGGGATTCCGACTCCCAGACCGCCCGCTGTTCCGCGACCTCGGCCTCCAGCCGCTCCTTCTCGCGGGCGTGATCCTGCACCATCTGGTCCAGCGCCGTGGCGGCCACATCGATCTTGTGCAACCGCTCCAGCTCCGCGCGCTCCAGGTTGACGGCCTCGCGCACCGCGGAAAGCCGCTCGACTTCTTCCACCAGCTTGCCGGAGACGTCCGCCAGCGCCTTGGAAATCTCCAGACCCAGGCCGGAGATCCTCTGCACCACAACTTCCACCGTGGTGCCCGCGACGGCTTGGCGGACCTCGGCCGCGCGCAGGCGTGCCGCCTCCTCGGCTTTGGCATCGGCCGACTCGCGGGCGGCCTCCGTCTCCTGCCGTATCTCGGCGAATTCTTCCTGTATCTCGGTCTTGGCGCGTTTGGCGCGCACGGGAGGTTTGGTTGGTTTAGGCATTTTCGCGATCAGCATAACAGATCTGCAAGCGCTGTGGCAGATGGTGGCACAGGCTTCAGCCTGTGAGGGCCTTTTTCAGCATCCTGCTAGACTGTGGATGTCCGCCAGGAGGCGGTCCCCATGAAGGTCATCGCTGATCTCTGCGTGGTCCCCATCGGCATCGGGACTTCCGTATCCAAAGAAGTCGCCGCCTGCGAACGCGTCCTCGCCGAGGCCGGCCTTAAAACTAAGCTGCACGCCTACGGCACCAATATCGAAGGCGAGTGGGACGACGTGTTCGCCGCCATCAAACGCTGCCACGAAGTGGTCCACGCCATGGGCGCGCCGCGCATCACTTCCACCCTCCGCTTCGGCACGCGCACCGACCGCCAGCAAAACATGGAGGATAAAATCCGCAGCGTCGAGGAAAAACTGCGTTGAATTCCGAGCGCGGCTCCTACGGTCCCAAATGGGAAGACAGTTTCGGCTCGGATTACGTCAACTCCTCAAGCAACTCCACTTCCTTAGCCAGAAGATTGCTCACGATGTCGCCGAGATCCTGGCCCTTCCGCTGCGCGATGCGCTCTAAGCGTTGCTGCAACTGGCTGTCAAGGTAGATCGGAACTCGCAGGCGCGCACCCTTCCTGTAGAACTTGGCCCGCTCCGCCTTTGAAAAGTCGTGATGTGGTTTCATCGTTCAATCTGGTGGAACGTCTGTTTTTGGCGCTTCGGACCCCGCAGGGTTTGGTACTGGAGCGGTGACAACTGATGCTGCGTAGCCTTCATGCTGCCGATCAGCCCCGCTATATTACAGAGATGCCAATCCCGCCACGCAAGTAACAAGAAGAATAACGGAGAAGGCGTAGCGGTGACATGCACGAATCCACTTAGAACAACACGTCTCGATAGCCAGGAAAGCCCAAACACCCGACGCTAGGATTAACTTTGCTAGCGGCATGCTGGTTACCCCGGCCACCTGAAAAGCTGTGGCGATAGCCACCAATACAGCAAGGCAGACCACGAGCGGGTTCTTGAGAAATCGCACCACAACCTATTGTGGTCGCTTCTTGATCCGCTTTGCCAAGCAGGCAATCACGACACATTTTGAGTCACGCCCTTGCGGAAATGGATCTTACCGAGCCCCGCCAGCCTGCCCCTGTCGCAGCAGACAGGATTCAAGGGCCGCGATATGTCAAGCTGTTGACTGCAAAGGTCAAATTGGTTCGTCCGTACAGAATCTGCGTTCTCGCCAGAAATGCGCCCAATGGCCGTCTTCACCGCTCCGATGTCGGTCACCACCGTGCCAACAAGCGAGTGGTGCCCCCACCCCTCGCGTAATCAGTCACTTACAGTCCCCGGCACAGGCCTTACTCCAGGCTCGCCGGCCGCCGCCATGCTAACTTAGTGGTGCCAAGGGCTTCAGCCTGTGAGCCGGCAAGAACGGCACTAAATGTTACGCGCTGCAACACAAAATAGGAAAAGGTGCGTTGTCACACTCGGCACTTTCCGTACCTCGCCGAAGTGAAACCGCGTCCAATTCCGCACGACGCAACGCGATGCAACACAGAATGGAAAGAATCGGCGCTGGCCCATCCCGTGGGAGGCGGCATCGCAAGCGAGGATTACGAACCGAACCCAAATCAACGCAGGCATTCGCCCAGCGAAAATGGGGACTATCTCAACTATCCCACTGATTCCGTTTGGCAAAATGGATTCGTCCGTCACATTTCTCCCTGCGCCGCTCCGTGCACAAACTTGCACAATCGCGCACAATCGCGCACAATTCTGAACCTTTGGACAGCCTCAAGCCCGTCCACCCCATGGGCGCGCCGCGCATCACTCCCACCCTGCGGTTCGGCACCCGCACCGACCGCGAACAGCATATTGAGGATAAAATCTACAGCGTCGAGGAAAAGTCACGTTGAATTCCGCGGCAGCACCACTTCCCCCTGGATAACGATTAAAACCTCTGATACTATGTAATCGTCACTGAAAGGCAGGTAAGCGATGGAACTGGTTCCCACCCAAGATGAGGTGCTCGCGCTTCTGCGCGAGACCGGAGCCCTGCAAAATGGGCACTTCGAGTGTCTCAACGGCCTGCATACCGACATCAACCTGGAGACGGCGCTGGCCATGCGCTATCACCGCAGCGCCAAAACCCTCAGCGTCGGGCTGAGCCGCAAACTGCGCGCCAACTCCGAACTGCGCGCTCTCATTCCCGAACTGTCCATCGTTTCGGCCACTCCGGCCGGCCTGCCGGTGGCCTACGGACTCTGCGAAGCGTTGCGCGCCGGCCAGGTGTATTGGGCCGAGAAAGACGGCCGCGACGTGCCCATGCGCTTCCGCCAGTTTCTGGAGCCGGTGGCGGGCGAAAAGGTCGTCCTGGTGGACGATCTGCTGCGTTCAGGCATGTTGCTCACCGAAGCCCGCCAGTTGCTGGAGTCCCGCGGCGCCCAAGTGGTGGCGCTGGCCGTCCTGGTCTATCAGCCGACGCCGCAAACCCGCGGCTTCGGTTCTTTGCCGCTCTACTATCTGGCCAAACTGGACGCCACCTATTATGCCGATGCTGGCTCCTGTGAGTTTTGCCGCCGCCATGTGCCACTTCACCAGGTGGGCATGGCCCGGCATGTTCAGGAACACGAGGAGCTTGTTACCGCAGGCTCCCTCTAAGAAAAGGAGAAAGTATGAGTACAGCCGTAATGACCAAAGAGGTCCTGAATCCGTTTGAGATCGCCCAAGAGCAATTCGACATCGCGGCCGATCACCTCAAACTGGATGCGGGACTGCGAGCCATCCTGAAACAACCCAAGAGGCAATTGATTGTTTCCATCCCCGTGCGCATGGACGACGGGCGAATTCAGGTGTTCGAAGGCTACCGCGTGCAGTACAACCTGTCCCGCGG
>JBEKPZ010000171.1:0-15894 GCA_049520215.1 Bryobacteraceae bacterium | reverse complement strand
CCCGCCGGCGCCGCCCAAGTCTGGCAATACAGCAGCGCAAACCTGGGCGCGATTGTGCGCCAGTCCGACATTAGCCTGAACAGCAGCGGCCTGAGCACGACATTTCCGGCTCAGTCCATCACCCTGCTAGTGATCCCGCAAGCACAAAGCGTGATGGCTGTGCCGCAGCCCGTCGTGAACGCCGTTACCAGCGGCGCATCCTACGACACGGGAGCCATTTCCCCCGGCGAACTCGTCGCCATCTGGGGGACCGGTCTCGGCCCCTCCGCCGGGGCCGGCCTCACGCTGGACTCCAACGGTCTGGTGCAAACCTCGCTCGGCGGCACGCAAGTCTTCATCGACGGCAATCCCGCACCGCTGATATACGCCGGCCCGGGACAGGTCAATGCCGTCGTGCCCTATGAAGTGGCTTCTTCCAGCACGGCGAACGTGGTCGTAGTCTATCAAGGCAACCCATCGGCGCCGTTCCCCATTCCCATCGCCGCCACCCGGCCCGGCATTTTCACCAGCAGCGGAACCGGTACGGGGCAAGGGGCAATCCTGAATCAGGATCTGTCGGTCAACGGAGCCGGCCACCTGGCCGCCCGTGGTGATTGGATTTCTATCTATGCCACCGGCGAGGGAACTACCACGCCACCCGGCGTCGACGGTCGCCTATCGGCTTACAACGGCGCACCGCTTCCCAAGGCGCAGGCCGCGTGCTCGGCCACCATCGGAGGCCAACCCGCCAACGTGAATTATTGCGGAGAAGCCCCCTACTTCACCGCCGGCGTCCTGCAGATGAACGCGCAGGTTCCGGAATCGATCAACCCCGGCAACTCGGTCTCAGTGACCATCACCGTAGGGGGCGTCATCAGCCAGGCCAACGTCACAATCGCAGTTCAATAGGGCATGGCACCATAGGGATTTACAAAGGAAATCAAACATGCAGAATTCGCACAAGAAGTGTCTGACAGGCTTCGCCTCCGGCTGTCTGATGTTTCTCACGATGATCTCCTCGGCGGATCCGGCCCCGGCATCGCGCCATATTGACCTCGACCTAGCACGTGAGGCCAAACCGCTCGACCGATTCTTCGATCTGTCGGTGGGCTCCGACTATCCGGGCACACTCATTCGCGACGACAGTCAAGCACAACTGAGGACTGCCGTCGACGAACTCGGCTTCCGCTACATTCGTTTCCATGCGATCTTCCACGACGTGTTGGGCACGGTCCGAGTCGAAAACGGGAAGAACGTCTACGACTGGACCAAAATAGACCAGCTCTACGATGACCTGCTGGCGCGCCGCATCAAGCCATTTGTCGAGTTGGGCTTCACGCCCAACGCCATGAAGACGTCCGACAACAAAATCTTTTATTGGCAGGGCAATACCTCGCATCCCGCACCGGCGGCGTGGAGAGACCTCGTCGATGCCTTCATTCACCACCTCGAAAAACGTTATGGGCAGGCCGAAGTGCGCACCTGGTTTTTCGAGGTGTGGAACGAGCCTAATTTATCCGGTTTCTGGGAGGGAGCCGACCAGAAAGCATACTTCGAACTCTACGATCTGACGGCGAACACCATCAAGGCGATCGATCCTGATTTGCGAACGGGCGGCCCTTCGACCGCCGGCGCCGCGTGGGTGCCGGAGTTCCTCGATCATGTCGCGCGAAGCGGCGCGCCCGTCGACTTCATCACCACCCATACCTACGGCGTTGACGGCGGCTTTCTGGACGAGAACGGCAAGGAGGACACCAAGCTGTCTCCATCCCCGGACGCCATCGTCGGCGACGTGCGGAGGGTTCGCGAGCAGATCCAGGCATCGAAGTTCCCCAACCTGCCGCTCTACTTCACGGAGTGGAGCACGAGCTACACCCCGCGCGATCTGGTGCATGATTCATACATCAGCGCACCGTACATTCTGAGCAAGCTCAAGGCCAGCCAAGGCTTGCTGCAAGGCATGAGTTACTGGACTTACACGGATCTCTTCGAAGAGCCGGGCCCGCCACCGACACCGTTTCACGGCGGGTTCGGGCTGTTGAACCGCGAGGGCATCCGCAAACCGGCCTACTTTGCGTACAAGTATCTTCATGCGTTAGCGGGCAACGAGATTCCGGTCCAGGACGCGCAGGTCATTGCCGCGGCAGAGAACGGCGGCGTCTCAGCCGTAATCTGGGACTTCCAGCAACCCCAGCAGAAAGTCAGCAACCGGCCGTTTTATAGCCGGCTTGTTCCAGCCGCGCCAGCGCCATCTGTGGAGTTGAGCGTCAGCCATCTGAAGACCGGCAGCTATAAACTGACGGTTCACCGCACCGGCTATCGCGCCAATGACGCGTATTCGGCCTACATCGATATGGGCGCTCCCAAGGACTTGAGCCCTGCGCAACTCGACCAACTGAGGAATCTGACGCGCGACATCCCAGAGACCGACCGTGTCACCCAGGTCGGAACCAACGGCGCGTTTGAGTTTTCGGTGCCCATGCACAGCAATGATGTCGTGCTGGTCACGTTGGAAAAGCTCGCCAAGTAAGCCCCGGCAATCGTTAGAGCACACCCTTTACGCATGCGGTGCCGCCGACGGGTTGTCCGCCGCCGACGCTGATCTGCACCTTGGCTTTTGGCAAGTCTTCGGGCGTAAGGATGAATCTCACTTCGCGGCTCTCTCCCGGCCGCAAGTGAATCCGCTCGAATCCGCGCAGGCTGCGAATTGGCGCGTCCTCTTCCACCTCACCACTGATGTAGAGCTGAACGACTTCGGCGCCCTCGCGCAAGGATGTGTTCTTTACCGTTGCGTGGATTTCGGCGCCGGTCGCGGTGCGCTTCGCGCTCAAGCCCGAATAGGCAAAGGTCGAATAACTCAGCCCCAAGCCGAACGGGTACAGCGGTTCGCCTTTGAAGTAGCGGTAGGTGCGGCCTTTCATCGAGTAATCGGTAAACGCGGGTACCTGGTCAAGGCTCTTGTAGAACGTCACGGGAAGACGCCCCGCCGGGTTATTGACGCCGGCCAGAGTCTCGGCGATGGCCGTGCCCGCCTCCTCGCCGCCGTACCAGGCCGAAAGCACCGCATTCGCTCCGGCCGCGGCGGAGTTGATGGCCACGGCGCTACCGCTGGTTAAAACCACCACCACGGGCTTGCCGGTAGCGATCATGGCTTTCACCAGGCTTTCCTGCGGCTCCGGCAGGTCGATCGCGCTGCGGTCATGGCCTTCGCCTTCCTGCGATCCATTCAGGCCGGCGAAGACCAGCGTGACGTCAGAATCTTTCGCCACCTTCCCGGCTTCAGCCAGCATCACGGCAGCCGGTGGAATCCAGTTCAATTGGGCTCCGCCTCCGGGACCGTTCTGCGTATATTCCACTTTCACGGCGTACTTGCGTCCGCCTTCCAGTTGCATGGGCGCCAGCCCGGCGCGGCGCGGGCCTTGCCGCTGTCCCGGTCCCAACCCCTCCGGGCGAGCGCCGGCGGGTCCGCTTGGATTCGCTTCTTTGTCGTCGAGGAACAGCTTGATCTTGCCGTCGCGATTCCATATGCCGGTACGCGCGGAAATCACATAATCGCCGGCAACCGGCGGAATCAGGGTGCCCGTCCAACGGATGGAGTACTTGCTCCCACCGATAGCCGCAAGCACGGCGGGTTCTTCCATGTTGGCGTCGAAGTACAAGCGCGACTCCACGCGGCGCAGTTTCGGCTGGCCCTGGAAATCCGGATTGTCGAAGTACTCGGCTTGCAAACCCTCGCCCTGGCCGTCCGGTGTAACGAGGATGTTCGAGTCGACCAGCGCCAGCGTGGTGCTCGTATAGGTGGCGCCAAGGGCATACTGCACTTTGGAGTTGCCGAATTGCTGCCGGATGCCTTCGAGCGGAGTCACCTGCTTCGAGGAGATGCCGTTGTAATTACCCAGCAAGCCGATCGGATCGTTGGCCGACGGGCCAACCACCGCGATCTTGGTCACCGAGGATTTCAGAGGTAGCAAGCCGCCGCCGTTCTTCAGCAGGACGATTGCCTCGCGCTCCGCTTCTCGCGCCAGTTGGCGGTGCGCGGCGGAGTCGTTCTCGGAGTACGGGATCTTCGAGTACGGGACGCGCTCTGGGGGATCGAACATACCGAGCTGGAATCGCGCTTCAAACAGCCGCTCCGCCGAACGGGTGATTTCGGCTTCCGCGATGTGGCCGGCCTTGACTTCGTCGAGCAGGCTGCGATACTCGCCGCCGCAGGTCAGATCCGTACCAGCTTTGACGGCAGATACCGCGGCTTCGCCCTCAGTGGCAACGTATTTGTGGCTTCGGAAGATATCGCCGATGGCGCCGCAATCGCTCACCACATAGCCTTGGAAGCCCCAGTCATCCCGCAGGCGCTTTTGCAGCAGGTCCGTGCTGGCGCAACCCGGCACTCCGTCCACAGAGTTATACACGCACATCACGGAGTTCGCTTTACCTGCCGTAACCGCGGCTTTGAAGGCGGGAAGATAGGTGTTCACCAGGTCGTACTCGCTCACCTTGACGTCGAAGGTGTGCCGCAGCAGTTCCGGGCCGCTGTGCACGGCAAAGTGTTTCGGCGTGGCTACCACTTTCAAATAATGCGGATCATCGCCCTGCATGCCTTTAACGAACGCCACGCCCATGCGGCTGGTGAGGTACGGATCTTCACCGTACGTTTCCTGCCCGCGCCCCCAGCGGGGATCGCGAAAGATGTTAATGTTCGGCGACCAGTAGGTCAACCCGGCGGTGCGGCCGGGAGCGGCTCCGGGCCCGACTTCGGGCACAGGGGGCCGGCGCTGGGCTTCGTGATATTTGGCCCGCGCCTCCGTAGAAATCGTGTCCGCCACGCGATGGAGCAGGCCGGGATCCCAGGTGGCGCCAAGCCCGATAGCTTGGGGAAAAACGGTGGCGCGCCCCTGGGCCACGCCGTGCAGCGCCTCGTTCCACCAGTTGTAGACAGGTACGCCAAGACGCGGAATCGCGGGGGCGCTGTTTTGCATCTGGAGCACCTTCTCCTCCAGCGTCATGCGAGAGACGAGATCTCGCGCGCGGCGTTCGGGCGGCAAGTTTGGATCCAGGTACGGAGCTTCGCCCGGCTGTTGTGCTGACGAGATGGCAGTCAGCGATAACAACGCAATCGTGAATACATGGAGTCTCAAGTTCCAATCTCCTGTGCCGCTCGGCCGCGCCGGTTGCGGAGCGGCATCGTCATTCTCTCAGAGGGTTGATTTTGAATACATATGCGTACTCGCACGGCGGTTTTTCCGGCAAGTTGACCGTGACTCCCCCGGCGCTGCGCGACCACGTTAGATTGGATTCCGAGCCCAGCAGCCCGACTCTGGCGATTGCGCCGCGGTAATGCGGGGAATCCGAAGCGAGCGACCGGATGACCAGTTTTCTATCTTCGGGCCAAGCGAGCGCTATGGCGTAGAGCGAGTCTCTCTTGGCCGTAAACCGGATATCGCCCGCGACAAATTGCGGACCTGGGCCGCCATACAGCGAACCGCCGCCCTTCGTCGGACCTTCGCCGTGGATTTTCCAGGGCCGGGTGAAGTAGATCGCCTCGCTGTTGAGCGCCATCCAGGCGCCAAATTTGTCGAGGAAGGCGAACTCATCGTCGTCTGGCCTGCCGTGACCGGGCAGAGGTATATTCAGCAGCAGATTACCGTTTTTGCTCACGACATCGACCAGAAGATGAGTCATGGCCTGGGCCGTGCGATAACGATGATTTTCGTAGATCGACCGGCTGTAATGCCAACCCCCGATGCAGGTGTCCGTTTGCCATGGATTCGCTTCCACTTCGTCCGCCTGGCTCATTTCGAAATCGCGGACCAAAGTGCTCAGCACCGCGCGGGGAACGTTTTTGATATTGAAGACCGCGTCCAGTTTGCCCGCGTTTCGGCGGATGTTGGCGTTGTAGTAGTACGCCATGATATGGGGTGCAAGCTCCGGCATGCCGAGCCACACGTTTAGCTCTCTGCCCCCCGGCGCTCCCGCGTCAAACCACCAATCGAGGTTATCGTCGAAATACAAGAGATCCGGGTTGTACTTGTCGATCAAATCCTGGGTTCGGAACATAAAGTTCTCCACGAACTCCGGACAGGGCTCGTCTTTGCCGTGCGGACGTCCGTTGAGTTGCTGCGGGTCCATTCCCTCCCACCACTTGCCTCTGCCGTCCGCCTTCGTCAAGACACCATCGTAGGGCACGCCCTTCAAAGGACCGGTGGCATCGCTGCCATAGCGGACCGGCATGAACTGCTTCCATACCCTGCCGGGTGTGCCATGAACGGTGATTCCGAACCTGAGCCCCTGCGCGCGGGCAAGTTTTTCCCAGGTGCCGACGATATCCTTTCCCGGTCCGACATTGACGCAATTCCAAGGCTGGTATTTCGAGTCCCAGCAATCGAAGTTTCCATGGTGATTGGCGAGTGCGACGAAATACCTGGCGCCGGTCTTGGCGTAGAGTCGAACCAGTTCCTCGCCATTCCAGTTCTCCGCCCGCCAGATATGACAGATGTCTTTGTACCCGAATTGCGAAGGGTGGCCGTAGGTTTTGACGTGGTAGTTGTACTGAGAACTGCCCTGAATGTACATGCCTCGGGCATACCAATCGCCCTGCTCGGGAACACATTGCGGGCTCCAATGAGCCCAGATGCCGAACTTCGCATCGCGGAACCAATCGGGGAACCGGTAGGCTCGGAGCGATTCCCAATTCGGGCGAAACGGACCCGAGATCGGGGCGCCGGTAAAATCGCCGTCCGAGTATAGGCCTTGCTGAGATAACACGGACTTGGCGGCTGCCAGCAAACCGGTGCTGCCTGCGACGAATTTTCTCCGGCCGAAGCCGCCAGTTCTACCATTCATTGGGAGACTACTCCTTTTTCCGAATGCTGCCGTCTGCTCGGTCTTCGCCGATGGCGCTGCGGAGGCTCGAACGTTCCGCCATCCCGCGGTTCTTTGGCAGTCTCATCCTAGCACCACGCGAATGCCGGACGGCGCCAGATTCGCGCGTGACCGTTCTCTCCGTGGACACAATCACAAGGCGATGCGCCGCCGACAACGGTGTACTCAAGCTATGCTAGGAACTCGCCGTGCCCGCAACCATGACTGCCGGCGGCGTCACCAGCCAAGGCAACATCACCAACGCGGTTGGTGATGTCGCCGAGTGGGAGATTTCATGAGGAACAGTTTCGCATTAGCGCGCCACGAGTTTAGCTGTGGTTTGCCGAAACAACTTGCGTTGTGCCTGCTCCTGGCGGCGGTCTGCAGCCGTTATTCCGGCGCCCAGGATGCTCCCGCCTACTCCAAGTGGCCAGGCCCCGGACAACTCTTTGTAGGCACGTGCTATCAGCCCGTGGATCGCTCCGCAGAACAGATCGATCGCGATATCGCCATCATGAGAGGCGCAGGATTCAATGTCGTCCGGATGGGAGACTTGTCATGGGATTCGTTCGAACCCTCGCAAGGCAAGTTCAGCTTCGAATGGTTCGACAGAATCATGGACAAGATGCAGGCCAGCGGAATTAGGGTCATCGTCGACATCCCGGGCCTCCCTGCCCCGGTCTGGCTGCATCGCGCACACCCTGGCGTGGACATCGTGAACGAGAACGGCGCACGTGTGCCGCCCGCGGAGCGATACATGGACAACATCAGCGATCCGGACTACGTCCGTGAAGCGGGACTCCTCGCCGAGGCCATTACGAAACGGTATGCACAGCATCCCGCAGTCATCGCCATCGGCTACGACAACGAGATCGGAAACGGGTTCATGTCCTATTCGGAGCCGGACCGGCAGCGCTTCATCGCCTGGCTGAAGACGAAGTACGGAACGGTCGGAAATCTGAATAAAGCCTGGGCCACACAACGCTGGTCGCGGCGGCTCAACAGCTTCGAAGACGTCGACCTGCCGCTCGCCAATGGGCCCGGACCGGCCGAACGCTACCTGGACCTCCATCGTTACTGGTCCGATGTTACGGTCGACCGGCTCCGGGAACTGGATGCCATTCGGCGGCGCAATATGCCCGATGTCCCATCGATCTCGAATCTGTGGGATACCGCCGGGAGACGGGGCTTCGACTATCTCAGCAGCTACAAGTCTTATGTGTCCTATGGCGCGGAGGGGTTCTATCCCGGCGATCCGGTGAGCGGCGCGCTGGGTGCGCTGATGACCAAAGGGGACCTGGAAACGCCGATCTGGTTCAACGAGTTCACCGCCGGCGGCGGGGGCTTTTACGGAACGCGCGGACGGAGCCGCATGTACGCCTACGAGGCCCTCTTGATGGGCGCGCAGGCAGTTCTGGCGTGGACCTTCAACAGCCATATTGGCGGCGAGGAGCAGGCGCTGTTCGGACTTCTGGACCACGACGGAACGCCATCGTGGAAGGTCGACGAGTTTGCGCGGATTGCTTCGGAATTCCAGCGGATCTCGAAATTCGGATTTCCGCGCTATACCCACCCCCAGGTGGCCATCGCCTATTCCTTCGATTCCTTCATCGCTTCGCACCCGAACGGACCGTCCAGCACCACGCGGCAATACTTCAAGACTCCTTATTCCAAACAGGTCGAAGAAGCGTTCGAGCCGTTGTTCCGCGCCAACCTGGACGTTGCCGTCATCAATGCCGGCAATCACGACCTGGCGCGCTATAAGCTGGTCATTGTACCGGCCGATTACCTGATGGACGGCGCAAGCGCAAAGGCGCTGCGCGACTACGTGAGCAGCGGCGGCACGGTCCTGATGGCGGCGTTGTCGTCCAAGGTCGACGAGCACGCCCAATGGTTCGAGACGCCCCTGCCGGGGCTCCTGAATGACGTCTTCGGACTGAGGACCAACGAGTTCTATGAGGTTGAATCGCCTCTGACGTTCGGATTGGACGGCGCATCCATCGCGAGCGGCGTACGCTGGTACGAAGTGCTCGAGCCCTCGACGGCCAGGGTCTTGGCGCGATTTACCAATACGCCGGACCATTCCCCGGCAGTCACGATCAACAAGTTCGGCAAGGGGAACGCCATCTACCTGGCGACCGAATCGAAGGCGTCGGCGATCGGGCCGGTGCTCGACTCCATTTACAAAATGGCAGGCATTGAACCCGGTCCCAGGACTCCCGATGGAGTGTACGCGAGGGTTGTGGATGGGCGGACCCTCTACGTGAACACCACCCAGAGCGAGCAGCGGATTCCGATCGAGGGCCGGCGCAAAGGGATGATCAGCGGCCGGGTCTACGAAGGAGCTGTAGTTCTGGGCCCGCAGGATGCTGATCTGATACCCTGATCCGAGCCGCGACTACGACACAGTCCAGGAATGGCGAATCTGCCCTGTGACGGCGGCCAAAGATGCGGGTCCGGAGAAAAGCGAGCGTTGCTTTCGTGGAGTTAATGCCGGTATAGTTTGATATCAAAATCAATTCGTCATAGCACCCAAGGGGGCGCTAAAATCATGCCTTCGACCACCAAGATTTCCAATAAAAAGACGTCTGCTCCCGCGTATCGCAACCCGGCGCTGCCAGCCGCCCGGCGAACGAAAGATCTGCTTTCCCGAATGACCCTGGAAGAGAAGGCGGCCCAGATGATATGCATCTGGCGCGAAAAGCCCGACACACTTGTCGACGCGGACGGCAAGTTCGACCTTGCTAAAGCCAGGAAGGCGTTCAAAGATCGTCGTGGACTCGGCCAGGTGGGCCGCCCCAGCGAGGCCGGCAAGGGTCTGAGGGCGCGCGCGACCGCGGAGCTGTCGAATGCCATCCAGAAGTTCTTCGTCGAGAATTCCCGCCTGGGCATTCCGGTCATATTTCATGAAGAGTGCCTCCACGGCCATGCCGCGCCCGACTCCACCAGCTTCTCGCAACCCATCGGACTGGGCGCGACCTTCAATCCCGAACTGATCGAGCGGCTCTTCACTATGACCGCCAAGGAAACCCGCAGGCGCGGCGCGCACCAGGCGCTCACTCCCGTGGTCGATGTGGCCCGCGAGCCGCGCTGGGGCCGTGTCGAGGAGACCTACGGCGAAGATCCTTTTCTGGTATCGCGCCTGGGCATGGCCGCTGTCCGCGGCTTCCAAGGCGATGCCAGGTTCCAGAATAAAGACCGCGTCATCGCCACCATGAAACACTTCGCGGCGCATGGCCAGCCGGAATCCGGCACCAACTGCGCGCCCGCGAACATTTCGGAACGCGTATTGCGCGAGACCTTCCTGTTCCCGTTCAAAGAGGCCATCCAGAGGGCCGGCGCCCTCAGCGTGATGGCCTCCTACAACGAGATCGATGGCATTCCCTCGCACGCCAACAAATGGCTGCTGCGCGACGTTCTCCGCAAGGAGTGGGGCTTCCAAGGCTTCGTTGTCTCCGATTACTACGCCATCACGGAGCTCCACTATCGCGCCGATGTCCGCGGCCATGCCGTCGCAAAGGACAAGAAGGAAGCCTGCCGGCAGGCGGTAGAGGCCGGCGTCAACATCGAACTGCCCGAGCCGGATTGCTACAAGCACCTGGTGGAACTGGTCCGCAAGGGCGTGCTCAAAGAGAAGCAACTCGATGAACTGGTCGCGCCGATGCTCTATTGGAAATTCCAGATGGGCCTGTTCGAGGATCCCTACGTGGATCCCGACGAGGCCGAACGCATCGTGGGATGCGACGAGCATCGGGTCCTCGCCCGCGAGGCCGCGCGCGAAACCATCACCCTGCTGAAGAACGAGAACAACCTGGCGCCGTTCGACCTCGGCAAACTCAAGACCATCGCGGTCATCGGACCGAATGCACATCGCACCCTTCTCGGCGGCTACAGCAGCGTGCCCAAGCAGGAAGTCTCCGTTCTCGACGGTATCAAAGCCCGCGTGGGCGACCGAGCCAAAGTGATCTACAGCGAGGGCTGCAAGATAACCATTGGCGGCGCATGGATTGAAGATAAAGTCACCCCGGCGGATCCGGACGAGGATCGCCGCCAGATTGCCGAAGCCGTGAAGGTGGCGAAGAAGGCCGACCTCATCGTGCTCGCCATCGGCGACAACGAGCAGACTTCGCGCGAAGCCTGGTCGTGGGTCCACTTGGGCGACCGCGCGCATCTGGAACTGATCGGCTGCCAGGAGGAACTCGTCAAGGCGATGCTCGCCACCGGCAAACCGGTGGCCATCTTCCTCTTCAACGGCCGCCCGCTTTCCATCGAGTGGCTCAGCAAAGAAGCGCCGGTAATCTACGAATGCTGGTACCTGGGACAGGAGACCGGCCACGCCGTCGCGGAAGTGCTCTTCGGCGACCATAATCCGGGCGGCAAGCTGCCCATTACCGTACCGCGGTCAGCCGGTCATCTTCCGGCCTTCTATAACTACAAGCCCACCGCACGCCGCGGCTATCTCTTTGACGACGTGACGCCGCTCTACCCCTTCGGCTACGGCCTCAGCTACACCTCGTTCAGCATCTCGGCACCGCTGTTGTCGAAGAAGAAGATCAAGAACGGCGCCAGCGCGCGGGTCACCGTCGCAGTCACCAATACCGGCGATCGCACCGGCACTGAGACGGTCCAAATGTACATCCGCGACACGTATAGCTCGGCTACGCGTCCCATGAAAGAGCTGAAAGGTTTCCAAAAGATCGCACTCCAGCCGGGCGAAACCAAAACTGTGGCTTTCGACATCACGCCGGACCTGTTGGCCTTCTACGACGCCCACAAGAAATTCGTCGTCGAGCCCGGCGAGTTCCAAATCATGGTCGGGAACTCATCGCGCGATGCGGATTTGCAAACCACGGTGCTGGTGGTCGGGTAAACGTCGAAAGCCGCGATAGTTAGTCGTATTTTGGAGCCCCCACACATGGAAGATCAAACCCGGAAGCTCTCGTTCGTGGAAAAGGCGGGTTACAGCCTGGGTGATGGCGCGGCGAACTTCGTCTTCATGACGATGATCCTGTTCCAGCTCAATTTCTATACAGACACGATGGGCATCACTGCCGCGGTCGCCGGTTCTCTGCTGCTGGTGGGGCGGTTCTGGGACGCGTTCTTCGATCCCATGATGGGCGTCATGGCCGACCGCACCGAAACGCGCTGGGGCAAATTCCGCCCATGGGTGCTTTGGACCGCGATTCCGTGGGGAATCGTGATGGTGCTGGCCTACACTACGCCCGATTGGGGCTACACCGGCAAGCTGCTCTGGGCCTGCGCCACCAACGTCCTGCTGATGACGTTGTACTCGGCCAACAACACGCCGTATTCGGCGATGACCGGCGTGATGACCGGCAATGTCCACGAGCGCACCAGCTTGTCCTCGTACCGGTTCGTTTCGGCGATGATCGCGCAGTTAATCGTCGGCGGCTTCACGCTGCCGCTGGTCGCCAAGTTCGGACACGGCGACAGGGCCAAGGGCTGGCAGATGACCATGGCACTGTGGGCCACGGTTTGCGTGGTGCTATTCCTCATCACGTTCCTCACCACAAAAGAGCGCATCAAGCCGGACCCCAAGCAGAAATCCGAGCCAAAGAAGGACTTCGCCAATCTGGTGAAGACCGGACCGTGGGTGGCCATGTTCATCCTCACCCTGTCCCATTTCATCGTGCTGGCAATGCGCGGCGGCACCATCTCGTATTACTTCCAGTACTATGCCGATCAGGGCAAGCTCTACGATTTTCTCGGCACGGTCGGACTCACCAACGGGGCCGGCAGCGGCGGACTTTGGCATTACCTGCTGAATACCTTCGGCCTGGTCGTCGACGCGCAAAAATCGAATGTCTCTTCGGTGGGCTTCAGCTTCTTCAATATGACCAGCCAGTTCGTCACTGTGCTGGGCGTACTGACTTCCACCGCGCTCTCCGTCAAATTCGGCAAGAAGGCCGTAGCCATCTGGGGTTTCTCGCTCACCACCATCTTTATGGCATTTTTTTACCTGGTGCCCGCGAACGCGATCGGCACCATGTTCATCATGGAATATGCCCGCGCCCTCACCTACGCGCCAACCATCCCGTTGATCTGGGCGATGTTCGCCGATGTCGTCGATTACTCGGAATGGAAGACCGGACGCCGGATCACCGGGGTGATTTATGCCACCATCCTGTTCGGACTGAAATCGGGCCTGAGCCTCGGCGGCGCGATGGCCGGTTGGCTGCTCTCGGCCTTCGGCTATCGAGCCAATGCGGTGCAAACGCCGCACGCGTTGGAGGGCATCCGCATGACGATCAGCCTGTTCCCCTCTATCTTCTTCGGCATCGTCATAGTGTGCCTGGTCCGCTATAAGATCGGCAAGAGTCTAAACATCCAGATTCAAGACGAGCTAGCCGAGCGCCGGAGGAAATTCGCCAGTGCTTAGCATTCAGGGCGACACTGCTCCGTGTTTTGATGTCTCGAGGACCCTATGTTTAATCGATTGATCCCCCTCACTGTCATTTTCGCCGCCGTAAGTTTCGCCCAGCAACCTTCGCTGAAGGACGCGTTCCACGGTCTCTTCCGCGTCGGCGCAGCGCTCAATCAACGCCAGTTCGAAGAGAAAGATCCGCGCGCCGCCGGGATCGTCGCCGCGCAGTTCAACACCATCAGTCCCGAAAACGTCATGAAGTGGGAAGTGATCCATCCCCGTGTGGACAGCTACAATTTCGGACCCGCCGACGAGTACGTGGCCTTCGGGCAGAAGTACAAGATGTTCATCGTGGGCCACAACCTGGTATGGCACAGCCAGGTGCCCCGCTGGGTCTTTCAGGACGAAAAAGGCGCGCCTCTTACCCGCGACGCACTCCTGGAGCGCATGAAGGAACATATCACCACCGTGGTCATGCGCTATAAAGGCAAAATCGGCGGATGGGACGTGGTCAACGAAGCGCTCAATGAGGACGGCACGCTGCGCAAATCGCAATGGCTGAACATTATCGGCGAGGACTATCTGGTAAAAGCCTTCCAGTATGCCCACGCGGCCGACCCCAATTGCGAGCTTTATTACAACGACTACTCTATCGAGAACGAAGCCAAGCGGAAGGGCGCGGTCGATCTGATCAAGAAGCTGCAAGCTGCCGGAGTGAATGTGGCGGCTATGGGCCTGCAAGGGCACGACTCACTCGCCTGGCCCACCCTCCAGCAACAGGAAGACACCATCAACGCCTTCGCCGCCCTGGGTGTGAAGATCGGCATCAGCGAGCTCGATGTCGACGTGCTCCCGCCCGCCGGGCGCGGCAACTCCGCGGACGTTTCGGCCACGTCCGCAGGCGGCGCCAACCCCTACGTGAACGGCCTGCCCGAGGATATCCAGAAGGCCCTTGCCAAGCGCTACCGAGACCTGTTCGCCATCTTCGTCAAGCACGCCGACGTTATGTCGCGCGTCACCTTCTGGGGTGTCACCGATGGCGATTCGTGGAAGAACAATTTTCCCGTCCGCGGCCGCACTAACTATCCCCTGCTGTTCGATCGCGAGGGCAAACCCAAGCCGGCATTTGATGCCGTGATTCAAACCGCCAGGAAGAAATAGCCATTCTCGCGGGGCCGATAGCGCTTGCACATCGCCGGCCGAGTTCGCTCCATCCATGTGATACGCTGGGGCGCTAGCAAACAGCGATTGCCGGGATCCCTCGTGAGGAGATGCGAAGTGCAAACGATTTCAGACGGGCCGCCGCGTCGCGCCGCCGTTTCGCTCTGCCTGCTGCTGACTGCCGGACCTCTGATGCCGGCTCAAACCGGCAACGGAGTGAGCCTCCAGATCAAAGCGGATCAAATTACGGCCAAGATGCCGCCCACGTTCCACGGCCTGATGACCGAGGAAATCAATTATGCTTTCGAAGGCGGCCTCTACGCGGAATTGATTCGCAATCGCAACTTTAAGGAAACGGTTCCGGCTCGGCAGAACCGCCAGAACCCGGAGCAGTCCAGGGCCGCGAAAGAGGCCAAGGACTTGGTGGATTGGTCTCTGGTCGAGGAGCGCGGCGGCGTGGGAACGATGGAACTCGACGCTGCCACCCCTCTGAACAATGCCGTTCCCGCCAGTTTGAAACTGACCGTCTCGCAGGCTTCCGGTAATCAGAGCGTAGGCGTCGCCAACGAGGGCTTCTGGGGCATCCCGCTCAAGCCGGACACCGCCTACAAGGCCATGTTTTACGCCAAGGCCTCGGCGGGATTCTCGGGCGCCGTAACGCTCTCCATCGTGAGCAACGACGGGACGATGGCTGCGGTTACCGCGACAGTTCCGAAGCTCTCCGAAAGCTGGCAGAAATACGAAGCCACGCTCACCACGGGCAACGTGAGGGCTTCCGCCGGGAACAAGTTCGTCCTCAGCGCGAGCCGGCCGGGCACGATCTGGTTTGGGTTCGTTTCGCTGTTTCCGCCCACCTATAAGAACCGGGTGAACGGCTTCCGGCGTGACATTATGGAGTTGCTGGCCGCCATGAAGCCGCAGTTTCTGCGCTTCCCCGGCGGCAACTACCTGGAAGGCAACACGTTCGACACGCGCTTCAATTGGAAGAATACGATTGGTCCGATCGAGGAGCGCCCCGGCCATATGGACGACGCGTGGGGCTACTGGTCTTCGGACGGCATGGGTCTGTTCGAGTACCTCGCATGGTGCGAAGACTTGAACATGGAGCCCGTGCTCGCCGTTTTTGCGGGCTACTCGCTACGCGGCCAGAGGGTGAGGTCTGGCCCGGAACTGGACGTTTTCGTCAAGGAAGCGCTCGAAGAAATCGAGTACGTGACAGGCGACACCAATACCACCTGGGGCGCGCGCCGCGCAAGGGACGGCCACCCGGCGCCCTTCCACCTGCGCTATGTCGAAATCGGGAACGAGGACTACTTCGACCGGGAGAAGGGCAGCTACGACGCCCGATTCACGGCGTTCTACGACGCCATCAAGGCGCAGTATCCCAACCTGCTGCTGATCAATAGCGCGGGCTTTTCGGCCCACGCGTTGACCACCCGCACGCCGGATGTGGATGACGACCACTACTACCGCAGCTCCGGCGAAATGGCGGCGAAAGCCAACGACTACGA
>JBEKPZ010000170.1:0-15934 GCA_049520215.1 Bryobacteraceae bacterium | reverse complement strand
TCGCTCGAACAGCGCTGCCAGTGCGAGAACCTGTATTGGGCGATCAGCCGGCGCATCCAGGCCCTGGCGCAGTCGCTCGACTATTTCCCGGAAGAGTTGGAGGGCCTGGAAGCCATGCTCTCGGACACCTACTTCTGCAATTTCTCGCTGTTTCAGAGCATGCCGGATAGCTGGGCGATCAAGCAGTTGTTCCCGGTGATGCCGATTCACCGCCTGGAGGAAGAGCCCAAACGGCACGCCATTCTGGGTGACATCACCTGCGATTCGGATGGCAAGGTGGACCAGTTCATCGACCGCCGCGATGTGAAGCGCACGCTGGCGCTGCACCCGTTCGATGGCGGCGATTACTATCTGGGCGCGTTTCTGCTGGGCGCTTACCAGGAAATCCTGGGTGACCTGCACAACCTGTTCGGCGACACGAATACGGTGCATGTGCGGCTGAGCGAGACCGGCGAGGTCATTTTGGATTCGGTGATCAAGGGCGATACGGTGCGCGAGGTGCTCAACTACGTGCAGTTTTCGTCCGACGCGCTGGTTAGCCGTCTGCGGCGAGACGTGGAGACTGCGTTGCGGGAAGGGCGGCTGGGGTACGAGGAATCCGGGCGGCTGCTGAAGTTTTACGAAGAGGGGCTGCACGGGTATACGTATCTGGAGGATGTGCACGAGCAGTGAGGGCGGGTGCGGCGGCGTTCGTCATTATTGGCAAACGAAGCCAATCGTGCATTGTTCTCAGAAACAAATTGGCTCGGTCTTCTTTGAATCGAGCCAAACCGCTTCGGCAGGCACGCTGTTTACATGTTGCCATCGAGTATTCCTGGCGCGGCCCAGACGTTCAGGACGGCGCACATCATCCAAACGGATGAGAGGCCGTCCGGTCACCGCGAAGAAGTTCGTACGGGACCTGCCGCGCGCAGCAAGACGGCCAACAATTCCGCCTGGCGGCTGACGCCAACCTTTTGAAATAAATGTTGCGAGTGCGTGCGTGCGGTTGTCCGTCGAATGGACATTTCATCGCATGCGTCGTTTAGATCGTCTCCCCGGAGCAGGATACCCGCCAGGCTTGCCTCAGCAGGCGTGAGCCGATATAGGCGAGCCAACAGGGCTTTGCTGGGCATGGCTTGGTCGTCGGGATCGCTGATTAGAAGGATTGCGGCCGGATTGCCGTAGCTCGATTTCAGAGCCTTCGCGTTGGTTGGGTTCACCACCACGGTGTACGGGCGCCGGCCCGAAGGACGGACGACCGTCATCACTCCGCCGGGCCGAATTGCCGGACCAAGCGACGGATCACACGCGCGCACCGAAAGACTCCGTAACTCAGCCCTTTCCCTGGGCTGAGACAGGGTCAGCCGATTGCCGGCCATCGCGATTCCGCCGTTCTTTGCGAGAATCCCGCGACCGGACGGATTGGCGTAGGGAACATCGAGACGCTCATCGATGACCAGGACTCCCAGCGTCAGAACGTCCATCACGGTTGCCTCGACCTGAAGCATATGAAGGCCATGCCGTAACCTCGCGGCGCACTGCAGGTGGGGCATGAGCAGTTTCACCAAACCTCAGCCTCCAGATATGGACCGGCGCGCTTGGGCCGGAAGATCGACGTCAAGGAGGGCTGCGCGCAATTGCGAGCGATCGTTCCGCCGGCGAAGGTCTTGCGGACGGAGGAATCCGTCGTAATACTCGGAGCGCGCCAATGTCGAGTCTTCGCAGATTTGCGGGTTCGTAACAATATTACCGGGAGTCAAAAATGGCGCGGCCCGCTTTAGGAGGATATTGACTTGATGGCAATGTTCATCGTAAGACTTAGCCAACGCGGGGTCGAACCCCACCTCCACCGAGATGCTCTCGGCTCGGGACCCCAAATCCTGAAAGTGGAGGGCCGCAGCCGTCGCACTCATAGCCCGCACCAAGTCCAGCGCCGATTCCGCGAGGCGCATGCATAACCCTCCAGGCAGGCGTTAGGCCATAGTCGCAGGGTTCGGCCGGACGCAGGGCATCTGGGAAATGGAAAGCCATGTCAAAGCAGTCAATTCATTCGCAGGGAGGAAACACCCCTAGTAGTCCTAACTGCCCGTCGACCAGAGTCACGGACGGCATCCGATGGCGAGTTCGAACAACTGAATCGTGCGAAGGCGGGGACAATGCCTCCCCGTGCGGATTCGAACCGAATGCAAAGCGTCCGCGACCTGCGAGTTAACGGCGAGCACCTCGTAAACCAGCCCGATAGTTCCCTGTGGACAGCGCACGGGCGAACCGAATGTTGCGGGTTACCTGCCCACCGGCCGCGTCGCCGCGTCCTCCGGCCATTGGATGGTGGGGCGCCGCTTCTGCATCGCGCAGTCCCTCAAGAACAAGTTGATGAGGTTCTGATAAGGCATCCCCATCTCGGCCGCCATGTTCTTAAAGTAATCGACCGCCACGGTGTCGAGGCGAATGGTGATCTGACGCTTGAGTTGTTTAGCGTAGGGATTCTTGCGGGACTGGGAAAAATCGTATTCTTTTCTCATCTAAGTCTCCAATACACTCCTTCTTCCTGCGCGGTCGCGCGCCGAGCTGAGATCAACCGGATCACCGAATCGGATTGACGGTAGCAATGACTGACGATCAGACAGCGCGCCTGCAAGCTGTAGCCCAAGAGCACGAACCGATCTTCGTTCTCAGAGTGATCCGGGTCGTCGATCAACCGGGCGCTCTCATCCTGGAAAACGGTTTGTGCTTTCTCGAATGAGACGCCATGCTTTGCCAGGTTGGATCGGGCCTTGCGCCGGCCCAGGCAAACTCGATATTGCCTACAGCATTATCTTAGCAATACCGGGCCGAAGAGGGCGATCGCCCACTCCCAACCTCTTTTCCAGGCCTCGGTATACATACGGAAGCCGAACTGTTCGGCGGTTTCGATAGCTCCCACATAGGTGGTGGATGCGGGATCGCGGATGGGCCAGCCCTCCTTATGCACGGTGGTTTGGGTGAAGACGCAGCCGAGCTTGCACTCCCGGGTGCGGGCACGCTGTCCCTCAATCCGGCCCGTTCGTCCTTCGGCCTCGTCGGCCACGACGGGCACCTGCACACCATCCACGAGCACATACATTTTGGGAATGTTCTGTGGAGCAACGATGGGCAAGACGAGTTGTTTGGCGCGACCGATTTCCCGACCGTCCCGCTGACCGATCTCCGCGCCCACAGCAAGTTGCCCGCGGCATCCACCGCTACGCCGTCCGGTAGTTTCAACTCCGCGCTGGTAGCCGGCCCGCGTCATGATTCTCCTCCATTTAGGAGTACTACATCCGAAAAGATACGCCGAGCTGTCCGCTGATGTCAACAGTTTTCGTCCAAGGCTCTGGATTCTTGGTTTGGTTCTAGTACGGGGTTGGCTCGCCAAAACCCAGTTGGAGGGCAACGACGAAGCTTTTCATTTCTTCGCGGCAGGCACCCGCAGCAGCTTCTCGAGCTTTTGCAGGGGTTCCTCCAGCCGCTGCAAATTCTTCAGCACGCCGGCAAACAGATCGCCGACCTTGGCGAAGCGCTCCGGAGCGTTGTAGATATTGAACTGGCCCGGCGTGAGGCCCGGCTGCACTTCGTTCCAGTCGAGCGGCGTGGCCACGGGGGCACCCGGATAAGCGCGCAAGACATACGGCGCGGCGATGGTTTTCGACTTGCCGTTCTGCATCCAGTCGAAATAGACCCGGCCTTTCTGACGCTTCGAAACCGCGCGCGGCACGGTGAACAGTTCGGGCCTGTCGCGCTGCACCAGGTGCGCCAGGATCTCGGCAAAAGTGCGGCTCTCGTCGTAGCTGTAAATCGGCTCGAGCGGAATGTAAATGTGCATGCCATCGCCGCCGGTAGTCTTGGCATAGCCCTTCAGCCCGATCGCATCCAGCTTTTCGCGCACCAGCAGGGCGGCCTCCACGATGAGGTCGTAGGGGCACTCCTGCGGGTCCAGGTCGATCAGCACGAAATCGGGATTATCGAGCGTGGGCGCGCGGCTCATCCAGGGGTTGTGGTCGATGCAGCCCAGGTTGACCAGATACAGCAGACTGGCGCGGTCTTCGGCGATGACATAGCGGATGGGCGCTTCGTTGTGATCGGAGTGGATCTCTTCGGCGCGCAGCCACGGCGCGAAAGTGAGCGGGGCATCTTTCTGGAAGAAGAACTGTTGCTCGATGCCGTTGGGATAACGCTTCAGCGACAGCGGCCGGTCTTTGAGGTGCGGCAGGATGAGGGGCGCGACGGCGTCGTAGTAGTTGAGCAGGTCGCGTTTGACGATGCCTTCGGCCGGGTAGAAGACCTTGTTGAGGTTGGTGAATTTCAGGGGATGTTGGTCGATGGTGAGGGTGGCTTCGTTGCCGGTGGGGGCGAGCAGGGGGTCTCTGGACAGGCCGGAGGCCTGTCCTACCGTTTCGCGAACGCAGTCGCGGGGACTGACATCGGCGCGCAGGCCGAGGTACACGGGCGCGCGCAGCCTACCCTCGCCCGTCCAGTTGGCGAACTTCACTTCCGCCACCAGTTCGGGTCTCACCCAAGTGACGTCTTTTCCCACTTTGGGCGAATCGGGAAAAGGCGATTGCGGAGTGGTGAGCGGGTCGAGTCTCTGGCGCAGGGCGGCTAAGGCTTTCTGATCGAAGCCCGTGCCGACGTTGCCGGCCCAGGACAGCTTGCCGTTGTCGTACAGCCCCAGGACCAGAGCGCCGAAGTGGTCGCGCTCGCCGGCGGTGAAGCCACAGATCAGGAACTCCTGCCGCTCGACGATTTTCAGTTTGATCCACTCGCTCGAGCGGCGCGATTCGTAGCGGCTGCTGGCGCGCTTGGCGACCAGCCCCTCGATGCCGGTTTCGCGCGCGGCCTGCAGCATGGCATCGCCCGCGCCCGGAAAATGTTCGGAATAGCGCAGCACGGCGGTGGGCGTGAGGATGGATTCCAGCAACTGCTTGCGCTCGATCAGCGCCACTTGGCGCAGATCGTAGCCATTCAGATACAGCAGATCAAAAGCGAAGTAGACCACCGGCCGCGCGCGCGCCATGTGCGACACGGCATTGGCGTCGGACTGTGCGATGCGCGGCTGAATCAGCTCGAAGCGGGCGGCGCCTTTTTCGTCGAGCGCCGCGATTTCGCCATCGAGAATGGCCTGTTGTGCGGCGATGTAGTGGGGGATGACGCTGAGTTCGGGGTATTGTTTTTCGCAGGAGTGGCCGGTTCGGGAGACCAGGCGGACGGATTCCCGATCGATGAAGCAGATGGCCCGCACGCCGTCCCACTTGACCTCGAAGAGCCACTCGTCGCCGCGCGGGGGAGTCGTGGCCAGCGCCGCTTTCATCGGGGCAATGGCGGTGGGCATGGCGGCCTTCACGGCGCCGGGGAGACCTCTCCCTGCCGGTCGCGGCTCGGTATGCGTCGCGTCGGGCTCGGCATGCTTCGCGGCGACCTTAGATGCGCGGCGCGCGGGATGGCTCTTCCATTCGCGCTGGGGATCGCCGGCGGTCTCCTGCTTGGTTTTGCGCGCTGGCAGGCCCTGCGCGATCTCCTGCTGCGTGCGGCCGGAGAGCACGCTCCAGGCGTATTGCTCGATGTCCCAACCCGGCACGGCGTCGGCGTCGCGCTTCTTGATCAGCAGCCACTCGTTGCCCTTGCCGCGATTCTTCATGTGGACGATGGCGAATTCGCCCTTCAGCTTTTCGCCGTGCAGGCGGAACTTCAGGTCGCCGCGCGCGAGTTGCTCTGCGACGGGCGCGTCGCCCAGCAATTCCCACGTTCCGCGATCCCATAGCATGACGCTGCCCGCGCCGTAGTTGCCGGCCGGAATGTTGCCCTCGAATTCGCCGTATTCGAGCGGATGATCTTCCACTTTGGCGGCCAGAAATTTGGAGAGCGGCTCAAGCGAGGGGCCTTTGGGAACCGCCCACGAAACCAGCACGCCGCCGATCTCCAGACGGAAATCGTAGTGCAGGCGCGTGGCATCGTGGCGCTGCACGTAGAAGCGCGGCGCGCCGGCGTCCGGCGCCTGGGCCGCTTTGGTTTGGGGAGGCGGTTCGGGAGTCTTTTCGAATTTGCGTTTGCGGACGTACTCTTCCAGTGCCATAAAGCCTTGCCCCTCCTCCATTTACATGATATCTTCGGAAATGTCGCTGTGGGTGAGGTTGCCCGTGGGGCAGGATGGCATCCTGCGCGCCGATTGGTAATCGGCGCAACCTTGCGGGCCCGATTAACAATCGGGCCGCAGGTTACCAACCTGCCCCACAAGCAAAGTGGGGTGATGCATAAATGGCCAGCACCGTTTGGAAGGGACATCTGACGTTTGGACTGGTTTCGTTGCCGGTGCGCCTGTACAGCGCCGCGCGCGGCGAGACCGTGAGTTTCAACCTGCTGCACGCCAAGGATAATTCGCGCATCAAGCAGATCACCTATTGCCAGGCGGAGGACCAGCCGGTGCCGCGCAGCGAGCTGGTGAAGGGCTACGAATACGAGAAGGACCATTACGTGGTGATCGAGGAGGAGGACATCAAGAAGGTCGCTCCCAAGACCGCCAAGGTGATGGAGATTCTGGAATTCGTGAAGGGCGACACGGTGGACGCCATCTACCTGGAAAGCTCGTATTACATGGCGCCGGACGAAGGCGGGGAGAAGCCCTACGCGCTGCTGTTCGCGGCCATGGGGCAATCGAATTACTACGCGCTGGCGAAGATCGCGATGCACAATCGCGAGCACATCGTGGTGCTGCGGCCGGGCAAGAAGGGCATTCTGCTGCACACCATGTACTATGCCGACGAAATCCGGCAGGTGGATGAATTCCGCACCAACACGGACCTGGTGAAGCCCAACGAGCTGGCCATGGCTAACATGCTGATCGAAACGCTGAAGGCGGAGTTCGAGCCGGAGAAATACCACGACACCTATCGCGACAACCTGATGGCGATGATCGAGGCGAAGAAGGAAGGGCAGGCAGTGGTGGAGACGCCGGAGCCGCACTTCGCGCCGGTGATCGACATCATGGAAGCGCTGAAGCGCAGCCTGGCGGAGAAGAAGAAGCCGGTGCAAGCGGCGACGGCGGCGGCCGGGGAAGCTGAGGGGGAAGCGCCCGCGGAGCCGGTGGCCAAGAAGCGCGAGCGGCGGACTAAGGCGGTGTGAGGCAGGCAGGCGTGGCGCGCCGAACTGCGCGAGGCTAAAGCGGCACGCAAAGCCTGGCAGCCGGTAGGCTCCGGCGTGGTGGCGTAACGGGGTATTCTCAGAGAGGGAGCAAGCAATGGACGTGCACGTCACCGGAGAACTGGAAGCAAAGTTGACGCACTCCGCCGCCAAGCAGGGCCGCACCCCTGACGAACTGGCGCAGGACGTTCTGGCGCACTATCTCGAAGAAGAGGCCCGCTTCGTCGAGGCCGTGAACCGTGGCGAGGAATCCCTGCAGAGGGGCGCGTATCTCACTCACGAACAAGTCGGGCAGCGCCTTCACCGGTTTCTGAAAACCTAATGCAGGTTCGTTGGTCGATGCCCGCGGCGGATGACCTGGAGCGCATTTGCGAGCGCATCGACTGCGACAATCCGGAAGCTGCCCGCCGCGTCGCCCGGACCATTTATGACGGTTGCGCCCGCTTGAAGGACTTTCCCCACCTTGGGCGAGCTAGCAGCCGCATGACCGGACGGCGGGAGTTGGCCTTTTCGCCGCTGCCTTACGTCGTGGTCTATCAGGTCACGCAGCACGCCGTGGAAATTCGCGCATCTTCCACGGCGCGCAGGACTGGCCCTAGCAGCTAATATCGCGAGGCCGAGTGCGACCTGCCGGTCCTCCTTCTTGAGGTAGCTGACGCCAGTCGCGAGAGCTGCCTGGTTGATGGCTTCAGCGATCTCCTGCATGAAGAGCACGGCTGGGCCCATCTCCAGCCCGACCATTTCCGCGCGCGCGCCCACTATTTGATGTTGCAGGTGAATCACATTATCGGGTGTCGCTCGCCAATGCCCGACACCCAAGGAGATCCCAGCTTGCGGCATGCGGCCGCCAGAAAGAAGTAGAGAGGGGAGTAAAGCTTGCCTTTGCTTTCGAGTTCGGCTTCAGATAGAAATCCGGGCGTTCCTTTTCAGGACATCCAACACGACGGCGTCACGGTACGGCCAAACTGCCAATTTCCTTTTCAACCCAATGCAAATCGACGCGGCGAAGTTCCGCATTACCGACGGCGGCTGCTGAAAGCTGAAAGCTCTTCTACCCGAAAAGGCTGGCCCAGCCAGCCTTGACCAGGACCACGACAACCCACGGCACGAGCACCGCAGTTAAAGCCTTCGAGAAAGGAAACTTTTTCACCGTTACCGAAATACCGACGGCCAACAGCAGGATCGTCCAGAAGCTGAAGAGATCGATCGAGGTGGCCAGGCTGTAAAGGGCCTTCGCGGAATTAGGCGGAGGCTCCAGAAAGGCGCCAAGGTTAAATGCCAGTGGGTTCTGGAGGTTAAAGTCTTCGGGATTCTTGATGAAGATGACGACAATCGCCAGCAGGCTGGATATGAGTCCGGGCAGCATGGCGTAGGCGGAGATGCCAAACATCTGTTTGAAGCCTATCGACGCACCCATCATCTTGCAAACCATCAGCAACACGCCGGCCATAATCAGCGCGATCACCACAATGACGATCGGGCCGGCCACGTACGCGCCAATGGGGGCGAACTTGAGTTGCATTTGGAGGGCGGCCTCGCGCTGCTGCGGGTCCATTTGCTGCACCCGCGAGTTGGTTTCCATGGCCTGACGCATCGAATGTTCCCAGCCCACATGCGTCGTGAAACAGTACATGAAGGCGAGGTACCCAACGATCAGAAGAACGATCGGCACGATCCAGCCGGGCCGGGCGGCGATATCGGCGAACGCCTTTTTGGGGTCGATGAACACGTCCGCGATGCGGCCGGCTTCGCCCAACGGCGGAGCGGCATTGTTGGAAGAGGCTTCAGGTGTCATATGAATCGGGGGTCCGAAGGGGGGATTATATCACCTTCAATTCTTCAGCGCATCTTTGATCCGGTCGGTCAACATATCCACGAAACGCTCCGGCAAGAACCCGTTCATCCGGCTGATCACCTGGCCATGGCGGTCCAGAACAATTGTTGTGGGCATGGAGGTGATGGCTAGGACCCGCGAAAGCCCGTCTTCAAAATAGACCTGCCGCTGGTCCCAGTGGTTCTCCTTCAGGAACGGCGCCACCAGTTCGCGTTCATCGTCGGTGTTGACGGAGAGAAACACGACGTCGGGCGAATCGTGGAAGCGCTGCTTCACCTGCTCGTAGAGCGGGTGCTGGACGCGGCAAGGGCCGCACCAGGTAGCCCAGAAGTCGAAGACCACGGCCTTGCCCTTCAACGAAGCGATAGACAGCTTGGCGCCATCCACGCCCGAAATCGTAAATTCCAGGACATTGGCGGCTTGCGCATTGGGGTCGTTCTGGCGCAAGCGCAGGCGGCGGGCCGCCAGCAACCCGGTGGTGCGGTCGTAGGCTTCCAGGATGATGTCGCCCAATCCCTTTTCCGAGCCGTAGAGTTTGCGATAAGTTTCGCCCAGTTGCACGCGGTCCTTGGCCCGGTCGGGGTCCGTGTTGCGGCTATCGGGGATGGTTAAGGCGTCGGCATAAGGACCGAGCGCATCTTTATCCTGACCGGCGCGGAGCAGCCAGCGGCCGATCTCCCGCGCGGCCTCGGCCGTGGGATAGACTTCGTAACCCCGCCGCGCCAGCGCGAGGGCCTCGTCGATCTTGCCCAGATTGCCGATGGCGCGCGCTTCGCAGGCCAGCACGCGCCCCAGTCCTTTGTCCACTTCTTCATGCCACTGCGCCTCGCTCATGTGGCCCGGGGCAGGTTGGCTGCGTGTCTGGCGCAGCAGTTCTTCATACTGCCTGGCATATTTCAGCGCGCGCTCCGAGGTGTCGGCGGCGTCGGAAACCAGCAGGGCGCGGACGATTTTATCCAAAATCTGGGCATCGCCTGGTTCGCGCGCCAGCACCCGCCCGCCATACTCGACAATGCGTTTATCGTCCTTGGCTTCGATGGCCGCTTTGACCAGCGCCCGCTCGATTTCGTTGCGGCGCGTGGTCTGCGGATATTTGGCGAGATGCTTTTCCAGCGCGCGGATAAAATCGACCGGGCTGTTGCCGGCCTCGGAGACCGCCCGGCTCAAGTCCTGGCTTTCGCCGGCATTGGGATCGGCGGCAGGGGGGGCGGGAGGCGCATTCTGCCCCCAGCCCAGCATGGCGAAAAAAAGAGCGGCGCAGAGGAGCTTCATTTCGGGGCACGAAACTCGTCGGCCAGGCTGGCCGCGCGCAGGCGGGCCTGATGCATGTAGCTCTCGTTCTTGGCAATGCGGTCGAGCAGCGGCAGATACTGCGCGGCGTCCACCACGCGCTTACGGTCGTAGGCCGATTCCAGCAACAGCAACGCCTTCATCACGCCCAGCCGGTCGTACTTGGCGGACACTTCCAGGTTGGTGAAGAGTTGTTCGGATTCGCTGATGCGCTCGAACGAGTCGGCCAGGGCCTGCGCCGCCGGGTCCTCGGAGAAATTGAATTTGACCTCGTTCTTCCTGGCGCCATCCACGAAGCGGAAGGTCTTGTTACCCATGAACGCGACCTTCAGGGGCGATTCCAGCGGGTGGTCAAAATAGCCAAGATTGGCGGCCAAATCGAACAAGCCGGCGACTTCCGGCGCGCTCAATTGGAAGCGCACGGGGTGGTCGTCGTTTTCCTCCTCGCGGTAGTCGCCCGCGCCGGTCTTATCCACATTGATCGCCACGTAGGCCGGCGTGCTGGCGGGGAACGACTTGGAGAAGTAGAGGCGCGGGACGTCCGCGGCGTGGGCCGCAGCGAGAGACAGGCACCACAACAATGGCAAACACCGCTTCATTTCGAATTCGCCCAGCGCCGATTACCAATCGGCGCGCAGGATGCCATCCTGCCCCACGGGCTGCGGGTCGCGTGGCAGATGGCCACCGCCAGCGCATCGCAGGCATCCTCGGATTCGATCATGGCATCCAACCTCAGCAGCGACTGCACCATCACCTGGACCTGCCGCTTCCCCGCCTGGCCATAACCGACCACGCTGGTTTTGATTTCGAGCGGCGAATATTCGCCCAATTCCAACCCGGCTTCCGCGATGGCCAGCAGGGCGACCCCGCGCACGTGCGCCAGTTTCAATGCCGTTCTTACGTTGGCCGCGTAAAACACCTGCTCGACGGCGGCAGCACCGGGCGCATGTCGCCGGATCACCTCGCGCAGCCCGCGCGCGATTTCATGGAGGCGCGCTTCGAACGGATCCTTCACGTTGGTCGAGATCACGCCGGAGGCGACCAACTTGTGGCCGCCGCCATCGGATTCGATGACGCCGTAGCCGGTCCGCCGCGTGCCGCAATCGACTCCCAGCACCAGCACCTTATTGGGCCAGCGCCTCCAACTCCTTTTCGTCGATATCGAAGTTGGAATACACATTCTGCACGTCGTCCTGCTCTTCGAGCGCCTCGCTGAGCCGCAGCATGGCGCCCGCGTTCTTGCCTTCCAGCCGCACCAGATTCTTTGGCAGCATGGCGACTTCGGCGGATTCCGTGGGGAGATTGGCTTTATGGAGGGCCTCCATCACGGCTTCGTGCGCTTCGGGCGGGGAGACGACTTCCCACTGGTCGCCCTCGTCGCGCAGATCGTCGGCGCCGGCGTCCAGCACGATGTTCATGAGGTGCTCTTCGCTGGTCTTGTCGCGCGGCACGTAAGCATGGCTCTTGCGCTCGAACATCCAGGCTACGCTGCCAACCTCGCCGAGATTGCCGCCGTTCTTGGAAAAGCAATGGCGGATTTCGCTCACTGTGCGATTGCGATTATCGGTGGCAACCTTGACCAGAACGGCTGCGCCGCCCGGCCCATAGCCTTCGAACATGACTTCGTCGATCTGGCCTCCCTCCAACTCGCCGGTGCCGCGCATGATCGCCTTCTTGATGTTATCGGCGGGCATGCTGACATTTTTGGCGGCCAGGACGGCGGTGCGGAGGCGGGGATTGGCGTCCGGATCGCCCCCGCTGCGGGCGGCGATCATGATCTCCTTGATGATGCGCGTAAACGTCTTTCCGCGCTTGGCGTCGAGTGCGGCCTTCTTATGTTTGATGGTCGCCCACTTCGAATGACCTGACATGGCGAAACCTCTTCGTGGGGCCCGGCCTGCGGGGCCGGGTGGCTAACTTGTATGAATTCGACACCTGAAGCATAACAGAATGAGTTGAGTGGCGACAACCGGGGCCGGGGGGCCGGGTTGTGGGCGAAGGGTGGCGGGTTGCGCGGGTTTGGCGGATTTGTGTGCCGGTCGTGGCGGCGGGGCGGAGCAAAACGTACGTAACATCCGTTTCCAGATGGCGGTGCATCGTGTTGCATGAAGACCGCTCGTGCGTGAGGCACGGCCGGCTTCCAGCGCGGTCGGGTTGCGGCCCTGCGGAGCCGTGGACCTCGCGCACGCATAGAAACCGGGTGCCCTCTGGTGTTGCCTTCCGGCTGGGCTGACACGTCGGCGCCATGGCTTTGACGATTTCGGAGACTCATCAATCCAGGGGCAGCTAGTCGCGGCCGCGGCGGTGGTACTCGCCTCCACCCAAACCACCGAGGTCGATGATCACGGCGACAATCAAGATGATCAGATTGACGCCCTCCATGGGCCGGTGGCTGTTCACCATCCAGGCGTAGGCCAGCGTGGTCAGCGGCAGGAAGAAGAAACCAATCAGCGGAATCAGCAATCCGTGATAGGCGCGGTGCAGATAGTGCGTGAACAGCCAGAGGAAGAAAAGCACTAACCGCGGGAATGCCAGTACGACAACCACAACGAGGCAAGGCATAGGGCTGCCGATTATTGTCGCAGATTCGCGGCCCGCCGGCACGCCGCTAGAGCAGGTGCGGTGCGATTTTCCTGGCGGCTTCGTTCGATGGGATTACCGCATGCACCTCGAAATCGATGAGGTCGCTCCACTTCGCCATCCACGTGTCAAGCAGGCGGCGATCATGGGCTTCCATCACCTGATAGCAGCGCTCAAACTTGTCGTCGACCCAACTCGACACATAAACCAGACCCTCGGGAGCCATCCGGCCGCTATCCCGAAAGCGGCGATACACGGCGGCCGCATCCTTATTCTTGAAGTGCTCCACAACCATGTACGTCATTGATCGCCTCCCGGCGCGGACGCCCGCCCGTGCCCTGGATGGTTGCAACGTTGCAGGACAAATGTCCGGATGCTATTCGCGAGTTACCGGAAGCTTCGCTTTGAGACGTTGCATGCCTGGATGACCAGGAGGGGGAGGCATTATGCGGTTGGCGCGAGCGAAAGGTGGGGAAGGAGAACATCTTGCCCGATGTCCGCGATCATGAGGGCAGCCACGCCGCCGCTGCCCTCATGACCGGCAAAGCTGGGGGCTGCACCGGTCTCTATCGCGAAAATCGGGACTGAGATATCAGACGCTTACGGCTTCGGTGCGCCCACGATGATGTGCGTGGACACGGTGGTGTGCTGTTGCAGGTTTTGACCGGTAGCTATGTCTCCCTCCAGGATATACGACCCCGACGCGGGTGCGTCTATGGGGAACTGTGCAAACCAGATGCCGGGAGAGACTGTGCCGGAAACCGACCCTGTCAGAACCGGCGCCACGGTGGGATTGGCCTTGATGCTGTATGAGAAGGAGGCGTTTCCCCCATAGAACAGATCGTCGCCAGTAAGCAAGATCGTAATTGGCTGAGCCGAGTAAACGGCGGCCAGCGGAAGTGCGATCAGCAAGGTTTGAATGTCCGGGCCACTAACGCAATTGAAGCAGGGAACAATTCCCTCGGGGTCGGTACCCCCGGCTAGGACGGCGGTGGCAAGAAAGCCTTCACTCACTGTTCCCGGCGTCGCCGCCGGCGCATTGGGACGTGGCACGCCAACGAGGCTGGCATTGCTGGCAGCCAACAGCGGGCTAAGGCTCAGGAGAACAACTGCAACGGTGATAGTGCAAATGGTGCGCATCTTTTGAAACCTCCGCTTGGGGTTGAAGTTTGAGACCGGTCATTTCTGGCCGTCTCACCCAAGCTGAGTAAGTATCGGACAGATCGGGGGGCCTTGTCAAGTGAGGATGTATGGTTTCTTACTTTCGCGAAATTTGAGAGTCATTTCATACTTGTAAAATCGCTGCTGGCGAGCGCCATCATCTCGGCAAAGATGTATTGGAAGTTGGGGTCTTGAGCGAGTTCGACGTGCCGCGAGAGCCCCGCAATCTTCCGCAGCCGCGCCTCGCGCGCGGAGGGCGCGAGCAGCAGCGTGCGCGCGCCGCGAAGCGCGCTGTTGCCCACCGGCTCCACGGGCAAGCTCGCGGGGAGCAGTCCGATGGCGCGCGCGCTCGCCTGGCGGATGTAATTGCCGAACGCGCCCGCCAGGCAGAGCTTCTCGACGCCTCCGCCCGCGAGCATGCGCAAGCCCGCCGCCATGGCGCCCTTGGCCAATTGCAATTCGCGGATGTCGCTCTGCGTGAGCGCCACGCCATCGGCCAGGGACAGTCTCTTGTCCGCGTTGGTCAGGCGCCCGTTGGCACCGATCAGCCCCAGTTCAAGGCCGCACGCCGCTGCGTCCACGAGGCCGCTGCCGCAGATGCCGCGCGCCGCACCGCCGCCGATCACGTGGCAATCGAGCCCGCCGTCGCGCACGTGTACACTGTCGATCGCCCCCGTGCCCGCCCGCATGCCCGCGCCAATGCGTCCGCCTTCAAACGCCGGGCCGGCCGCCGTCGACGCACACACAATCCCCCGCGCGGACCCTACGATCACTTCACCGTTCGTGCCGATGTCGAACAGCGCGCAGGGCCGCGTATGCTCAGCTTCATCCAGGCGCGTGGCCACGATGCCGCAGAGCAAGTCGCTGCCCACGAATCCGCCCAGGCAGGGCAGGAATTCGGCCGGCCCCGGCCATCCCAAGTCCGAACTCTCGAAGCGGTAGCTGCCCAGCGTGGGCGAGGCGAAGGGCGCGCGAGTCAGCGGCGTAACATCCAGACCGCAGAAGAGATGGTGCATCGCCGTGTTGCCCGCGACCAGCACCTCGCGCAGCGGCTGGCTGTCCAGCATGCGTCCCAGCGCTTCGCGGATGAGGCGTCCCAGTTCGCCCGGATGGCGCAGATCGTATTGCAGGCGGCTCATCACGTCGGCTCCGTAACGCGCCTGCGGGTTGAGCGCGGTCTCCACGCGTTGGACTTCGCCGGTCGCCAGGTCCACCACCTGGACCACCAGCGTCGTGGTGCCCAGATCGATCGCCGCGCCTTGCCCCGCGCGCGGCTCGATGGGCACGGAAGCATCGTCGGAGAGCACGCGCAGCGACCACTGCTCCACTTCCACCACCACGCGTTCCGCCGCGGACGCGCAGCAGGCCAGCCGCCAGCCGTCGCGGATCTCTTTTTCGCCGAGCGCGTCGCGCATGGTCCCGGTGACCGGCACGTCGCCTTCGAGCACCCGCACCTTGCATCCGCCGCAAGCGCTCTCGCCGCCGCAGGGGAATTCGACGCCCGCCGCGAAGAGTTGATCGGCCAGGGTTTGGTGCGGGCGAGGATGGAGTTCGAGCTTCACGAGCGGCTGCGCGCGAACCGCGTCATGGCGTCCAGGTTGGCGTTCGGCGTGCCGCGCGGCGTCTCGCAGCCGGCGCCGCAAATGTAAGCCGCGCCCGCCTGCCGGTAGCACTCCGCCAGCGCCGCTTCCACCGACGCGGGCGTGCCGTCGCGCAATTCGCGCACCGGGTCGATATTGCCGAGCAGCACTTGCGTCTGCCGCATGGCGCTACGCGCGTGACCCAGCGGCGTCGGATAATCCAGGTCGATGATGTCCGCGCCCGTCTGCCCCATGCCTTCCACGATGCGCTTGGTATTGCCGCAGATGTGCAGGCGCACCGGCACGCCCAGCGCGCGGATCGCCGCGATCAGCTCCCGCTCGCGGGGCAGCACGT
>JBEKPZ010000169.1:0-18334 GCA_049520215.1 Bryobacteraceae bacterium | reverse complement strand
CGCGAGCAGTCGCATAACCTTTGGATGGCGCTCAGACTTTCCGCGACGAGCGATTCTATTCTTTCAGCGGGATCGATGTCCAGCAGTTCGTCTATAACCCTGCGCTCTTTATCTCGATCGAGAGCCATGGTTTCAAGTCTAGCAGCGGCTGCGGGGGGCCGAGGCACCGGGCTGTGGTATACTCCGGTCGTGGCGGAGATTCTCAAGCTCGGGAACTTCAGCAAGACGGATTCTCAGGCTCGTTTATGTTCCGTTTTATGGTCTGTTTTGGCCTCTGAACAGGGGGTATTGGACAGACCATATAGACTGGATAGACAGATTTCTAAAGGCGCAAGCCTTTTAGAATGCGCTAAGTAGCGGAAAATGCGAAAAGCGGGAGTAATTCAGTGGTAGAATGCCAGCTTCCCAAGCTGGACGTCGCGGGTTCGAGTCCCGTCTCCCGCTCCAGAAATAAAGGACTTATCCGTTCCGTCAAATACGACGTTACGACGATTTCGCTCCTGGCTGAAAAAAGGAGCCGCTGGGGAGGTGGTTGCAACACCTCCGCGGCAAACCCAGACCTCCCTGCGTCGGTCGTGGAAAGTCTCTAGCATCGAACCCTTCCCAGAATTCACCTCTCTAGTGGAGAAGCCGCTTCTCCACCGTCCGCATCGCCTCCTCTTTCACGTCAAAGGGGGTCTGCGCGTACTCGTTCTCGTGGACGTCAACGCTGTGTCCCATAATGTCGGATCGCGTCTTGGCGTCCACGCGCAATCCTGAGTACGTTTCGCAGAATCAGGTAAAGGAAGCCGATTTTCTGGGTGGATACGTCCCATTAGAACGTGATGATGCGTAGACAAGCTGTTCTGGTTTTCGTCGCAACAGCGGCTGAACCCCGCCTGCCTCGGCCAACTCACGGCCGGAAGGCGAACACCGTGCCGGCATTGCCCCCAACCACGCCCTGCGTGGTTCCATAAAGGGTGCCATCGGGGCCTGGCGTGAGGCCATTTGGGTTGCCGCTATCGCTGCCGCCAGTGAAGGAGTAGAGCTGCGAATAGGTCCAAGATCCTTCCGGCGAAGTTGGAGGAGTCAACGAAAACAAGGTGCCGTAACCGAAAGTCCCGCCGCTATATGTCGAGCCATACAGCACGCCGCCTGGACCCACTATCAGAGGATTCGGAAACGCGCCATCGGGGTTGCTGGTGAAGGTGTGGAGCACAGTCTCGGTCCACACGCCGCCCGGCGAGGCGGGTGGCGTGAGCGCGAACGCCACGCCACAACCGGAGGGATTACAGTTGGCATCGGTGGTGTCTCCGCCCAGCGCGGTCGAGCCATAGAGCATCCCTCCCCCGCCCATGGCCAATCCGTCCGGGTTGACGCCGTCGGCGATGGCGGGAAAGTCAAAGAGAGTAGCCGCCGTCCAGCTATCGCCCGGCGCGGCCGGCGGCGTCAGCGAAAACACAGAACCTCCGCTTGAAACGGCGCCGTTGGTCGTGCTGTAAACAACTCCTTCGCGGCCAAGGATCAGATCGCTGTAATTATTGCTACCGCCGGAGTTGGGGCTATACAGTACGGTTTCGCTCCACCCGTCTCCCGAAGACGCCGGCGGAGCGCAGGAGAACACTCCGCCGCGATCCGAGGTGCCATAGAGCACGCCCTTGCTGCCCTTCGCGATAGCCACTGGGCCCTGCCCCGGGGTAAAGCCGCACAGCACCTTTCGGGTCCAAGGATCGCCGGAGGCGGAAGGCGGCCGTAAAGCGTACACCGTACCATTGATGGAATGGTAATCGCCAAGTTGCCCCATCGTACTGCCGTAGAGAATACCATCGGCGCCCGCGACTAAGGTGCCGGCCGGATTCTCCCGGACAACGCTGCCGCCCTCGAAATTGTAAAGCACATCTTCCGTCCATGATCCTTCCGGGGATGCCGGCGGCGTGAGTGAATACACTACACCCCAACCGTACGCTCCACCGCCGATAGTTGTGCCGTAGAGGGCGCCGCCGCTGCCTAACGTAACGTTGTTGTTGGGGACCACGCCCTCGCCACCCGCGGTAAAGGTGTATAGCGTTCTCAATTCAGGTGACGACTGCGCCCAGACGGCAGCGATAGTGCCGGTCCACAGTAGCGCCAGTAATATACGAGTGTTCGTTTTGTTCGACATTTCATCTTTCCTCTTCGCCGCCTCCGAACGGTCGAGACTGTCCAGGAATGCCACGTCCAACGATTGTATCTCGACCACTTCCAACGCCTCTCGCCCGTTAGCGGCCACGCCTTGATAATTTGGTTTGCGGCGTTTTCGCCGCTCACTCATACATGCGCGAAGCGAAGCAAAAACAGCTCAAGCTTTTTTCGGTTATCTTGGATCCCCTGGAGTTCCACTCCCGCATCGGCTTCGTCCGTGAGTTTCGGCCTTTGGCCGCCGGGGAGGTCCGCGAATTATTCGACCGCCGTCGACTTGACGAGATTAACATCGCGATGCTTCTGCGAACGCCAGGCGTTCTCCTCGGAGTGCGAATATAAAGTGAAGTGTGTCTCAGCCTCGCGAGCCTGAGCGGGCGACATGGTAGGATTGGTCTTTCGCGGCGGACGTCGACAGACTTGTGTGAGTAATAAAGTGAGCAAAGACCTGATGAATTACTCTGATTTCTGTCGGTTTTTGGTTTCGCTGGGGGTGCTGTTAATGGGCATGGCGTTCGTACTCCCCTGGCTCCTTCTTCGTGAATCGTCCAATCTGCTTCTCGACGCATCCAAAATCGCGGCGCTCACGCCCGCAGCCCAGCACATGCTCGCCGTACGCCAACAGTGGCTGGACTTCGCCTACTTCCACTACGACGGCGACGATCCGGCGCAGCCGTAACCGGCGGAGTTGAACGTCGGCAGTTTCAATCGGCGCAGTATATCGTCCTGAAGTCCGGTTCGTGAAACGGCGCCGCCGTCATGTGGCGTTCTCGGCCTCAGGACGTTTTGAACTACATCGCCGACGATTAGACGGCGTCCGCAGTTGGTTTCGGGCAAGCCCGCGGCCAGCCCCGCCGCCACGTCACCGGGATGCCGACGCGCAGCCTGCGCGCCCGTGGCGCGGTTGCGCCGGACAATACTTCCGGGTGCCCGAGATCGGTGGCATAACGCGCTTCGCGCCGCCCGTCGCCGCGACCGCCGGCGTGCGGGTGGGGACGCGCGGCGGGGGAAGGACGCGGCGTTCAGGGACGTCGCTGGGCGGCCACTTCACCGGGATGGCGATGCGTAGCTTACACGCCCGTGGCGTGGTTGCGGCGGGCGATGACAATCCAGGTGCCGGGTTGGGTGGCATGGCACGCCGCGCCGTGGTCCGTCGCCGCGACCGCCGCGGGCGGGTGGGAATGGGCGCCGGGCGGAGGGCACTGCATCCATCATCAGCCATCGCTACGCCTGCGCGTTTTCCGAAAAACGCGCGCCCGAACGCACTGTAGGCGCGGCCTTCGCTCGCCGTACCGTGGGCCGTGGCTGGTGGTTGGCGAATTGTAGAATGGTCCTGCTCTCTTACAATAACTTGGATATGACGTTCTTCCTCGACCCGGTGACGCCGCCGGAGGGCCGGAAGCAAGTGCATCGCGCGGGTGCTCTCGCGGAGTCGGTTGCCGCGCGTTTTTCCGTCTTGCCACAGGTCACGGCCATCACACTGGCCGGATCGGAAGGCGCTGGCGAAGCCGACGGGCTTTCGGATATCGACCTGTACGTGTACGCGGACGCGGAGATCCCCGTAACGGCGCGGCACGCGCTCGCCGGCGAGTTCGCGGACCGCATGGAGATCGACAACCGCTTCTGGGAGCCGGGCGATGAGTGGATCGACCGCGACTCCGGCTTGAGTATCGATATCATGTATCGCAGCCCGGCGTGGATTCAGGAGCAAATGGCGCGCGTGCTGGAGCGCCACGAGGCTTCCATCGGCTACTCGACGTGTTTCTGGTGGAATGTGCTGCACTCGCGTGCGCTGTACGATCCCACGGGTTGGTACGCGAACCTGCGGCAGACCGCGCGCCAACCGTATCCGGCGGAGTTGCGGCGCGCAATCGTCGCCAAGAACTTCCCGATCCTGCGCGACAACATTTCCTCGTACCGCCGCCAGGTCGTGGCAGCCATCGAGCGCGGCGATTGGGCCAGCGTACATCACCGCGTGAATGCATTCCTGGCCAGCTACTGGGACATCCTTTTCGCCGTGAACGGCGTGCCGCATCCGGGCGAGAAGCGCACGGTGGAGTATGCCCGGCGCCTCTGTAAAAGACTCCCTCCCGGCTGGGAGGAAGCTGCCCAAGCCGTGCTGCGCCGGCCGGCCCTGGCGGACCTCGACCGACTGGCCGATGGGCTGGAACAGATCCTTCGTTAGATTGAAAGGCATCCCCAATGAACAAGACCATTCTGGCCGTACACGCCCATCCGGACGGCGGTCGTAGACCCCGTGGCCCGACGACCGGCGCCATTGGCCGACGCCCTCGCCGCCCGTTGTCCGCCGCCGCGACCGCCGGTGGGCGGATGGGGTGCGCGCGGGGCGGATGGGCGGCCACTTCACCGGGATGGCGTTGCGCAGCCCGCACGCCCGTGCCGCAGTTGCGCCGGGCGGAGCGCAGCGCATCCACGGTTTGCAGGGTGTCGGTCGGCTGCCAGGGCGTCGAGGCGCGGACCGTCGCCAATGCCGGGCCGCCGAAAAGTACGCCGTGCGGATCCATGTGGTACGTGCGGTACCGCGAGGGATTGACACACAGGTCCCGCCGGAGCAGACTATAGCAGTGCGCTGGATTGTACGTGTCTTGAGGACCATTCCGCTGACGCCCTGGTGGGTGCACGCCCGCCGCCAGCGAAATCGGCGAGAGATGCGAGAACACCTCCGCCGCTGCTACGCGCCAGGACAGTAGGACTCTTCCAGTTCGCCATCCTAATGCCGCCGGCCCGTTCCGGCACCCGCCTCGCCGTGTCCGCCGCCGCGACCGCCGGCGTGCGGACGGGGATGCGCGCCGGGCGGAGGCGCCCGGTTCATGGGGGTCCCGACGCGCAGCCGCGCGCCCGTGGCGCAGGTGCGCCGGCGGGATGCTCTGGAGTCATCTTGCGAAATGCTCTGTGATGTTCAGTATACAATTAAGCCCCATTACCGTTTTGACCCTTCGTTGCGAGCGATGGCAGGCCACACAGGGCGTCCGGGGGGAATCGAGCGATATGACGAATAAGGCCCGCGGGGTGGCGCGGAAGTGCCAAACGATCCTCGAATGCGCTATTCTCTAAGCACAATGCCAGTACGAGGCGAAGGATCCCCTCGCGTTTTCATGCCGAAAGGCGAGACCCGCGCCGATGCCTGACCTTGAAGGCGGGGAACGCCCTTTCTTTCATTTTCCAGGGCCTGCAATTTCGGCGTCGATTTCGGATGCCCCGCTGGTTCACGGAAATTGCTGGCCAACTGGATTGGATAGGAGAAAGGCTATGACCACCAACCGACGTTTCTCAATTGCGCCACTTCTGTTCTCAGCAGCGTGCATCACAACCTCTTTTTCCCTGACAGTGTCGTTACGGGCGGAAAGCTTTTCACTTGAGGCGTCACCGAGTACCGTGTACGTCAACCGGGACGAGAAAGCGACCAGCACGATCACCGTTCACCCTTCGGGCGCCTTCAACGGCAGCGTCACACTCTTGGTGTCGCGCTTGCCGCCGGGAGTCTCAGCATCATTCGATCCGGATAGCACAACCAGCGCGAGCAAACTGGTTTTCGTAGCGACCAAGGTGGCGGATACGGGATTGTTCTCGATTACCGTCACCGGCAAGTCGGGCAGTCTTACGCAGTCGGCTACCATCACGCTGGTGGTGAGCGCCGCAACTACCGCGCTGGAGCAGTGGTCGATCTGTTCTCGACAGGCAACGTGTCTGGATGGCACAACCTTCGATGTCGTCCAGAACTTCAGCGATTGGTTCACATCCCAAAACTATCCTCGCTTCAAGGGAACGCCGACGAACGCACCGGGGAAGACGCATGCGGTCGATAATGCGACACAAGGCCGTTCGTTCGCCTGTGTCTACACCACAGGGACCTCGCGAGCGATCATGTCGGTCGGTCAGGCCCTCCAGTCAGCGCGCTGTTGAATGGTGCTCGATCACCATCAATGTGAACGATCCGGGTAGCACCCGTGGCCTGCCCCCGGGTACCGTCACTGCCTGAGACTGCCACGATAAAGGGCTGGGCCAAGCCGCCGAAGGCCGTCCTGCCTAGCGATCTGTCGCCGGCAGCAATGCTGGTTTTTGCCGCCTTGGCGGCCGAGCTCTTCCACCGAGATGCGGTCGAGATGATTCGTGCAGAAATCGGTGCGTGTTGCGGAATCGGCGAACGCCAGGTCCGACGGAGCCTGCGAGTATTTGCGGAATTCGGCACTCGGGCGCATCCTCAGCCGCCCGCTACCGATATGAGCCTGGCGCCGCCGACCGCCACGTCCGAGTCCCTCGCCATGCCTATTTGTGGGCAGTGCCATCTTCCACGGAAGCGCCTGCATCGATCCGGCATTTGCCGCGGGTGCACGGCAGATCTGGACTTGGCGGCGCACGTGCGCGAAGTGCGTGTGGAACTGGGGCCGGACGCCTCGCCCGAGCAGATAGCGGAGCGCATGAAGCAAATCGCCGAGGAGCATTGGGTGGCGGCGCCTCGCAGCCCGCGTGCGGCGGTACTATGCGGGCGGGGAAATGGCCCCGGTCTGGTAAAAAATACTTGGTGCCCCAGACGACCGAGTAACAGAAACGGCCGATTCTACAGGACTTGTGTGAGTGCTAGAGAGATGGAGACTCAAATGCTTACCTATCTCTGCAAAGGAGCGATTCTCCCAAGACGCTGGGACGATAGGAACCGGCGACGCATAGCTGGCGACTGAACCAGGGGACGGTCGTTCGTAACATCACTGCCATAGCGTGTCCGCAAACATAGCGATTGGAGGCTCAATGACGGAAAAATCGGAACTTCTGGCGGGACTCTATCTTAGCAGCCTTAATACTGGCACGGCCGTCGATCTTGAGACCAAGAGCCGCCACTATCGGATCGAGTACTTGGAAGGGGATCGGATACGTATTTCCGGTCACCCGCGGTGGTGCCCAACGCCTGTACTGGCCCGCCTTTACGGGTCAAGGGCGGGTTCGGCAGGGATCGAAGAGGGCTACGTTGGATGCGGGATGCATCTAGTGTTTGAACCGGTGGATAGTCACATTCCGATCACTACTTCGGAGATTACGGACATTCGAGTGGTCGACCTGCACTAAGGTGCTCGAACTGCACCTAAGAGGGATACTCAAAACGTGCCCTAGGGTTTACCAATCCTGCCGTCCGAGTTAGCCAGGACAAGGACTCAAGGTCTTTAGTCACTGCTGTCCGGCTATAAGTCGAACAGAATCAACTGGTTGCAGAATTCGTCTAAATCGTTCTCGGAGTCCGACGCCTGAAGTGCCCGTAAAATGGGCGTTCTCTCAAAAAGCGTCAGGCTCAAAATCTGTAGAATCTGGTAAAGGCTGGCATCAAGGCTGAGGCGCTTGCGGATGATGGCCACGAGTACGTAAACCGAGACGGCGATCCAGATCTGGGTCTTCACCGCGTTCTCGCTGGTGCCATAGAAGGCTTTGATCCGGAGATGCTGTTTGATCCACTTGAAGAACAATTCTACCTGCCAGCGACACTTGTAGATCTGGGCGATGGTAAGTGCTGGAAGGGTGAAGTTATTAGTGAGGAACTTGAACCGCTTCCTGGTTTCCACATCGAGATAACTCACCCGCCGCAGTGGGTCCGGATACGCTTTCGCGGAGTCGATGGCGGTGAGGATGACGGTGTGATCAGAACGTACGCCGGTGGCCTTATCTACCGGTTGCGAATAGCGGCGTTGCAACAGCACGTTGGACTTGGTGCGAACAACGAAGAACGCCGCACTGAGCGTGAAGGTGTACAGACGCTCGAAGTCCACGTAGCCGCGGTCCATAACGTAGAACGCCCCGGCCTCCGGCACCTGGGCGAAGTCGGCGTAAATGCGCCAGTCGTGCGCGTCGTTGGCGTCGGCCAAGGTGGATCGCGCCACAGGACCGCGGAAGCCCATATGGTACAGGTTGCCGCTCATCGCGCGCAGGCAAGCCTCGATATCGCGAAGACTCTCGCGGTAAGTCAACTGAGCGAAGGCCATTGCCAGATACTGGTCGCGACATGAGAAGCCTCTGTCGTGAGAATCGCCCCGGTAGCGGGCGACACACTTCTGAAACTCGTAGGAGGGCAGATGCTCCATCAGTTGGGTGAAAACAGTCTGGCCGAGATTCACCTCTCATTGTCGGTAATCGCAACCGGCATGTGTCGAGTCAAATTCCGAACCGTTTTCGATGGAAACAGTTCAAATCGAAAAAAACGGAAACTCCCCCTAGCTCGCTGATTCGAAGCCGGTTACCGAATCGAAGAAAAGTTTAGCCGGACAGCAGTGGTCTTTAGTGCATGATGCCCGGAGGCCACAATATCCGCCGCCACATCTCAAGATCGTCGACGATGCAGGGCGCATGAGGGCGGCACTGGAAACTGGAGGCAATTCAATGATGGAAGGCAAAGGTAAAGTAGGTTTGATCGCCGCCGTCGGCCTGGGCAGCGGCTTAATGTATGTTTTCGACCCGGTACTTGGAAAGCGGCGGCGCGCGCTAATACGCGACAGAGCAAATCGCGTGAAACGCATGTCGCGGCGGCTGGCAAAATCTGTCGAGAGGACGGCGCGCGATCTTGCCAACCGCACCCACGGCCAAGTCTAAAAGCACCGTCGTCATCGTTGCTGGCAAGCGCAACTCGCCTACTTCGGCCCGACCGTAATCTCCAGCAAATCCGGGTCGTCCGGCTCCGCCGCCGATATCGGTCCGCTGCAGACGCCCGCATCCACAAACACCCTCGCCAATGCCGTGGCGAACTGCCGCCGGTGAGCTCCCACCTCCCAGGCGAGCCCCCGTTGTGGTTTGCCGAATACCAGAGCTGGCGCCATCGTCACCGCCATGCCGGCCGCTGCGAGTGTCGCTCTGATCTCATTGGCGAACGCCGCAATCTCCGGATCGCCCGGATGCATGATAATAGAGACCTTCTGCCCTTGAAAGGCGGCCAGCGCGGAGGCAATCGTTGTCCTCTGCGCCGCGCCGAGGTGCCTGGGGCCGAGCCGCTGCTCAAGCTGCAGGCGCACCGCCCGCTCCTTCTCCACCGCCAATTGCAGCTCGAGGTTTTCCTTCCGCAACTCCTCGTGATGCGCCTTGGCTTGCGCTATATCGGCTTCCAGACGTCGCTGCTCCTTGTTGGCTATAGCGGCCTGCGCCACAGCCTCGGCTGACCTACTTTGGAGCGTCTTAAGTTCAGCGTCCTTTGCGGACGTGACCCGGCCCGCAAAAAGGGCCAGCAGGAAGCTGGCCGCCGCCGCCAGGCATACAAACACGATGTAGGCAAGCGTAGACCAGTTCAGCCCCCTTTCCAGAAAATGCACATTGGAGAGGTCTGGCAAATCCCTTATAGAATGCCAGCCCATATGTCCTTTGGCAATTCCCAGCCGTACCTGCGGTCCCAGAAAATGGCTGGTACCCGGATCGCTCCCACGTTCTCTCCAGCCAACCGGCGCCTCCCACACCATGGACGCGGCGCCCTTCCGCGCGGCCATCCGCACGCCGGCGGTCGCGGCGACGGACCGCGGGCGGCGGCGCCGAGCCGGCCGGGGGCGTCGAGGTGCGGCAGCGGATTGTCGGCACTCGGAGAAAGGGTGCCTTGCGCGTCGTTCGGCCATCAGTCCCGGTTAAGTCCGCGCCACGTCAGTTGGCCGGGAAGCTACTCGTGGGAGCGGAGGTAGAGGGATGGGAGAGGTCTCGTGTCGCAGGCATAACGGTGTACGACATTCTGGACGAGAAGAAAATGGATCTGCCGGCGGCCCGTTAGCAACGAGACATCGTTGCGTATTGTCTGATCTTCTGCGGGTTCATTTCACCCGATAACGGTCGCTCCCGCTTCGTTGTCGCCCACTCGGAACTTGCCGCAGACGGCATTCCAGACGGCCTGGCGCGGGCCGCGTGCCAAAGGGCCGCGCAAAGCAGGACGTTGTGTCGCATTATCGTCGTATTTCCCGATTCGTGTCGTGCGCCCCTACCCAGCCGGCCCTTTCGTGATCAAACGCGCACCGCGATTGCGCGTAATGTAGTCATACACCCATTCCACCAACACGAGCAGCCGGTTATCGAATTCCACCAGGTACATCAGGTGCACAAATAGCCAGACGATCCAGGCGAGAAACCCGGAGATGTGCACCCGACCGAATGCGGCGACCGCCTTGTTGCGTCCGATGGTGGCCAGCGCCCCTTTATCGACGTAGTGGAACGGCGGCATTGGTTCACCCCGCAGCCGGGCGCGAATGGTGCGCGCCACATAGCGGCCTTGCGCCATGGCCACCGGCGCCACGCCGGGAAGTGGCTGGCCGGTCTGATGGCTGAAGTTCGCGAGGTCGCCGATGACGAAAATCTCGGGGTGGCCGGGTACCGTGAGGTCGGGTAGCACGATCACACGGCCGCTGCGATCGATCGGCGCTTCGGTGTGTTCGGCGAGAATCCGGCCCAGGCTGGAAGCCTGCACGCCGGCGGCCCACAGCACTGTCTTCGCCGCGATTCGTTCGGTACGGTCACCGGCGTGCACCGTGACACCGCCGTTGTCCAGCCCGATGACCACCGCGCCGGTGCGGGAGCGCACGCCCAGTTTCACCAGGTCCCGTTCCGCGATTATGCCCAGGTCCGGCGGAAACGATGGCAGCACGCGCTCCCCGCCTTCCAGCAGCAAGATGTTGGCTTCCGCCGGGTTGATACGGCGAAAGTCGTGGCGCAACGTATCGTTGGCGATTTCTCCTAAGGCACCCGCCAGTTCCACTCCAGTCGGACCCGCGCCGATGATGACGAAGGTTAGCCAAGCGCGGCGCTCGTCTGAGTCTGGCTCGCGCTCAGCGGATTCAAACGCCTGTAGAATACGGCTCCGAATCGCGGTCGCGTCCTCGATGGTCTTCAGTCCCGGCGCAAGCGCCTCCCAATCGTCGTGGCCGAAGTAATGATGGTGTGCGCCGGTGGCCAGGATGAGCGTGTCGTATTCGATCTCGCCTGCATCCAGTAGCAGGCGGCGGTGCTCCACTTGAATATCCCGGACTTCCGCCAGCCACACGCGCGCGTGCCGGTTTCCACTGAGCACGTGGCGAATGGGGGAAGCGATCTCGCCGGGAGACAGGGATCCGGTGGCCACCTGGTAAAGCAGAGGCTGAAATAGGTGGAAGTTACGGCGGTCAATCACTGTCAGCCCGACCGGCACGCCCTTCAGCGCCTTGGCTGCGTACAGCCCGCCGAAACCGGCCCCGACGAGCACCACGCGATGCGGGTGTGGAGCCGTCATCGCCGCGCTTTACGCTTCGCCTGGTGCAGGTTGACTTGCCACAACAGAATGAAGGACGAAACGCTTTCGGATGTAAGTTGGCCGACGACGTTGTCGTGAGCCACTCTGCGCTTGTGCCAGCAGTGTGAGCCCCCATTCGGCAACACTCCTCTACCTGTCATGGCCGCACATCTTATTGGTAGTCTATCACGCTCGCGCATGTGCCCTCACCTGGGACATGGCGGCCGTGGGCCCCTCAGACGCCGTGTTCAGCGCCTCGCGACAAACCAAACAAAAGCGGCTTTGCTCTGGAATCACGGCGGAGCAGGACGGGCATCTGGCCATTGAGACCCACTCGAATCGCGCATCGGTCAATCCAGTTCCAAGAAGCTGCCTTGAACCACGGTCGCCCGGCTGCCGATTGTGTTGACTGGCGTGCCGGTAGGGCAAGTACTCCGCGCCGGCCTTAATTCGTCTTATCGAATCGGTAACTCCAACTCGAAGGGCGTCACGTCAGCACGGCTTCACGTCCTGGTCAAGAGCGCGGCAATTACGGTATGATTTGGAACGAGAGCGGCTCGATTCGACTCGGGTTAAAAGCGTGTTCCAGGACATCGTCACCGACCGACTGATTCTTCGGGACCTTCGGGCCGCCGACGCGGAGTTCATGTTGATCTATCGCTCGGACCCGGAGGTATCTCGCTACCAGTCTTGGGAACCGGCATCGGTTGACCAGCTCCGATCCTATTTTGAAGAACTGGCCGGCATGGACCCGGACACACCCGGAGCTTGGTATCAACTCGGCATCGCACTACGCTCCAGTGGAGAGTTGATCGGCGATTGCGGCATCCACATTCTCGACGACCCTCGGCTGGCGGAGATCGGAATTACCGTGGCGCCGCGATTCCAGAGCCGCGGGTACGCCACAGAAGCGTTGCGAGCCATTGTCGGCTACCTGTTCGCCAAACTCCGAAAGCATCGCGTCTCCGCTTCCATCGACCCGCGCAACACCGACTCAATCCGACTCATGCAAAGGCTGGGGTTCCGCCAGGAAGCTCACATGATCGGGAGCCTCTGGTTCAAGGGCCAATGGGCCGATGACGTCGTCTTCGCGATGCTTGCAAGGGAATGGACAGGAGACCAACAATCGCGCGGAAACGATCCCACACCGCTTGCGGTCAGAGGGCGGGTTGATACTTCATGAATATCGCCGAACCTCACGACCGCGCGGACGTCGCGCAAGGCCACGTTGTGCGGCGTTATTGGCACGGCACATCGTTCGCTACCATAGCTGAACATGGTGAGCGACCGAAGAGTCCATCGAACCGTTGCACTGAACATCGTCGTTGCGTTATTGGCCATCCTGCTCTTGCTAGTGTCGGCGTTCGCGTCGGGTGTCGCTGCATTGGCGGCCTCGGCGGTCGGAGGGGCGTTACTCGGCTCGGCAGTTGGCGGGTTCTGGGGGCTGCTGCGTCACTTTGACATCACCGAGCAGTTGTTCGAGATTGTGGAGAGCATTTGCCACTCGATGTCGTCATCAGAAGCAGATCTCGTCATTCGCGCCCAAGCAGGAGGGGCCGCCGCGACGGCACCGTGTTGTGATTAAACCACCATCGACGACGCACGAGCGAGTCGGCCTTGGGGGCCATCGACGTGGTCAGACGGAATGCATTCGTTGAGGCTCAGGCAGCAAAGAAATCAGAACTCGTCGTCGCACTCGGCTGCAAACCGGTGTGATGTCATACTTGGAGGCGGGGACCTCGTGCTGGTGTAATGACCCAAACCTGGGTTCCAAAATGGAAAACCTGGGTAAAATGCATGGACTGGCACCTGATACAATAGACCCCAGCGTGCACCGAGTTCGCGGCTCCAATCGAGGTGCTGTGAGGTGACGACTCGATGCTAACGATCTGGTGCTGCACGAGGTAGGAACTATGCCAACTCCCCGCGATTACTTCGATAATCCTCGCGAGGCCGATTTGGCCGACCGCGTATGGCAACTCTCTGCATCACTACCCGGCAAATGGCAGCTCCAGTGGTCGCACGAGATATTCAACAATGCCGCGTGGCCATGGATGAATAAACGTATCATCTGGGCGCGGGACTGGATTACCACCCAGCGCGAAGCCGATGGAAAGGGTGGGGTGGAAGCTCTGAACCGCCAACTCTCTACCTCTTTCACCGCCGAGGAGATTGCCGACGTCGAGCACTTCTATGTGGCCGCCCTCCTTGGGACGATTGGCGGCCCAGCCGGCGGAGTTATGCTGAATGCGGTTGGCGACGGCATATGGGAGATGTTGGTCGGTCCCGTGCGGATCGCGTGGTCGTGCACCTTGAAGTATGGCGCTCGGACCGGCGCGAAGGCCACGGCAAAGAGCATCAAGGATAACTGGGCACAACTAACGGGTCCGGATTGGGCGGGCACGCGATTTGGTTCCTTTTATACCTTCGAGGAATTGGCCGAGGTCATGCGCTCGGCGAAGTGACATGCGTCGAGAGGCCACACGAGCCGTTCCCGCGACTTAAGCCTTAATCAATTCCGCCCGCCGCTCCGGTGGTTTTTTCAGACTGAAGAAGGAAGCTGTGAGATATTGACTTCCGGAGTGCCAGCGAGTCACACCCTCTGCGCGGGCCTTAATTGCCATTATCGTCCGGGCGCGACCCAGGCTTGTCCGCCAGATCCCCATGCTCGCGATTAAAGGAAACTCTGGCGAGCGGCTATTCCCCCAGTCGTTTTGCAAATGAGCCGCGCATCGCGGCCGGAATCCTCTGGTAGGGTGTGTTATACTCGCGCCAAGTGCTGCTTAAGGATGTAGGGTTCCTCTGGAAAACGAGCACATCGATGAGACGACTCGTTAACACGTTGGGCAAACTGCGCCGGGCGAGACGGGCTCGCGCTGTTCTTGTGCTGTGCGCAACGACGGCAATCACCCTACCTGCGCAGACTCTCACGACGTTGGCCAGATTCAATTTCGGGGACGGCGGAACCCCCCAACGCGGCGCTGGTCCAGGGCACGGACGGCTTCCTGTGCGGGACGACGTATGTAGTAGCGGTCGGGTTCGGCGAGTGTGCGGATTTCACGCCAGTATTTTCTCCTCGACGTGGGGCCTAGTACCGTCGCGTCTCGCCGAGCCGGACGTCACACGGCATGGAAGTCCATCCGGACGGCTACTGGTCCGCGCGATGGAGACGCATCGAAGACCACCGGATCGGCGGGTGGCGTGCGGCAGACGCCGGCGCCTTTCAGCGCGACGAAATCCGCTAATCTCGACGGCACGCAGGGATCGCCCGCGGGGCTTGTCGTCTGCTTCACAGCAGCGTTGGCTGGCACAGCCTGCACGACCGGTGGGACCGCCTGCCTTTCGAGGAAGGTCTTGACATCTCTCACTATGCTGTCTTCAGTGTTCCGATGCCCAACTCTCCGCAGGACGTTGCGCAAGGCGAACGAGAGCCCGAGGGCCAGAAGGGCACAGCCGAGTAACCAAATCGATCCGGTGCGCGCGGGAACGCTACGGCGCACCATAATCGTCAGACCGGCGGAAATTATAAACAGTAGCCACATACTCTGGTGAATTAGCCGCGCTGCGTTCGTCAATCTACTCTCGGAGATGGGCAAGTCGAGTGTCTTGATCGGCCTCCGGCATGGATCGAGGCGGCAGCCGGCGCTGCAAACGCACCAAGAAGGGCCTTAGCCGAGATCTTCAATCGCGCTATGGCCGTTACGATATGGATGCTTGTGCTGTTAGTTATACTCTACGGCAAAGGCGCGCGAAACTAATCACTATCCTTTGAGGTCGTCCCACGATAACTAAAGATACCTTGCGATCCTTGACTATTCTTGCCAGCATGAAAGTTGACGGCGCAGCGCCGGTCCGGCCTTATAGGCAACAACGTTAATTGGGGGCAACTAAAACAAATGTCTCAGGATAATTCAATGCCGTCTCACGAGGAGAGTTCCAATGGCACGCCTGCCACGCGCGTCTTTGAGGGCGTCCTTGTCTGGAGCGTAGTCGGTTTATCGATCGCACTGCTGCTGACTGTGCTGGCGGGCACGGTCGATGTGCTGCCGGCCTCACTGGTGGTGGTGTGCCGTTTGACGCTGACTTACCTTTGCGCCGTACTCACTCTGGTGGCAGCGGGGTACACTGCAATCGACGCTTTAAAGTCGCGCGCTCGCAGTTAGTTTTTGCGGGGCGGCACTGCGCGCCGCCATCTCCTTCTGCGCGGGTGCGAAGATCAGTTCGCCTTGCGCGTCAACGTCCGCCAGTAACTGCTGCTTGTCCCGCACCTCCGCCCGATCAGTTATACGCGCTGGAGGCGTTGCCGTATCCAGCACCGTCGGCGCGCGGCCACTGGGCGCCAGCAGCCCTGATTCATGCGGCCAAATCTACGCGGTGGCCGGGCTATCGCTCAGCCGGCGCGGATGCGCTCGGCGCGGCCAGCTTCTTGATGGCGCTTAGAACATCGGCCATTCCCGAATTGAAGTTCTTGTCCCAGGTCTTCCCGCGCAAGGCGCCCTCCACCGGCTGTGTAATCCTCCACAGCAGGAAGTGAGTCCGCGCGTCGAGGATGGACAGGTCCAGTTGGGGGGCATAGTTGTCCACCGATTGAGTGCTGGTCAGCGGGGCGATAAAGCGAATCTCGAACACCAGGTCGGCGGCGGCGGGATCACCGACGAGTTCATAGTGGCCCCAACTCTTCATGGCCGCGTAGAACTGATTGTAGGGCAGGTTTTCGTCGCCCAGCCGCTTGAACACCGCCAGCGGGTTGCCATCCGATCCGGCATTGGAAACAAAGACCTTCTTGCCGGCGAGGATCGGCACGGGCACGGGTGCGGCGGGCGTCGCCGACGCATCCTGAGTCGCCAGACAGGGCATCCCGAACAGGGTGGCCCACAGCGCCGCGCCGCAGACTCCGCCGCGGAGGCCGCACCGTACAATCTCGCCCAGTTGCTTCACCTCAACCGGAATTTCCATTTTTGACCTCGAAATCTCATCCAGTATAAGCCAAAGCGCCATCCTTTGCCCCCGCCGCCCTCCGCGTTGCCGCCCGTCGCCGCGACCACCGGCGGGCGGCGGGGGATGCGTAGTCATGATTTGCGTGGCGCTGATCGGTGGATGACGTCGGATATTCGTGTGCGTGATCCCGGAACGTGGACGAGCGGCCACTTCGCCGGGATGGCGACGCGCAGCTTGCACGCGCGTGGCGCAGGTGCGCCGGGCGATAACGCGCTCGTGCCCGGGTTGGGTGGCCATAACGCGCTTCGCGCCGCCCGATGCCGGCGGCCCGTTCCGCCGCCCGCCGCCCGCGGTCCGTCGCCGCGACCGCCGGCGTGCGGATAGGATGCGCGCCAGGCGGAGGGCGCTGCGTCCGTGCACGTCACCGCGCCGCCTGGCGTCCTCGGCCCGTGCGCCCCGGCGCGCCGCCGGATCGGCGCGGCAGCAGCCGCCGGACGCGATGCGGGCGAGGAGCAGCGGCGCCGACGTGCGCGCGGCGCGGCCCTGGCGCATCATGATCCCCGCGGCCCGTCTCGGCGCCCGCCGCCCCGTCGCCCGTCGCCGCGCCCGCCGGCGGGCGGGGGGATGCACGCGGGGGGAGGGCGCCGCATCCATGAATGTTGGGCGGGGCCGACTTGGTTCGCACTTTGCGGAGCCAGAACCCTGAAGTTATTGGCATCGACGTTCTTTCATCGCAATTCACAAGTGAGGTTGGGTCGAGCGTTGAAGGAACTCTCGTCAAGCGATGCATGAAAGGTGTAACCGACGTCCTTCATGCTGCCACGTTGCAACAAACCGCACGTTGTCACTCACAGCAGGCAAAGCTTTATAGGCACAAACGTGACGGGCACACTCAATCTGCCAACAAGGGCATTGGCAAAAACAACCGTGCACGCGCTCGTGCAATCTCGTTAGTATTTTAAGGGTTGGGCTGCGGCGCGCGGCTTGACATGATGCGCGGGAGCAGCGTAAATATGAGATATGAAGATCCATCGAATAGATCATGTGGGTATAATCGTCAATGATCTTCCTGCCGCAAAAGCCTTTTTTCTTGACTTTGGCCTTGAAATGCTGGGGGAAGGAAAAGTGGAAGGCGAGTGGGTGGATCGGGTAGTGGGGCTTCAAGACGTTAAAGCGGCTTGTGTAATGTTGCGAACGCCAGACGGTGAGGCGAATATAGAACTAGTGAAGTTTTACATGCCATCGGTTGAAAAAGACATGCAGCGTCCTTTGGCAAATACTCTGGGTATCCGGCATATTGCCTTTGCTGTTGAAGATATTGAAGCCGTTGTTGCCAAATTGACAAAGAAAGGCGCGGAACTGTTTGGTGAGATACAAAACTACGAAAACGCTTATAGATTATGTTATGTTCGTGGGCCGGAGGGGATTATTTTAGAGTTGGCGGAGCAAATCAAATAAATTAGGACCAAAGAGGGTAATCGGGCGGGTAAATGGCCCTAGGCGTTTCACTGGTCCTTCTTCAGTGACCTGAAGACCTGGAATTCTTTGCGAGAAAGCTCCCCCTTCCCTTCTTCTGCGTAAAGCTGGGCCAAGCGGTAATGCGCAGCTTTCCAATCGGGTCGAAGCCGGATTGTTTCTTCGAGTTCACCTACGGCTCGGGTTGTCTGTCCTTCGTCCGAATAGAGCAACCCGAGTTGAAAATGCGCGTCGGCGAAGCCGGGACGAAGGGCCACGGCCTTATGCAGCAGCGCCTCGACCTGCTCTTCCGAGCCATTCAACCCGGAACTCAGATTGCGTTTCCTCAACCCTAGTGCATAGTAGTAGTTCGCCGACGGATTATTCGGGTATAGCTCTGCGAAGTGGGCCAGCCGCATGGTTACTTCCCCGGATAGTTCGGGAGCTACATCATACATCTTGCCGAGGAAGTCAAGCGCCTTCGTGTCAGCAGGATCCAAATCCACGGCCGTACACAAGGCTTTCACTGCCTCCGCGTAGTTGCCAGAAGAGTAG
>JBEKPZ010000168.1:0-16724 GCA_049520215.1 Bryobacteraceae bacterium | reverse complement strand
AGCTTCGGCGACCTTCCGGGCGGTGTGGTTGCCGACAGCCAGGGCAACGCTTATATCGGCGGCTACACAAACTCAACAACGTTTCCCTTAACGCCGGGCGCCTATCAGGGCACCTGTGTAGGAAACAATTGTGTATTCGTGACCAAGCTGAATCCCAAGGGAACCGGTCTGGTCTGGTCCACGTTTGTGGAAGTCGCCGACTACTTCGGAGCTATTCAACTCGATGCTCAAGGGAATGTATACGTGACGGGTTACAACAGCGAGTTTTTCCAGGGAGTCAATGCACTGCAACCTGGTCTGGTCTCCGGGGGGTTCGTCTCGGAACTCGACCCGACGGGAGCCAACTTGTTGTTTTCTTCGCTGGTGGGAGCTGCCGGCGTTGGCGTTAACGGCAATTCATCTCTATCGGGCCTGGCGGTGGACGCATCCGGGAACATTTATGTTGCGGGCAACATGATTGGCGATACGCTCCCGACGACGCCCGGCGTGGTCCAGCCTTCTTACCACGGAGGCTCAGGGGCTTACGGCGACGGCATGATCGCCAAGATCTCGCCAACCGGCCCGGTGGTCACACTAGCCCCGGCTGGACAAGTCGAAGCCTTCGCGGCGGAGTCCATCATGTCCGTATATGGCGTGGATTTGGCCACCGGAACAGCCCCGGCGCTGACTCTGCCGCTGCCGACATCGCTTGATGGCAACTCCGTGACGGTCACAGACTCAGCCGGCGTAACGCGTACGGCTCCCTTGTATTACGTCGCGCCGGGGCAGATCAATTTCGAGATTCCGGCGGGCACGGCTGCGGGAACTGCGACGGTGACGATCCAGAATCAGAATGGAACTGCTCAGTCCACAACGATCACAATCGGCAGCGTTTCGCCGGGGATCTTTCCGTTGAATGGCTCGGGGCTGGTGGCGGCCTGGGTTCTGCCTGTGGTTTCCGGAGCACAGCAAGCGCTGCAGCCGGTGTACCAGTTGGCATCCGGGAACGTGATTGCATTGCCGGTCAGTCTCGGACCATCCACGGAACAGGTTTATCTCGAGATTTACGGCACGGGCTTCCGCAACGCCAAGAGCTTCACCGCGACGGTAGGCGGCTTGAGCGTGCCGGTACTGGGGGCGGCTGCGACGGCGCAGTTCGTCGGAGAGGATCAGGTGAACATAGGCCCGCTGCCGCAGGCGTTGGCGGGTATGGGAAACGTGAACATCGTGATTACCGCGGACGGGCAAGCCGCCAACACAGTCAATGTGACAATTCAGTGACGCCTGTTTGAAAGAACCGCGCGGGCTCTCACAGGCTGAAGCCTGTGCTACCAACTGCCGCTAAGTCATTGGTAACCGGTGGCTATAGCACTTCCAAAATCAGGCACTTCAAATAATGAGTCTCCGGCACCGTCAGTAGTATCGGATGATCCAAGCTCTGCGTCCTGCGTTCCAGTACCCGCAACTGGCGGCCGGCGTCCAGCGATGCCTGCGCCACTAACTCCAAGAAATCCGCTTCCTTCAGATGATGCGAGCAGGAACACGTCACCAGGATCCCGCCCTTGCCCAACAGCCGCAGCGCCCGCAGATTGATTTCCTTGTACCCGCGGATGGCGTCTTCCACGGTGCTGCGCGACTTGGCGAAGGCCGGCGGGTCCAGGATCACGGTCTGGAACTGGCGCCGCGCCGAAGCGTATGCCGCCAGCACGACGAAGACATCCACCTCCCGGAATTCGATATTGGAGCGGCCGTTGAGCGCGGCATTGCGCGCGGCGATGGTCAGCGCCCCACCGGAGCTATCCAGGGCTTCCACCGATTCGCACACCGGCGCCAGGTGCAGCGCGAAGCCGCCGCTGGAAGTGAAACAATCGAGCGCCTTGCCCCGTGCGTAGCGGGCCGCCGCGACGTAGTTTTCCCGCTGGTCGAGAAACGCGCCGGTCTTTTGGCCATGCAGCAGATCGGCGTGCAGGCGCAGCCCATTCATTTGGAATTCCACGGCCTCCGGCACTTCGCCATAAATCGCGCCGCTCTCGAGCGGCAGCGCTTCTCTGCTGCGCACCGCCGCGTCGTTGCGCGCCACGATGCCCCTTGGCGAAAATAAATCAACCAGGCTGTCCACGATCAACTGGCGTGCGCGGTCCATGCCCTGGTTCAGCGTTTGCAGGACCAGCCAGTCCGCATACCGGTCCACCACCAGCCCCGGCAGCAAATCGCCTTCGCCGTGCACCACGCGATACGCATCCGTGCCGCACACCACCCGGCGGCGATGCGCCTCCGCCGCGGCCAGGCGCTCGGCGAAAAACTCGCGGCCGATCTCTTCGACACTCCGCGACAGCATCCGCAACGCGATTTGTGAAGCCGCGCTGAAATGGGCCGTGCCCAGCGATCTGCCCTTCAGGTCGATTACGTGGACCGCGGCACCAGCCTCCGCGCCGCCGGTATCGAGAACGTCGCTCTCAAAAATCCAGGGATGCCCCGATGCCACCCGGCGGGCCGCTTTGCGGTTGACGCGTACTTCGTTCATAGGCCCACTATTGGCCTTGCATCAACTCGCCGCGCGTGGGTATGTTCTTGCTATCCCATCCGCCGCCCAGCGCCTGGACCAGCAGCACGCTGGAAGTCAGACGGCGCGTCAGCAGATCCACCGCGGACCTCTCATTGACCAAAGCGGCCGCTTGCGCCGTGATGACCTGCAGATAGTTGACCGTGCCCGCTTTGTATTGATAGGTGGCAATGGCGAGCGAGTCCTCGGCGGCCTTCACCGCCCGGTCCACCGCGATGGCTTCCTCGGCCAGAATGCGCAGCGCGGCCAGATTGTCCTCCACCTGCTGAAACGCGGTCAGCACCGCTTGCCGGTAACTCGCTACGGTAGAGTCATACTGGGCCTCGGTCATACTCACTTCCGCCCGCCGCTTGCCGCCTTCGAAAACCACTTGCGACATCCCCGCTCCCAGCGACCAAAAGCGGTTCGGCAGTGAGAACCATTTCGCGATGTTGGTAGCTTCGAAACCTCCGGACGCGCTTAGCGTCAGCGTGGGATAGAACGCCGCGATTGCAATCCCGATCTGCTCGTTTGCCGCGGCCACCGTTCGTTCCGCGGCGGCGATATCGGGCCGGCGTTCCAGCAGCGTGGAAGGCAGTTCCAGCGGCACGGGCGGCGGAGGCGTCTTCAGCAGCGCGGCGGGAACGGTCAACGCCGAGGGCGGCTTGCCCGTGAGAATGGCGATGGCGTGCTCGAACTGCGCGCGCGCCACTCCCAGGTCCACTAACTGTGCCCGCGTAGTGTCTAACTGGGTCTGCGCCTGCGCTACGTCTCCGCCCGACGCCACGCCCGCCTTGTAACGGTTCTGAGTCAGGGTCAGATACTCTTCGTATGACTTGGTCGTGCGATCCAGTAAGTCGATGTCGCCATCGGTTCCATGCAGATCGAAATAGTCTTGCGCCAATTCCGACTGATACGAGAGCAGGGCGTTCTCCAACAACGCGAAGTCGGCCTGGGCCGTGGCCTCATTGGCCCGCACGCTGCGCCGGACGCTGCCCCAGATGTCCGCCGTCCAGGTAGGGGTTGCCGACAGATCGAAAAGCGCCGCAATGGGAGCGCGGCCGCCTCCGATGGTGCTGCTGGCCGACTGTCCAACCCCCACCGACGGCCCCACCGTAACAGTCGGGTACAGCCCCGCCCGCGCCACGCGGATCGCGGACCGTGCCGCCCGGAAGTTAGCCTCCGCGGCCAGCACGTTCTGGTTCGAGAGGTTCACCTGCTCCTCGAGCGCATTAAGCTGCGGGTCGTTGTAAATCTCCCACCACTTGCCGCGGATCGCCGCGTCGTTGGGCTGCGCTTCTTTCCAGCCGTCGGGTAGCGGCTCTTTGTAAGCCGGCGTTTGCGGCGCGGCGGGACGCTTGTAGTTCGGGCCGACCATGCAGCCGCTCGCCATCGTCACCAGGCACGCCAAAAGCCAGGCCTTGTGGGGCAGGCCCTCGGCCTGCGGCGGCCTCTCAGGCCGCCCGTGCGGCATTCTCCAAATAAACAAATTATCCAGCATCAGATTTCAGATCCCAATGGGTGGTTCTCCGGAGCCTCCTTGTGGCGCACGCGATACCACCAGTGTTGCAGCCGGTCGAAGTACAGATAAACCACCGGCGTCGTATAAAGTGTCAATAACTGGCTCACCAGCAGCCCGCCGATAATGGTAATTCCAAGCGGGCGCCGCAGCTCCGATCCCGTGCCCCTCCCCAACGCCAGCGGCAAGGCCCCCAGCGCCGCCGCCATGGTGGTCATCATGATCGGCCGGAAGCGCAGCAGGCACGCCTCAAAGATGGAATCCCGCGAGTTCTTGCCTTCAACCCGCTCGGCGTTCAGGGCGAAGTCGATCATCATAATTGCGTTCTTCTTCACGATGCCGATCAGCAGAATAATGCCGATCATGGCGATGATGCTGAGATCGGTGTGCGTCAGCATCAGAGCCAGCAGCGCGCCCACACCCGCCGAGGGCAGCGTGGAAATAATCGTAATCGGATGCACGTAGCTCTCGTACAGAATCCCGAGCACGATGTACACCGCCGCCAGCGCGGTCAGGATCAAAATCGGTTCGCTGCCGAGGGATTGCTGATAGGCTTGCGCCGTGCCCGCGAATCCGGTCTGGATGGTGCGCGGCAGGCCCACCTTGGCGGCAGCGCCCAGTATCAACTGCACGGCGTCTCCCAGTGCCACGCCCGGCTGTAGATTGAAAGAGACAGTCACCGCCGGCCCGAGCCCCTGATGATTCACCGACAGGGGCGCGGTGGTTGGGCCGAAACTCGCCAGCGCGTTCAGCGGAACCTGTTGTCCGGCGGGTGTCTTCACATAGATCTGGCTCAAGAACTCCGGGTCTTGCCAGAATTCCGGCGCCGCCTCCATGACCACGTGATACTGATTCAACGTGGCGTACATGGTGGACACCTGCCGCTGCCCGAAAGCGTCGTACAGCGTGTTGTCGAGCAGTTGCGACGAGATGCCGAACCGCGCTGCCGTCGTCCGGTCATACACTACCAGCGACTGCAGCCCGCGATCCTGCTGGTCGCTGCTCACGTCGGCGATCACTGAAATGGTCCGCAGCTCCGCCAGCATCTTGGGAGCGTAGTTCTGCAGATCCGCCAGGTTGTCGCCCCGCATGGTGAACTGGTACATTGCGTTGCTCATGCGTCCGCCCACCCGCAGATCTTGCGATGCCTGCAAATATAGCGTGGCCCCCGGTATCCGGCCCAACTTGGGCCGCAGCCGCCCGATCACCTGATCGATGGTGGGCCTTTGTTCGACGGGCTTCAACGACACAAACATGCGCGCCGTATTGGAAGTGCCTCCGCCCGTGAATCCGGCTACCGTGTCGATGGCCGGGTCGGCATGCACGATGTTGATCATCTGCAGCAGGATCTTGTCCATGGATTGAAACGAGGTGTCCTGATCGCCTTGAATGGCGCCCATCATGCGCCCGTTGTCCTGCATCGGAAAGAATCCCTTGGACACATGAATGAACAGGTACACGTTCAAGCCAATGGTCGCCAGCAGGATAGCCAGCGTAAGCGGCGCGGCCCGCAGCGCCGCCGAGAGAGTCTTCCCGTACAAATTGATACTGGCCCGGAATGCCCGTTCGGTGATGTTGTAGAGCCAGCCGTGCTCCCGGTGTTCCTTCAATAGGTGCGCGCACATCATCGGAGTCGTGGTCAGCGAAACCACCAGCGAAACGGCGATGGCCACCGACAGCGTTACGGCGAACTCGCGGAACAGGCGGCCCACGATGCCGCCCATCAGCAGCAAAGGGATGAACACGGCGATTAGCGAGGTGCTCATGGACAGTACCGTGAAGCTGATTTCCTTGGCGCCCTTCAGCGCCGCCTGGAACGGATGCATGCCCTGTTCCAGGTAGCGCGTGATGTTTTCGATCACTACGATGGCGTCGTCCACCACGAAGCCCGTGGAAATGGTCAGCGCCATCAGCGACAGATTGTCGATGCTGTAATGCAGCAGGTACATCACGCCGAACGTGCCGATCAGCGACACCGGCACCGCCACGCTGGGAATGAACGTGCTCCGCGGGCTCCTCAGGAACACGAACACCACCAGCACTACCAGCGCCACCGAGATCAGCAGCGACCGCTCCACGTCGTGCACCGAAGCGCGAATGGTGACGGTTTGGTCCATGGCGATATTCATGTCGATGGATTGCGGCATGGAAGCCTTCAACACCGGAAGCTCGGCCCGGATGCGGTCCACCGTATCGATAATGTTGGCCCCCGGTTGGCGAAAAATGATCACCATCACCGAAGGGCGCCCGTTGGCGTAGCCCGCATTGCGAATGTCTTCCACCGAGTCCACGGCCCGGCCGATGTCCGAGACCCGCACCGCCAGTCCGTTCTTGTAAGTCACGATCAACGGCTGGTAATCGATGGCTTTGAACATCTGGTCGTTGGCGCCCACCTCCCACGCGCGATGACCGTCCGAGAAATGTCCTTTGGGCGTGTTGGCGTTCGCCGCGGCCAGCACGCCGCGCACCTGCTCCAGGCCGATTCCGTATTTGTTGAGCACCCGCGGGTCCAGTTCCACCCGCACTCCCGGCAGCGAGCTTCCGCCCACGATGACCTGTCCCACGCCGCTGATCTGCGACAGTTTCTGCGCCATGATGGACGAGGCCGCGTCGTACATCTGGGCCTTGGTCAGAATGGGCGACGTCAGCGCCAGCAGCACGATGGGAGAATCGGCCGGGTTCACCTTCCGGTAGGTGGGGTTATTCGGCAGATTCGTAGGCAGGTATCCGCGAGACGCGTTGATGGCCGCCTGCACATCGCGCGCCGCCGCGTCGATGTTGCGGTTCAGATCGAATTGCAGGGTGATGCTGGTCGATCCGAGGCTGCTCGACGAAGTCATCTCGGTGACCGATGCGATGCGCGTGAACTGGCGCTCCAGCGGCGTCGCCACCGACGAGGCCATGGTTTCGGGACTGGCCCCGGGCAAGCCCGCCTGCACCGAAATCGTCGGAAAATCCACCTGCGGCAGGGGCGACACCGGCAGTATCCGAAACGCCACCGCGCCCGCCAGCCCAATCGCGACTGTCAGCAAGGTGGTGGCCACCGGCCGCCGAATGAAGACCTCGGAGACGTTCATGATGATCCTTGTGGGGCAGGTTGGCAACCTGCAGGCCGATTGTCAATCGGCCTTCCGTTTTGCCCAGTGGGCCCGGCCCTGAATAGTCCATGCATCTCCATCATGACGCCCCTACCCCGGAAGCGGCTCCGCGCCCAGATCGGCCTCGCGTTCCTGGGCTCCCTCGCCCGCGAAACGCCGCGCCAGCCGGTCGAACCACAGGTAAATCACCGGCGTGGTATACAGCGTGAGCGCCTGGCTGAAAATCAATCCGCCCATCATGGTGATGCCCAACGGCCGGCGCAATTCCGAACCCGTGCCGCCGCCGAACGCCAGCGGCACTGCCGCCAGCAACGCCGCCATAGTGGTCATCATGATCGGACGAAAACGCAGCAGGCACGCCTGGTAAATCGCATCCACCGCCGGCATGCCCTCCTTGCGCTCGGCGTCCAGCGCGAAATCGATCATCATGATTCCGTTCTTCTTCACGATGCCGATCAGCAGCACAATGCCGATCAGCGAGATCACGCTGAAGTCCTGGTGGAATAGCGATAGCGAAAGCAGCGCGCCCACCCCCGCCGAGGGCAGCGTCGAAAGAATCGTGATCGGATGGATGTAGCTCTCGTACAGCACGCCCAGCACAATGTAAACCGTCACCAGCGCCGCCAGGATCAAAACCGGCTCGTTAGCCAGCGATGCCTGGAAGGCTTCCGCCGTGCCCTGAAAGGCGGCCTGCACGCTGGGCGGCATGCCGATCTCGGCTTTCACTTTGTTCACCGCGTTCACCGCATCGCCCAATGACGCGTCCGGCGCCAGGTTGAACGAAAGGGTGACCACCGGGAATTGGCCTTGATGGTTCACCGTGATCGGAGCGCTGGACGTCTCCACGTGCGTGAAGGCGCTCAGCGGCACCTGCCCGCCGTTCGGGAATGCGGAGGCGGAGGAAGTCCCGCTGCCGAACACCGCGCTCGATGCGATCGTGGGATTGTTGGCCGTCACCGCCGAGGCGCTGGCCACCGCCGCCCCCGATCCACTCTGCGGACCATACGTTTGGGCGGCCGTGGAACTCCCGGCGACTACGCCCGCGCCGCCCGTCGCCGAACCCATACCGGTGCGGATGTACAGATCGCGCAGATCCAACGGATTCTTGCCAAATGCGGGCCCCACCTCCAGCACCACGTGGTATTGATTCAATTGCGTGAAGATGGTGGAGACCTGCCGCTGGCCGTACGCGTCGTAGAGCGTCTGGTCGATCTCGGAAGGCGTGATGCCCAGCCGGTAAGCCGTCTGGCGATCGAACACCACCTTCGCCCGCAGGCCGCCCACCTGCTGATCGCTGGCCACGTCGCGCAGTTCCGGCAGCTCTTTCAGCTTCTCCAGCATCCTCGGGGCGAACTCGTTCAACTCTTCTGCGCTGGCGTCCTCCAGCGTGTACTGGAATTGCGTGCGGCTCACCCGGTCGTCCACCGACAGATCCTGCACCGGTTGCATGAACAGCGTAATGCCCGCCACCGACGCCAATTGCGGCTGCAAGCGGAGAATCACCGCGGTCGCGTCGACTTTGCGTACGTCCAGCGGCTTCAGGTTGATCTGAATCCGACCGCTGTTCAGCGTGGTGTTGGTGCCGTCGATCCCGATGAACGAAGAAAGACTATCCACCGCCGGATCCTTCATGATGATCTTCGCCAGCGCCTGCTGCTCGCTGGACATCTCCGGGAAGGACACCGTCTGCGCGGCTTCCGAGACACCCTGAATCACGCCGGTGTCCTGGATGGGGAAGAAGCCCTTCGGAATCCGCCAGAAAAGAACGATCGTCAAGACCAGGGTCGCCACCGCCACCAGCAGCGTGATGGTCTGGAAACGCAGCACGAACCGCAGGGTCTTGCCGTAGAACGCGATGATCGAGTTGAAAGCATGCTCGGAAGCCCGGAACAGGCGCCCCTGGCTGGCTTCCGGAGTGTGCTTCAGCAGCTTTGAAGCCATCATGGGCGTCAGCGTCAGCGAGACTACCGCCGAAACCAGGATAGTCACGCTCAATGTCACCGCGAACTCCCGGAACAGCCGCCCTACGATATCTCCCATAAACAACAGCGGGATCAGCACCGCGATCAGCGAGATGGTCAGCGAGATGATGGTGAACCCGATTTGCTCCGAGCCGCGCAGCGCCGCCTTCAGGGGAGCCTCGCCTTCCTCGATATACCGCGCGATGTTCTCGATCATCACGATGGCGTCGTCCACCACAAATCCGGTGGCGATGGTCAACGCCATCAAGGTCAGGTTGTTCAAGCTATAGCCCAACAAATACATCACGCCCAAAGTGCCGACCAGCGAGACGGGCACCGCGATGCTGGGAATGATGGTGGCGGCCACGTTGCGCAGGAACAGGAACATCACCAGCACCACCAGCACCACGGTCAGCCCCAGTTCGAACTGCACGTCCTCGACCGATGCCCGAATGGTGTTGGTCCTGTCGGTTAGAATGCCGACGTTTACCGATCTCGGCAGCGTCGCGGTCAACTGCGGCAGCAGCAGTTTGACGCGATCCACCACCGAAATGATGTTGGCGCCCGGCTGCCGCTGAATGTTGACGATCACCGCCGGCACGTCGTTCATCCAAGCCGCTTGCCGCACGTTTTCCGTATCGTCGGTGACGCTGGCGACATCCGTCAGCTTCACCGGCGCCCCATTCCGGTAGGCCACGATCATCGGCTTATAGTCGGCGCTGGAAATCAGTTGGTCGTTGGCGCCGATCTGATACGCCTGGTGCGGACCGTCGAAGTTGCCCTTGGCCTGATTCACGTTGGCCGCCACCAGCGCCGTGCGGACATCTTCCAGGTTCAGGCCGTAGGATGCCAGCGATGTGGGATTGGCGCGAATCCGGACTGCCGGCTTTTGGCCGCCGCTGATGCTCACCAGGCCCACGCCCGGCAGTTGCGAAATCTTGGGCGCCAGGCGCGTATCGGCCAGGTCCTCGACCTGCGAAAGAGGTAAGTCGGCGGAGGTCAGCGCCAGCGTCAGAATCGGAGTATCCGCCGGATTGCTCTTGCTGTAAATCGGCGGGTTCGGAAGGTCGGCCGGCAGGTACGTTCCGGCGGCATTGATGGACTGCTGCACTTCCTGCTCCGCCACGTCGATGTTCAGGCTCAGACTGAATTGCAGCGTGATCACCGAAGACCCGTCGGAGCTGGTCGAGGTCATCTGCTGCAAGCCGGGAACCTGGCCGAATTGCCGCTCCAGGGGCGCGGTGACCGAGGAAGCCATCACGTCCGGATTGGCGCCCGGATAAAACGTGATCACCTGGATGGTCGGGTAGTCCACTTCCGGCAGCGCCGAGATGGGCAACTGCTTGTAGGCCACGATGCCGGTAAGCACGATCGCCACCATGAGCAGAGACGTGGCGATGGGGCGGAGAATAAAAGTCCGGGATGGGCTCATCTACCTTCCCTTGTGTGCAGATTTGCCCGCAGATTTGCCGGCGGGAGCATTGCCGGCGCTCCCCGGCCGGCCCGCCGCGCCCCCCGTTTCAACGGGGAAGTGCGCGGTCACCTGGGTGCCTTCCTGCAGCTTGTCGACGCCCGTCATCACCACCACGTCGCCGGGCGCAAGCCCGGACGTAACCTCGGAATCGTCGCCTTCGGTCGTGCCTAAGTTAATGGCGCGCACCGTCACCTTGTTGTTCGCCTGCACCAGAAACACGTAGGTCATTGAGGTATTGCGCTGCACCGTCGCGGTGGGGATCAGCGTGACGTTCTGCTTCAGTTGCACCAGCAATCGCACGTTCACGAATTGGTTGGGAAACAGCTTGTTGTCTTTGTTGTCGAAGTTGGCCCTCAGCTTCAACGTGCCAGTGGTCTGATCGATCTGGTTGTCCAGCGTGGCTAGCACACCCGTTGCCAGCTTGGTGTTCGACGAGCGGTCGAATGCGTCCACCGTCAGGTGCTGTCCGGCCCAAAACTTCTGCGTTACTACCGGAAGTTGATCCTCGGCGATGGTGAAGATCACGCTGATCGGGTCGATTTGCGTGATCACCAGCAAAGCGTTGGTGTCGGCGGCATGCACAATGTTTCCCGGATCCACCAGGCGCAGGCCGACGCGGCCCGTGATCGGCGAAAGGATATGGCTGTAGGTAATGTTCAGCTTCGCGCTGTCGATTACCCCCTGGTCGGTTTTCACGATTCCAATTTCCTGCTCCACCAGGGACGCCTGCGTAACCAACTGTTGTTCGGGAACCGCGTTCTGCGCCAGCAGCGTTTTGTAGCGCGTCAGATCCACCCGCGCGTTGTCCAGTATCGCCTGGTCCCTTACCAGTTGTCCTTCAGCCTGCGTCAACATCACCTGGTAAGGGCGGGGGTCGATCTCCAGCAGCGCGTCGCCCTTATGCACGATCTCCCCCTCTTTGAAGTTGATCTGCATCAACTCACCGTCCACGCGGCTTCTCACTTCCACCGTGTAGATGGGGGTCACCGCGCCGAGGCCGGTGAAGTAAACCGGAATGTTCCCGCGCCGCGCTTTTGCCGCGACCACCGGTATGGCGCCGAAGCCCTTCTTCTGTGCGGCCCCGCCTGGTCCCGAAGCGCCGCCGCCGGCCGGAGCGGGATTCTTGTTCGACCAGAAATAATATCCGCCCACCGCCAGCAGGGCCAGCAACAAGACCCAAAGCCAGCCCCGCCCGGAATGCCGCTTGGGCGGAGGAGGTGCATGCTGGGTCACAGTATCGGGGGGCGCCGCCGGGTCCAGGGCGGACGGATGGTGCTGGTTCATATGTTGTTAAGTATATGATGTTTCCAAGCCCGCCAAATGTTACACGCAACGCGCTGGAGGGCGGGCTTGAGCCCGCGCGGGGCTTAAGCCCCGCTTGCGAGCTTCGCTCGCGAAGGCCGATTGACAATCGGCCTGCAAGTTACCAACCGTTACCAACCTGCCCCACAGCAAATGGCAAAGTCCCGCGCGGGGCTTTAGCCCCACTGCAAGGGCCGCCAGCTTCGCGCCCCACCGCACTTCCGCTATAATGCCCTGCTGAGTTCCGCTATAATGCCCTGCTGAGAGGTGCCCCATGATCCAAAACCGTTCCGCACCGCCCGGCCCCATTGTTCCTAGGCTGATCTACAAGGATGTCGCCAAAGCCATCGACTGGCTTCGCGGAGCCTTCGGCTTCACCGAACGCCTGCGCACGCCGCCCGAACCCGATGGCACCATCCACCATGCGCAACTGGCAATTGGCGAAGGTTCCGTTCTCCTGACCGGCCAGCCTCTCGCACACCCGCGTGAGTTCGTCGAGGCGGTGATGGTGCGTGTCGAGAACATCGACGCGCACTTCGAGCGCGCCAAACAGTTCGGCGTGCGAATTCTGAGTCCGCCAGACAGCAAGCCGTTCGGTGAAAGGCAATACTCCGCCGAAGACCTGGAAGGCAACCGCTGGGCGTTTACCGAATCCGTAGCCGATGTCGAGCCCGAAGCGTGGGGCGCCGCCGTGACCCAGATCCAGCACCGCCTGACGCAGTTGCCTCGCCCGCGCCTGTGTTACCTGCAGATTCCCGCGGCCGACCCCCACCAGTCTGCCGCCTTCTACGAGCAGGTCTTCGGCTGGCACATTCGCCACCGCGATACCGGCCACCCGAGCTTCGACGATGCCACGGGCAACGTGAGCGGCGCCTGGGTCACCGGCCGGCCCATCGCGCGTGAGCCCGGCCTGCTGCCCTATATCTGGGTCGACGATATCGACGCCACCTTGGCCCAGGCGGCGGCCCACGGCGGCGAAGTCGTCGAGCCGCGGCGTCACGACGGGCCCGATAGCACATCCTGGATCGCAATGTTCCGCGACCCGGCCGGCAACCTGATCGGCCTCTACCAGGAAAGCCTGTACTAATCGGACACGCTAAGATCTGTAAGCGCTCCTTGCAGCCTCTGCGCAAGCTCCGGATCCATGCTGCGAATCTCGCTCAGCAGCCCCTGAATCGCAACCCGGAAAGCTCGCCAAAGTTCGGCGGTGTCCAGTTGCCGGACCAGCGCGCCTTCAAATTGCGCGGCGATCCCGCTCGGCAACAGGTCCATGCCACGGCCATGGACGGCGGGAAGGCCGTGACGAATCGAGGCCAGCGCCAGCGCGCTGTCGCGGACGGCGCTAATCATGTATTCCGCCTGCCATAGCCTTCCTCTGGCAATCGAAGTCCGCGCATGCAGTGCGTAGAGCCAAGCCCAGCCAACCATATCCCGAACCGGCGGTGGCGGAATATGCCTCGGCTCGTTAGACTTTCCGAATACCAGGCGGAACGTCGGCGCCAACGCTCGAAACTCCGTCGCAGGCACGAACGCGAGATCGATCTGCAGCGTGCTGGGGAGCAAGAATACACGGTAAACCCACGCGCCGGCGACGACGTCGAGATGATGCAAAGCGAGATGCCGATCGTACATATACGCCGTCCAATCGGCGATGACGTTAGGCATTTCGCCGGCATCGCCGACCCCAAACGCCAGATCGATGTCCGACCACCGGTCTTCGTGCCCGTCTGCCGCCGAGCCGGTGATCGCAGCGCCAGTGATCCGCTGGTTGCCGGCAGCGCGCTCCAAAAGGTCGGAGCGCAAGTTCTCGCGTTCTTCCTGCGTAAACATAAGGTCCTCATAGTATATCTTCCGATGTGGGGCAGGCTGGTAGCCTGCGGCGGACTGGGCAGTCCGCCAGGCGCGCGGAGCGCGCCGGGCCATTACCCAACTTCCATCCCTCCTAACGGATAGAAAGCAATCAAAAAGCGCACCCGCTCACCCCGATCCCACCCAAACCCATCCCGAAAAGCTCCTTGCAGCCGGATCGACAATGCAACCTGATGCAACACGAAATCGAAAAAAAGTAGCTGCGACATGAAATGGAGAAACTGCGCGCAACCCCCACCCCCGGCGCCGACGACCGCCCCGTCGTATTATAGTAAGCAACCCATATGTCCAAAAAGCTAATCCCATCGTTCCTGCTATGCGCGGCCGCTTTTGCCCAAACCGCCGGCATCGACATCCCGTTCAAGAAATTCGTGCTCGACAACGGCCTCACCGTGATCGTCCACGAAGACCATAAGGCCCCCATCGTTGCCGTCAACATCTGGTACCACGTCGGGTCCAAGAACGAGAAGCCCGGCAAGACCGGATTCGCGCACCTCTTCGAGCACCTCATGTTCGGCGGCAGCGAAAACTTCCACGGCCGCTACATCGATGCCATGGAGAGCGTGGGCGCCACCGACCTGAACGGCACCACCAATAACGACCGCACCAACTACTTCGAGGATGTCCCCACCTCCGCGCTCGATTACACGCTCTGGCTGGAGTCCGACCGCATGGGCCATCTGCTCGGATCCTTCGACCAGAAAACGCTGGACCTGCAGCGCGGCGTCGTCCAGAACGAAAAACGACAGGGCGAGAACCAGCCCTACGGCGTCACCGAGCAACTCATCACCGACAACACCTATCCTGCCGGGCACCCTTACTCCTGGACGGTGATCGGTTCCATGGACGACCTCAACGCCGCCTCCATGTCCGACGTGAAGGATTGGTTCAAGACTTACTACGGCCCGTCGAATGCCGTGCTGGTGGTGGCGGGCGATATCGATTTCAACACGGCGAAAGAAAAGGTCGAGAAGTACTTCGGCGACATTCCCGCCGGGCCGCCCATCGGCAAACAGGAAGCCTGGGTCGCCAAGATGGCCGGTACGCATCGCGGCACCGTGCAGGACCGCGTGCCGCAAGCGCGCATCTACAAAATTTGGAACGTTCCGCAATACGGCACGGCCGACGCGGATTATCTGATGCTGGTGGGCCGCTGCCTGGCGCAAGGGAGAGTGTCGCGCCTGTATAAGCGGTTGGTCTACGACGACCAGATCGCCACCAGTGTGCAGGCCACCGTGGATGAGAATGAAATCGGCAGCCAGTTCTTAATCACGGCCACGGCCCGCAGGGGCCAGGAGCTTTCCCAAGTCGAGAAGGAGGTGGACGAGGAACTGGCGCGCTTTCTCGAAGGCGGTCCCGAGCCGCAGGAACTGCAGCGCGTCAAGACAGAGTACGCCGCCGGTTTTATTCGCGGCGTGGACCGGATCGGCGGCTTCGGCGGCAAGTCGGACGTTCTGGCGCGCGGCCAGGCCTTTCTGGGCGACCCCGGCTTCTACAAGGCGCAGTTGCAGCGCGTGCAGGATGCCTCGGTTCAGGATTTAAAGTCCGCCGCCCGGCGTTGGCTCTCGGATGGCGTCTACGTCCTGGAAGTGCATCCGTTCCCGAGCTACAAGACCGCCGCTGTGAGCGCGGACCGCTCCAAGATGCCGGAAACGGGCACGCCGCCGGAGCTGAAGCTGCCGAAGCTCGAACGCGCGACGCTTTCCAACGGTCTGAAGGTGATCCTGGCCCAGCGCCATGAGATCCCGGTGGTGGATTTCCGTCTGCAGTTGGATGCCGGCTACGCCGCCGATCAGTTCGCTTCGCCGGGCACTGCCAGCCTGACTGCGGCGCTGCTGGATGGCGGAACCGCGAAGCGCACCGCCTTGCAGATCAGTGAAGAAGCCGCGCTGCTGGGCGCACAACTGCGCGCCAACTCGGGCTTGGACACTTCCGACGTTTCACTCTCCGCGCTGAAAAGCAACCTGGACCCGTCGCTCGAACTGTACGCCGATGTGATCCTGCATCCGTCCTTCCCTGAAACGGATTTCCGCCGCCAGCAGAAGCAGCAGATCTCCGCCATTCAGCGCGAGAAAGTCAGCCCGCAGACCATGGGCTTGCGCGTCTTCCCAGGCTTGCTGTACGGCGCGCAGCACGCCTATGGCAATCCGCTCACCGGTTCCGGCACCGAAGCCAGCGTCGCGAAGCTCCTCGCTGAACTGACGCCCAAGCTCGAAAAGCTGCTCGATGGATGGAAGCAGGGCGACATTCCGGCGAAGAACATCGGCACGGTCGAGTATCGGCCCAAGCCGGTGGTCTACCTGCTCGACCGTCCCGGCGCGCTGCAGTCGGTCATTCTGGCCGGGGAGATCGCGCCGCCCAGCAACAACCCGGACGAGGTCGGTATCGAGACCATGAACAATATTCTGGGCGGCAACTTCGGCGCGCGCATCAACATGAACCTGCGCGAGGACAAGCATTGGTCCTACGGCGCAGGAAGCCGTCTGATCAGCGCGCGCGGGCAGCGGCCCTTCGTGGTCATCGCGCCGGTGCAGACCGACAAGACCAAGGAATCCCTGGCCGAGATTAACAAGGAACTGCGCGCCATCCTGGGCGACAAGCCGCCCACCGCGGAGGAACTGGCCAAGGTGCAGGCCAGCGAGACGCTGAGCCTGCCGGGTTCGCGCGAGACCATGAGCGAGGTTGCCAACTCCATCGAGACCCTCGTCGAATATGGCCTGCCCGACGATTACTACGACAAGTTCGCAGGCCGGGTGCGCGCGTTGCAGGTCTCCGACATCGAGGCCCTTGCCAAGCGTGTGGTCCGTCCCGACAACCTGGTGTGGGTCGTGGTGGGCGACCGCGCCAAGATCGAGGCCGGCGTGCGCGAGCTGAATCTCGGCGAGCTGAAATTCCTGGATGCCGACGGCAAACCGATCTAAGCTGGAGGGCGGGCTTTAGCCCGCGTGGGGCTTCAGCCCCGCTCATGACCGGCGATCAA
>JBEKPZ010000167.1:0-16146 GCA_049520215.1 Bryobacteraceae bacterium | reverse complement strand
GCGCGATTGTAGCTGGACAGGTCCGGGCGCATGTTGACCATGCGCTGGTAGGCTTCGGCGGCCTTGTCATATTGGCCCAATTCCATCAGCGAGTCGCCCAGCGTGCCCCAGTTCCAGGGATCGTCCGGCGAGCTCGAAATCAATGCGCGCGAATATTCCGCGACCTTGGTGAAGTTGTGGCGCTCCAACTCGATCTGGCTGCGCAGGCGCAGCGCCTCATAATCCGCGCCGTCGGCGGAGAGCACCGCCTCTACGATTTTCGAGGCGCGGTCCAGATAGCCTGGGTCCATGGTCTCGCGCATCTTTTGAATGAAGGCGCCGGCCAGCAGGTTTCGATAATGGAGATCAGCCGCGTTGTAGTTGGCCAGGGCTTCGTACATTTTGATGCGTTCGTCGGTGGCCATGCGGGCGACCTTGTCGGCCATGGCGCGGTCGGTGAAGGCCTGCATCAGGCGGTCGGGCTCGTTCACTTGGGCGGAAGAAACGGTACAGAGAAAGATGAAGAGTGTGATTGTTCGCATTGCCTGAATCCTTATTTACGTGGGGCAGGCGGGGCTAAAGCCCCGCGCGGGCTAAAGCCCGCCCTCCATTGGCTGCCCCACGAGGTTATTGGCCGGTGGGCGTTCCGCGGCCGTTGGTGCCGTTCTCCTGGCTATGCAGGTAACCGGCATGCGGCGGCGCATGGAACGGGAAACGGTCGAGCAGCGGCACGTCGTTGGAGTTCACGCCGTCGCCCAACTCGTTGTTCGGCGCGACATTGAACCCCGACACGAGCACGCCCGCGGCGGCGCGCAGCCCGATATCGACCACGTCGTCGCCCGGCCTGCGCCCGCCTACGGGCCATCCGGCATTGTCTCCGCCGAGCGGACCCAGGCGGCTCTGCTGGGCGTTGGGAATCCCCGGAATCGTCAGGTCGATGCGGGTGATGTCCGGCACGAACACACTTAACAAGTCGGCGCGCGGCGCGGGCGGCACGTTCAGCCCGAAAACGCCTTTGAGCACCGCACTCACGAAGAACGGATCGCCGATGAGAGGCGCGAATTGCGCGTCATTAGCCGGAGTGCTGCGGTTCCAGTAGTCTTTCATGCCCAGCGGAATGAGCAACTCGACGGTCAGCGGGTTGCCGACGCGATCTACGCCCACATAATCGCCGAACTGTACCGGATCGTTGGGGCTTTGCCGCACGGTTACCTGCTGGCGCAAAGTAGAGGCCCAGCCGGCGATGTGGGCGTTGGGATCGGTGGTGGCGGTGGGAACCGAGCCGTTGGCCGTCAGCATGTTGATGGGCGCTTCCACCGCGATGAGGCTGATGTTGTAGCCGGCAAAGCCGTCCACGGCGTTGGGATAGGCAGCTCCTTGACCCTGGTCGGCGGCACCGGACAGCACCGGCGCCGGAGCGCGGAAATTGAGGTAATCGAAAGTGGCGCCGCTATCGAAATAGAAAGCGTCGTCCCGCGGACCGGCAAACACGCGCATGCCATTGGACAGCGTGAATATGGAAGGCTGGCCGAGGTTCTGCTCATAGTTTGGCGTGCCGTTGGGGCCGGTGTTGGGCGGGGCCACCGAAAGCACGTGGCCGTTTACGTCGTTGAAGAAGAACTCGGCCGTGTTGTTCGCCAAGTTCCGGATCACGACGACATAGGTTTCCTTCAAGAAGATTCCGGGGTCGTCGATGCTGGTGATCTGGCCCAGATACGACACGAAGGGCGCATTCGGCGCGATGGTGTCGACGAAGACGAAATCGATTTGCATGTCCGGATTACCGTCCAGACCGCGTGAATTGTTGACGTTAAACCGGTACAGGACGCTATTGGAAAACTTGTAATAGCTGGGCCCGTTGTCCGGATTCTGGAAACCTTGAACGCTCATGCTCATCACGACGCTGTTGGTATGTCCTTGCTCCCAACTGCGAAAGATGTAGAAATCGTTCAGGTTGGCTGTTTGATCTTCGAGCAGCAGCGGTCCGTTGCGATGGCTGGCGGCGAAAGCGCCGGTTGCCATCAAGAGAACGGACGCAGCTACGCGGAAGGCGTTGACTCGCATTCTTCCCCTCCTGGATTGAAGTTAGACTTCAAGGGGGTATACGAGGGGGGGCGGCGATTTGGATTTAGGGTCGAGGGAAAGGCCGATTAACAATCGGCCTGCAGGTTGACAACCTGCCCCACAAGGCGCTCCATGGCTGGCTCCAGGATCTCGCGACCGGCCGCGTAACAGATGCGCACGGAGCCTTCGCCACCGGCGCCGAATGCTACGCCGGGCGCCAGGCCTACCTTGCATTCTTCCAGGAGCTTCCGGCAAAAGCCAAACGAGTCGGTGAGACCCTCGATTTTGGGGAAGAGATAGAAGGCTCCGTCCGGCCGGGGCACGGTCACGCCGGGCATGGCGTGGAGCGCATCCAAACAAAAGTCGCGGTTTTGTTTCAGGCGCTCCAACATGGCGGCCAGCTCCGCTTCGCCGTGCGCCAAGGCCGTCTCGGCCGCCTTCTGCGCGAAGCTGGCCGCATGGGAAATAATGAACTCGTTTAACTGCGTGGCCTTGTATGCCAAGTCGCGGCGGGCCACCAGCCAGCCCACCCGCCAGCCGGTCATGCAATAGGTCTTCGAGAAAGACTGGACTACGATGACGGCATCGTCGCGCGTGGCCTTGCGCAGGATGGATGGCACGGGCGCTCCCAGAGAACTGCCCGCATAATAGAGCCGATCGTAGACTTCATCGGCCAGCAGCCAGAGTCCGTGGCGGCGGGAGAAATCCAGCAGGCGCTGCTGTTCTTCGCCGGTGGCCACCCACCCCAGTGGATTGGATGGCGAAGTGTAGAGCAGCAGGCGCGTACGGGGCGTGAGGGCCGCCTGTAGCGCGTCGAAGTCGATCGAGTAGCGGTCGCCGCGCAACGGCTGCGGGATTTCGCGGACGACAGCGTTGGCCATCGCCACAATGGACGAGCCATTGGGCCAGGCGGGGGTGAGCACCAGCGCCTCGTCGCCGGGATCGAGCACCGCGCGAATGGCGACGTTCAAGGCTTGCACGCCCGAAGCCGTGACAACGATTTCCGTGGCAGGGTCCAGCTCCACGTTGTGCAGTTCCCCATACTGCCTGGCGATGGCGCGGCGCAAGGACGGCAGGCCGGCGTTTTCGGTGTAGAACGTGTAGCCATCGGCCAAGGCGTCGATGGCGGCGCGTTTGATGAAGTCCGGCGTGGGCAGGTTGGATTCGCCGAAATACAAACGCAGCACACCCTCGATGGACATGGCGATTTCGGCCAACTCTCGGATGCGGGAGTGCGGAACGCGCTCGACGGAACTGGCGACGTGTGGCATTCTTCACATTTTCGCATTTGCCGCGCGCACTTTTACAAAACTTTTACCACGCGCTCACCGCATCCTCGGGCAGGCGTCCGCATGATGGTTGAGGAGGAAACAAATCATGAACATGAATCGTACGGGCACACTGTTGCGATGCCTGGCAGTACTCGTTGGGGCCATCGCGCTGACCGGTGCGGCCCTGCTGGCGGACGGCGGCCCAGGCTTCAACACCCCGGGCAACATCCTGATCTCGGACCAATCCAACAACCGGGTGATCGAGGTGGACCCTAACACCCACAATATCGTCTGGCAATTCGGCGATGGATCGAGCGTCCCAGGCCCCACGTCGGTGGTGGGTGTGAACGATGCGCAGCGGGTGGGCGCTCTGACGCTGGTGGCCGGCACAGGCGTGCCTGGGGGCCTCGAACCCACCTGCCCCAACGGTTGCGCCGACAATCGCGTCATGCTGGTAAACCAGCAGGGCCAAATCGTATGGCAATACGGACAGGCGGGCGTCACCGGGTCTGGGCCGAATGAGCTCAACACGCCGGTCCAAAACACTTTTCTGCCCAATGGGAACGTGATGATCACGGACCAGGCCAACAACCGCGTGATCATCGTCACCATGCAGAAGCAAATCGTGTGGCAATACGGGATGACGGGTGTCAGCGGCTCCGGCTTCAATCAGCTCAACAATCCGAATAGCGCCGAGTTGCTGAGCGACGGCAATATCCTGATCGCCGACCAGGCCAACAACCGGGCGATCGAGGTGGATCCGCGCAACCACGAAATCGTTTGGCAATATCCGGCTACGCCCGATCCTTCGTTGTTGAATACAGCGGCGTTCGCCAGCCGTCTGCCGGACGGCAATACGCTGATCACGGACGCGGGCAACAACCGGATCATCGAGGTCACCATGAATGGCGCGGTGGTTTTCATGTACTCCACGCTGGACCCGAATGGCAATCCAAACCCGCAGCCGACACGGGCGGTGCGCTTGCGGGATGGCCTGACGCTGATCAGCGATCAGTTTAACGACCGCGTGATTGCGGTGACGCAACAGGGAGTGATCGTTTACACTCAGGGCGTGCTGAACGTGCCCGGCAACGGATGGAACCAGTTGAATGCGCCTTACGATGCGAAGGTCGTGGGGGACTATTTTGGTTTGACGCCTCCGTAAGGGGGAGCGGGGCTCTCGGCAAAGGCGGCCTGAGAGGCCGCCGCAGGCCGAGGGCCTGCCCCACAACGCTCTTACAGAGTCTTCAGGTAGGCGATCAGGTCGTTCTTTTCGTCGTCGCCCAGCATCTCTTTATAGGCAGGCATGCCATTGCCACCTTCCTCGATCTGGGAACGCACGTTCTCCTCGGTGGGCTTCTTGCCGTTGTTCAACTTCGCTTTAGTGAAGAGGCCCTTTAGCCCCGGCCCCATTTTCTTTTCCGTGCTATCGGGGTTGTGACAAGGGGCGCACTGTTGGAACACTTCTTTCCCCTTGTCAGGGTCTCCCTTCTTGGCCGCAAGAGCGGCAGAGGAGGCCATCGCGAAGGCCAGGCAAAAGGCAAAGGCTTTGGATTGAAACATAGGGTCCGTGTCTCCGATCTGGGTGAAAGAACCAGTCTAACAATTTTTGGGGTGTGGCCTGCCTACGCTATGATGTAGGAATCACCCTATGAACCAAGACGGCATTCCCGAAGGCCTCACTTTCGATGACGTCCTGCTGCAGCCGGCGCGCAGCGATGTGGTGCCCGCCGACGCCGATACGCGTACCTCGCTGACCCGCAAGATTGCCCTGAATATTCCCATCGTGAGCGCCGCCATGGACACGGTGACGGAATCGCACCTGGCCATCGCGCTGGCCCAGCAGGGCGGTATCGGCATCATTCACCGCAACATGACCGTGGAGCGGCAGGCCGAAGAGGTGGACCGCGTCAAACGCAGTGAAAGCGGCATGATTGTGGACCCCATCACCATCGGGCCGGATCAGAAGATCGCCGACGCCAGGGAGGTGATGAGCCACTACCGCATCTCGGGCGTCCCGGTGACCGAGGGCACGCGGCTGGTGGGCATCCTGACGAACCGCGATCTGCGCTTCGAGACCCGCTCCGATGTGCCGATCCGGGATGTGATGACCAAGGACAACCTCATCACCGTGCCGGTGGGCACCACGCTGGAGGAAGCCGAGGCGATCCTGCATCAGCACCGCGTGGAGAAGTTGCTGGTGGTGGACGATCACTACAATCTGAAGGGTCTGATCACTGTCAAGGATATTCAGAAGAAGTTGAAATATCCGTTTGCCGCCAAGGACGAGCAGGGCCGTCTGCGCGTGGGAGCGGCCATCGGCGCCACCAACGATTTTCTGGAACGGGCGCAGGAACTGGTGGCGCGCAAGGTGGATGTGCTGGCCATCGACACGGCCCACGGGCATACCGAGCGGGTGATGGCGGCGGTGAAAGCGGTCAAGCGGGCGCTGCCCAACGTGCAACTGATCACCGGAAACGTAGCCACGTATGAGGGCGCTTGCGAATTGATCTCGCTGGGCGTGGACGGGATCAAGGTCGGAATCGGTCCGGGATCGATCTGCACCACGCGGGTGGTTTCCGGCGCCGGGGTGCCGCAGCTTACCGCGATTAAGGAGTGCTCGCGCGCCACCCGTCCGGCGGGCGTGCCGTTGATTGCCGATGGCGGCATCAAGTTTTCCGGCGACATCACCAAAGCGATCGCCGCCGGCGCGGATGCGGTGATGATCGGCAGCCTGCTGGCCGGCACCGACGAGAGCCCCGGCGAGACCATACTGTTCCAGGGGCGCACGTTCAAGACCTACCGCGGCATGGGATCGCTGGGCGCCATGCAGGGCAATGCGGACCGTTACGCGCAGGATCCCAACGGCAAGCTGGTGCCGGAAGGTATCGAGGGCCGCGTGGCCGCCAAGGGGCCGCTGGCGGAGCTGGTTTATCAGCTCGTGGGGGGCCTGAAATCAGGCATGGGTTACTGCGGTGCGCCGGATATCCGGGCGCTGCACGAGACGGCGCGGTTCCTGCGGGTGTCGCCGGCGGGCCTGCGCGAGAGCCATGTACACGACGTGGTGATTACCAAGGAAGCGCCTAATTACCGGATCGAGTAGCGGCGGCACGGCTCAGGCGTAGAGTAGGCGGCCCTTTGGTTCTGGGATCTGACGTCCTAGGGCGCGCGCTGTCTCCAGCCATTCCGCGATTACGCTCTCTGCATTTTCGAGGGCTTCCTGCCGGGTGGCGCCATCGGCGGCACAGCCTGGCAGTTCGGGAATCTCCGCGATGAATGCCTAGTCTTCATCGCTCCAATACAGGATGATCTCGTTTGGTCATTCCGCCCTTTCCCCCATTTATACCGAACGATCACATTCCGAACTTGCTTGACTTGATACGGCTTGGCAAACGATCCGCGGGGCTGCAGGTTCAAGATTTCGGCAACCTCGGATTTTGTGTAAATGTGAATGAACTCCCCTTAATGCGCTCGGCGAAGCCAAGGGCACTTAGGAGGGATCGCAGATCCTCAAACCGGATGTTCGCGTCGGCATTGCCCTGAAGCACCTGCAGAGGATTTGCTTGCGCACCTTTCTCATTATGCCGGATCAGGGGTTATGCTGGGCACGGTTCCCGAGCGGGTCCTGGAGGATGCACACAGGCTGAAGACTGTGCCACTCAGGGGCGCGCGAGGGACAGCCGGAAGGCGGCCATCTCCTGGCCGTTGCGAACCAGCAGAACGTCGCCGGCCAGCGCGGGGTGGTTCCAGGTCTTGCCCTCGATCGCAGGGAACCGCGCGAGTTCGGTGAACTGGTCGGGGGCAGCCGCGACCAGCGCCAACTCGCCTTCCTCCGACAGCACCAGCAGCACGTCCTGGTCGGGCAGCAGGACGAGTTGGCCGCTGCCGTAGCGTCCGCCCTTCCACTTCCGCTTCCCGTCGGTGAGGTCGATGCACGCGAGGATGGTGCCGTCGAAGCCGAAGGCATGGCCATGGTGAACGACGAAGTCGTTAAAGTTCGGCTTTAGCCCGTTCGAAGTCCAGCGCTCCGCGGCGGTCCATCCGCCGGGTCCATGCGCGACCGCGACGCGGCGCATGCCGGATCCTCCCAGTGCTTCGCCGAAGCTCATGAGGACCCCGCCATCCGAGGCTAGGGCGGGCTGCACGATGCGGGTGTTCGACGGCCACGGGTACTCCCAAAGCAGCGTGCCGTCGGCTGGAGCGACACTGGCGGCGCCGTGTGCGCTCATCAGCAGGATCTGCGCGACTCCGTCGATGGTGAACATCTGTGGCGAACTGTAGCCATCGCCGCCGTTGGGGCCGAACCAGCGCGGTTTGCCGGTGGAGAGGTCGTAGGCTGCGAGCTTCCCGGCGGCAGCCACGATTACGGCGTCGTCGACCACCAGCGGCGAACTCGCGAAGCCCCAGCCCGGGACCTTCATGCCGGTGTCGGATGCCGCGTTGCGCGACCACACGACGGCGCCGTTACGGGCGTCGAGCGCGTTCAGGATTCCGGTCGCCCCAAACGTGTACACGCGACCGTTGCTAAGGGTGGGGGTGGCGCGCGGACCGGCGCCGGCATTCGACTCCCAGAACCGGGCCGCGTCGCGGTGTTTCCACACCGGCTTGCCGGTGGTGGCGTTGTAGCAGGCGACGATCTCGTCATCACCGCGCTGCTCCTGGGTGTAGAGGAGGTCGCCGCGGACCGCGATGGACGACCAGCCCGGTCCGATGGGCCGGCGCCATAGCTGGACCGGCGGCGATGCCGACCAGTTGGTCGCGATCCGCACGCCGGGGACGATGGCGTCGCGATGGGGTCCGCGAAAGCCGGGCCAGCCGGCACCTGTCTCCGCTGCTGCGGGAGCCGCCGGGAGCTTCGCCGGAGCTGCCGGGAGCGCGGCTGGAGCGGCTGGGGACGCCGCTGGAGCGGCATCTGGAGCGGCTGGGGGCGCCGGAGCCGCCGGCTCTTCGACGGTTTGGGCCAAAAGCCGCTGCTCGGGAGTCTTCGACCAACGCCACGCGAGATCCGAACCGGCACCGCTAACGCCATTGGTTCGCAGAAGGGCAAACACGCCGCACGCGAGCAGGATGGTCGCGACCATCGTCGCGCGCCGAGGTCTGTCAGAGAGGCGCCGGCTGGCCACCGCCCAGACGCCAAGGGCGAGGCTCACGAACGGGATGGCGTAGATGGGGAACATCATCCCCATCATCCCCGTCGCAATCGAAACGTGGATGATGCGCGATGTCGCGAGCAGCGCGACGATCATCAGGACGACGGCGCCCCAGCGCTCGAGCATGGGCGCACGGCTGAAGAAAGCCCACCACACGACGATGGCTAACGCGCATAAGAGTCCGCCGAGGATGGCGAATGCAAAGTCCTCGGGCATGAAGATGGGAACGCCAAACCTGACCAGGCACAGCAGCACGACGGCTACCACGCCGGGCCATAGCCGGAGCGGCTTCCGAGGAGTCGGTTCGCCGGTCTGCGCGATGGTCATATTATGACGATACTCTCCTCATAAGCAATTTGTTCCGTTTTCTCGGCGATATCGGGCTGGAGGGTTGGCAATCATGCCCGCAGACGCCTTTTTAGGCGTCCAGCGCGAGCTTCGCTCGCGAAGGCCGATTGACAATCGGCCTGCAGGTTACCAACCTGCCCCACGGCAAATGGCCAAGCTTGACACCAGTCGCGGAATTCTGCAAAATTAGAGTGCAGGCGAATAAAAGGCGAATATGGGTGGCGTGGCGCTGGGCCGGGGTTTCGAATTTAAAGTGGACAGACCGGAGGTCTGTCCTACCGGCTTGGCGGAGGTGGATGCGATGGCCGGCGGCCTGCCACAAGGGTGTTTGACCGAAGTCTATGGGCCGGCCTCCTCGGGGCGGACCAGCCTGATGCTGGCGGCCATGGCGCAGTCCACCGGCCGCGAGAATGTATGCGCGCTGGTGGATGCGAGCGACGCTTTCGATCCGGCATCGGCGGCCGGCGTACGGCTGGAGCGGCTCTTGTGGGTACGCTGCGGCGGCAATGCCGAGCACGCCTTGAAGGCCGCGGATCTGCTGGTGCAGGGCGGGGGATTCGGCCTGGTGGTGATGGATCTTGCCGGTACGCCGGCGGTCACCGCGCGGCGCATTTCGATGACTTCCTGGTTCCGCCTGCGACGCACTGTGGAGCATACGCCCACGGTGCTGCTGGATGTCCCCCTGCGCCAGGCCTTATGGAGGCCAATACTCAATGCGACGGCGCTCCTCGTCTGAACCCAGAGCGTGATGAGTGACCTTCCTGGTCCAGTTCGATTGCTCATCATAGTCGTATTCGATCACTATCGCCGGCTCGTCGTCGGTTTTTGACGACACCGTATCTCCGCGTTCATTATAGCCGTAGACAGTGCGATGTAGCCGCTCTTCCCCAAAGTAGGTAGCGCGCTCCAGGATGTGCCCTTCGCTGTCGTATTGGAATGTGACTCGGAAGGGACCTAGGAAGCCGCCATTTTCGCGGGCTTCCAAGACATTTCCATGTTCGTCGCACACGTAATGAAGTTGTGACAATTCTTCTCGCAGATGATCGCGAAATACGGTACGAACGGGCGCTCCCCGGCTGTCGAACGTCGTATCGGTGTACCTCGCACCGCCGGTGCGGAAGCCAACGGAGTGCAGGCATTCCATTGTCCAACTGGATGACTCCAACGGCACTTCCGCGCTTTCCGTGCGGCTACCATCGGCGTTGTGCGATACGTGGATGGTCGGTTCGATCCGGGCTCCTCGTTGGTCATAGCGATAGTCCAAGCGTAGCTCTGGCCTTCCTGGTTGCTGCACAATAACCGTCAGGAGGCTGCCGTCCTGACTAAAATATCGGTCCTCGCTTGTGCGCCAACCGTTGTATGACGACGACTCTGCCAACAAGTGGCGCACGGTGCCTTTGAGACCGAGATTTGTACGATGCATGGCGCGTTGCTTTCTCGCTATTTTTGACGAACCGATCAACTGCAAGGCCCCGGGCCGCTCGCAGGCACAGTGATTGTAAAGCTACATATTGTGAGGTTAAGAAGGGAGTCGGAAACTACAAGGAAAGTCCCTGCGATAAATTGTGGGCAGCCCTCAAACATCTGGAAACCCCAACCGCCCCCGCACGACGGTGTGCCGGACGAGCAAGCGGTTTGCGAGTAGTAACAACCGTAAAAGGTCGGAGTGGGATTTTGAAAGAACGTAACACCCAACCATACATTGGTTATTGACCACCAGGCTCCATTCAGGAAAGTCCCGGCTAAGCTGCAATCCGCATACGGCTGGTCCTCGATTGTCCATTCCCCGAGGTCCGGGTCTCCTGGCGAATCGTCAAGAGGAAGGCTTGCTTCGCAATTCAGGTTGACAGAGGTTAGCGCGGAGTACTGCTCTGGGCCAAAACTGCATGAAGCCTTGCGGCCACTGGGGCTAGTGAGTCTGTTTGTAAGTGTGGATGGCCTTGGCGCATGGCTTCGATGGCTCCTGGCAAACTGGGCTACTGGCCATGCTTACCTGCATGTAGCTGGTTGCGTAGTAGTTAGTGCCATCCGAAGATGGGGTTGTGTAAACATCAACCGACTGAGCCGCCGCGATGCCCGCGGCTGCTACAGCAATGCAACAGCACTTTATGAACGTAGTCATGCGATTGCTACTTATGTTGTTAGTGGTGGGAACCCATGCTTGGATACGGAAATCGTTTCATGCGCTTCTTCTGGATTCGGACGTACGCTTGGAGGCGCTGGAAGCCATCCGGGCTCATATTTGTTTGTAGCAGATTTACTGTGGCCTGGGCTATGTCGTCAAGCGATGCGGCCATCGGCGCAGCCGTGGCTTGGACCATGCGGGATTTGAAGTCGGGAAGCGCTTGGACGAAGATGCTCTTGTCGGCGTCGCTAAAGTGGATTCCACACAGTTTGCTGTTTTGTTTCGCGATTTGGGTGGCAGAAGGCTGAGCGTCTTCAGCCACGGCGGTGAAGAATAGCCTGAAGGCAACAACGTCCGGAATGAGTTCCGGCGTGGCCTGGCCGTCGATTGATCCGGGCGGCAGGCTGGATTGCTGCATCGCAGATCCAGGCAAGGCTGACAGGAGGAAAAGTAACATCATGTATTTCATCAGGTCACCTCTCACATGGAATTATGCGATTGTTTGTTTCTTTTTGTCAAGGGAAATATTAGGGTCTTAAACTATCGTTTCTGCTTGATTTTCACATTTCGTTTCTTCAGCAAATCGTCACCCCTTGACACCAGTCGCGGAATTCTGCAAAATTAGAGTAGAGGCGAACAAAAGGCGAATATGGGCGCCGTGGCGCTGGGCCGGAATTTCGAATTTAAAGTGGACAGACCGGAGGTCTGTCCTACCGGCTTGGCGGAGGTGGATGCAATGGCCGGCGGCCTGCCAAAGGGTTGTTTGACCGAAGTCTACGGGCCGGCCTCCTCGGGGCGGACCAGCCTGATGCTGGCGGCCATGGCGCAGTCCACCGGCCGCGAGAATGTATGCGCGCTGGTGGATGCGAGCGACGCTTTCGATCCGGCATCGGCCGCGGCGGCCGGCGTACGGCTGGAGCGGCTCTTGTGGGTGCGCTGCGGCGGCAATGCCGAGCACGCCTTGAAGGCCGCGGATCTGCTGGTGCAGGGCGGTGGATTCGGCCTGGTGGTGATGGATCTTGCCGGTACGCCGGCCGTCACCGCGCGGCGCATCTCGATGACTTCCTGGTTTCGCCTGCGGCGCGCCGTGGAGCATACGCCCACGGTGTTGCTGGTAGTGGAGCAGCAGCCGCATGCCAAGACCTGCGCTTCGCTCACGATGGAGATGCGGTGCGAGCGGGCGGCTTGGTCGGGAACGGGGCGGCCTGAGAGGCCGCCGCAGGCTGAGAGCCTGCCCCACAATTTGCTGCGCGGAATCAGGGTACGCGTGGAGCGGCGCAAGCCTGTGCCGGCAATTGCCGCAACCTTTGAATCGCGATGGTAGGGAATTATGTTTGCGGCGATCCATGCCACGCCTGGCGATTGGGAAAAGCTGCTGCGGCTGGCGCAGGAATTTTCGCCGCTGGTGGAGCAGACCGCCGCGGACACCGTGGCGCTGGATGCCGACGGGCTGGAGCGCATCCACGGCTTGCCCCAGCAAATCGCAGCAGCCCTGGCGCGCCGCGCGGCGGAGCGCGGACTGCAGGCCAGCGTGGCCATCGCGGCGAATTTGGATACGGCGGTACACGCGGCGCGCGGATTTGCGGGCGTGAGCGTGATTCCCTACGGCGATGAAGCCAAATATCTGGGCAGCCTGCCGCTCACGTTGCTGGGTACAACGCCGGAGATGCTGGAGACGCTGGAGCGCTGGGGCATCCGGCGGTTCCGCGACTTGGCCGCGTTGCCGGAACTGGGACTGGCGGAGCGGCTCGGTCCGGAGGGGCTGCGCTTGCACAAGCTGGCGCGCGGCGCGGGCGACCGGCCGCTGGTCCCCATGCGAGAGCCGGTCCATTTTGAAGAAGAAGCGGAACTGGAATATCCGGTGGAGTTGCTGGAGCCGCTGCTGTTCGTGCTGGCGCGGCTGTTGAGCGGTTTGCGTGCGCGCCTGGTTTCACACGGCCTGGCGACGAATGAATTGCGGCTGCGTTTGAAGCTGGAAAATCGGGGCGAGCATGCACGCACGTTGCGTTTCCCGGTCCCCATGCTGGACACCAAGGCATTTTTGAAACTGCTGGATCTGGATCTGGGCGCGCATCCGCCGCCGTCGCCAGTGGTGAAGGTATGGCTGGAAGCGGAGCCGGCCAAGCCGCGCGCGGCGCAGACCGGTCTCTTTATTCCTCTCGCGCCCGAGCCGGAAAAACTGGAATTAACGCTGGCGCGGTTGCGGGGGTTGGTGGGTGAGGGGAACGTGGGATCGCCGGAGTTGCTGGATACGCATCGGCCAGGGGCGTTTGCGATGCGGAGCTTCGGCGAGGGGGCGAGGGGGCGAGGGGGCGACGCGGCGATGGTTATGCGGGCTATACGGCCGGCGCGGGCGGCCCGTGTCCAGATGGCTTCGGGGCAGCCGGTGCATGTGCAGGCGGAAGGGGTGCGCGGGCATGTGACCGCGGCCGCGGGACCTTGGCGCACTTCGGGCGATTGGTGGACTGCCGATCCATGGGCTCGCGATGAATGGGACGTTGCGCTGAACGACGGCGCGCTCTATCGGATTTATAGCGAGCAGGGGCGTTGGTTTGTGGAGGGCAGTTATGACTGAGAAGCCGATCGGGTTGCGCCGATTGCCAATCGGCGCGCAGGATGCCATCCTGCCCCACAGGGTGAAGTAAGTTATGGCTGGACCTTATTTGGAGTTACATGCGCGATCGGCTTTTAGTTTTTTGCAGGGGGCGTCTGTGCCCGAGGATCTGGTTTCCGCTTGCGCCGATCTGGGCATTCCGGCCATGGCGCTGCTCGACCGGGATGGCGTCTATGGGGCGCCGCGTTTTCATATGGCGGCGAAAATTACGGGGATGCGCGCGCACATCGGCTCCGAAATCACGTGCACGAACGGCAAGCGCTATCCGCTGCTGTGCAAAAACCGCGAGGGCTATCGGAACCTGTGCCGCCTGGTTACACGCATGAAATTGCGCGCCAAAAAAGGCGCAGGCGCCGCCACTTTGGAAGAGATCGCTGAGTTTGCGAACGGGTTGATTTGCATTACGCCGGATATCGATGAAACGCTGGCGGGCATTTTCGGCAAGCGGCATCTCTATGCCGAATTGCAGCGGCACATGGACCGCCACGAGGAAGCCCGCAACCAGGCCATCGTCGAAAAGGCGCGGCGGCTGGGCATTCCGCTGGTGGCCACCAATGGCGTTTGCTACGCCACTCCGCGGCAGCGGGAAGTGCTGGATGTGCTCACCTGCGTGCGCGAAAAGGTGACGCTCAAAACCGCCGGACGGCTGCTCTCGCCCAATGCGGAGCGCTATGTCAAGTCCGGCGCGGAGATGGCGCGGCTGTTCGCCGATCTGCCGGAAGCCATCGCGCACACCGGTGAGATTTCGTCGCGCCTGGAATTCACGCTGGCGGATCTGGGCTACGAATTTCCGCGCTATCCGGTGCCGGAAGGCGAGAGCATGGCTTCGTTTCTCCGTAAACGGACGGATGAAGGCGCGCGGCGGCGCTACCATCCGTATCACGACAAAGCGCGGCGGCAGATCGAGCGCGAACTGGCGCTGATCGAAAAGCTGGCGCTGGACGGCTATTTCCTGATCGTTTGGGACATCGTGAATTTCTGCCGGGACCGTGGCATTCTGGCGCAGGGGCGCGGCTCGGCGGCCAACAGCGCGGTGTGTTATGCGCTGGGGATCACGGCGGTGGACCCGGTGGGGATGGATCTGCTGTTCGAGCGCTTTCTGTCGGAGGAGCGCGGCGAGTGGCCGGATATCGACCTGGACCTGCCCAGCGGCGAGCAGCGGGAGCGCGCCATTCAGTATGTCTACGAGCGCTACGGCAAGCTGGGCGCGGCCATGACGGCCAATGTGATTACCTATCGCGGGAAGTCGGCGGCGCGCGAGGTGGGCAAAGCGCTGGGATTTGAGGTGGTGACGCTGGATCGCCTGTCGAGCCTGGTGCGGGCGTGGGAATGGAAGGACCCCAGCGATACGCCCGAACGGCATTTCAGCGACGCCGGCCTGGACCTGAAGAATCCGCGCATACGCAAATTTCTGGAGCTGTACCAGGCCGTGCAGGATCTGCCGCGGCACCTGGGGCAGCATTCGGGCGGCATGGTGATCTGCCAGGGTCAACTGGATTCGGTGGTGCCGCTGGAACCGGCCACCATGCCCGGGCGCGTGGTGGTCCAGTGGGATAAAGAAGATTGCGCGGACATGGGCATCATCAAGGTGGATCTGCTGGGGCTGGGAATGCTGGCAGCCATCGAAGAGTGCTTGGTGCACATCCGCGAATCGTATGGCGAAGAGGTGGACCTGGCGCATCTGCCGGCGGACGATCCGGCCGTGTATGGCGCGCTGCAGAAAGCCGACACCATCGGGATGTTCCAGGTGGAAAGCCGCGCGCAGATGTCCTGTTTGCCGCGGCTGCGTCCGGCGCGCTTCTACGACATCGTGGTGCAGGTGGCCATCATCCGGCCGGGGCCGATTGTGGGGAAAATGGTGCACCCTTATCTGAACCGGCGCCAGGGCCGCGAACCCGCCGACTGCCTGCACCCGTCGCTCGAACCGGTGCTGCGCCGCACGCTGGGCGTGCCGTTGTTTCAGGAGCAGTTGCTGAAAATGGCCATGATCGCGGCAGGCTTCAGCGGCGGCGAAGCCGAGGAACTGCGCCGCGCCATGGGCTTCAAACGCTCGGAAAAGCGCATGGCGGATCTGGAAGTGCGGCTGCGCGCCGGCATGGCGGCGAACGGCATCACCGGCGCGGTGCAGGAAACCATCGTGCACTCCATCACCTCCTTCGCCCTGTATGGCTTTCCCGAATCGCACGCAGCCAGCTTTGCCCTGCTGGCATACGCCAGTGCGTATTTGAAGTGCCATTACCTGGCCGCTTTCACTTGCTGCATGCTGAACAACCAGCCGATGGGCTTTTACTCTCCCGCCGTGCTGATCAAAGACGCGCAGCGGCACGGCCTGCGCGTGCTGCCGGTGGACGTGATGGAATCGGATTGGGACTGCACCGTGCAAAGTGGGGCGGACGCCCTCGTCCGCGCGCGACCCCCTGGTCGCGCTCTAGCTGGACAACGCAATAGCCTCCCCCTGCGTCTCGGCCTCCGCTACGCCCGCGGCCTGCGCGAAGAGGCAGGCCGCGCCATCGTACGCGCCCGTCCCTTCTCAAGCATCGATGACCTTGCTCTGCGCGTGCCCGATCTGCGCAAGGACGAAATCACCCGCCTGGC
>JBEKPZ010000166.1:0-17789 GCA_049520215.1 Bryobacteraceae bacterium | reverse complement strand
GTGCGGATCGACGACTGCGGAGTAGCGGTCCGCATCGAGCAGTATGAGTTCCGCACTCGGCGCAAAAGAAAATACCAGGGCAGTGCGGCGGCGCCACTTGCGGCGCACTGACTCCGATCACAATCGCTTCGGCATCTCCGCCATTTCCCGCGGACTCGCTACGATCATCGGCCGGCTATGCGTGCGATCGCGCGTCACCGCGCCGCCAGCGTCTTGGGCGTGGGGCCCCGAGCGTACCGCCGGATCGGCGCGCCAGCAGCCGCCGGACGCGATGCGGCCGAAGAGCGGCGCGGGCGCGTATGGTGCGCCGCTAACCCTTCCTTGCAGCCGCCGCGATGCCGCCCGCCCATTCCGCCGCCCGTGGTCCGTCGCCGCTACCGCCGGCGTGCGGATGGGATGCGCGCGGGGCGGAGGGTGGCGTCCATGATTTGTGTGCTTTCGGCAAGGCTGCGGACGTCGGTATCGGCCGCCGGATTTGAGTTAAGCTTGAATGAGTCTGATGAGATCGCTGCTGATCGCGCTCGCAAGCGTGGGGCTTGTTCTTGCAGCTCCCGTCCCCAAGACGTGGGAGAGCCTTGGCAAGCTTGATTCTGGCACCCCGATTGAGGTCGTCACCAGCGACCGCGCGGAAAAGGGGGAATTCGTCTCGAGTTCCACCGAAAGCCTGATCATCCACACGCGTCGCGGTGAACAGAGGTTCCTCCGCAAGGAAGTCGTGCGAGTCGTTTCCCGCAGGCAATCCCGCCGAATGCGCAATGTTCTGATCGGAGTCGGCATGGGCGCTGCTATTGGCCTGGTCACTGACCAGACCCTCGGGGCGTATCTGCGCAACGAATCGAACCCGGCCAGCGCACGTCCTCTGATCTGGGCCCTTCCCATGGCCTTCTGCGGCGGAATCGGCGCTGCGTTTCCGAGCTATCACGTGATCTACCGGAAATAGGCGTTCAGAAGTAGTAGCCTCAGGCCGGCTCGGAACATTTTCGGCTGGTTGCGTCGCTGGCCAAAAACGTTATCGGATTCTAGCTTCGGAGAGGCCCGTTTTTCGGCCATTTTCCAGTGACGTTCCTGCCTTTTCGGCCAGGCAGGATTCATCATACTACGCGGCGACCGGTGTGGCGAGCCGTGCCAACGTATCGCGGTAGTTCCAAGGCATCCATTCCGACGGGTTTTTCTTCAGTTCCTCGGCGTGCCGCTGCAACTCGGTGAGATAGTCGAAGGCATTGGCTCCGTTCAGCTCGCAGGTGTGAATCAGGCTCATGAACAGAGCGCGGCCCGTGGCGCGGTTGCGGCGGGCGATCGCTTCCCGATGCCCGAAGTCAGCGGCGTCGGGTTGCCATAACGGGCATCCCGCACCGCGATCCCGGCGGCCAGTCCCGCCACCCGCCGCCGTTGTCCGTCGCCGCGACCGCCGGCGGGCGGATGGGGATGCGCGTCGGGCGGAAGGGCGCACGCATCCATTCGCGCGTGTCGCTCGCCGGGACGCCGACGCGCAGCCCAATCGTCGCCTAGCCGCTTTACATCGGCTATCAATTGGAGTAGTCTTCATCTCGGAAATACCAGGAATTCCAAAAGTGCGTAACCGATTCCGTTTGATCACGACGCTGGCGCTGCTATCCGTGGGATGGGCGATCGCGCAGGACGTTCGCCGCCGTCTCCGCCGCGAGGTGAAGCGGCCAGCAATCGCCGCGCCTACGAGAGAAACTACGCCAACAATAGCTAGTGTTCGGATGTACATGCAATTCCAAAAGCTTGACAGCCAAGGAGCTGATGAATGTCGATAGAATCGCTGAAATCGCTATTTGATTGGGCCGCGGTAGCTTTAATACTCCTTACATTTGTCGTTGGCGCAGGAGCGTTGATCACTGGAAATGTAATAAGCGCACGCCAAGAGGCTAAACTAAAGCAGTTCGACAAAGATCTCACGGATGCAAGAGCGGCCCTTAAGACACAAGAGGGACTCGTTGAAGGCTTAAAGGGCGATAACCTCAAGCTCGAAGCACAGATCGCACCGAGGCGGCTAACCAGAGAGCAGGAGGTGAAGATTGCCGACAATTGTACCCGTATTAAGGACAAGTTTACGGGAAAGCGCGTAAGAGTCGTATCGTATGCCCTGGACACAGAGGGTTTTGTATTTTCCGAGCAGATAGTAAGCGCCCTTCGGTGGTCAGGTATGGCAGTAGATGACGATAATACCTGGCGGCAAGCTCGTTATGGGGATCCAGGTGTTCGGTTCTGATCCTAATCTCGCCAAGAAGATAGCTGACGCTATTGGTAGCAGCGGCAGCCCGATTGCCGTGTCGTTTGTGGAAACCGATCCGACCGCAGGTGCGATCAAAATTGAATATGGCGCTCCAGCGCGACAAGCAACAATTCTCGTCGGACTCAAGCCGCCGGACAAAGACACTGTTGATGCGCTCAAAAAGGCGATGTCACATAAATAGAGGGCGAACTCAATGCGGAAAATAGTCGCGGTAATCCTGTGGGCGGGGACTTCATTTTGTTGGCAACCACTCTGGGGGCAAGCCCCAAGTGTAAGGGTGGAGGAAGGTAAAGAACCAAAACATCACTCCGGCGGCGGAGCAAAGGCCACCCAAGAGAGCCAGCATGGAACCGCTAATAGACGCGCCCTCGCAAGGGTTGTCGCCAGGGCCCGTGACATTGGTAAACACCTGAGCCGCGCACCCTCAGGCCCATAGCACAGCCATGAGTGGCGCGGCCCACTTAGTAAAGAACCGGCGCAGCATCGTGGCGCGCCGCTTGGAGGTCTTCGTAGCCACAAATTTCATCGGACGAACTCTCCCGCATGGAAGAGCGGCACTTTCCGCCAGCGTGCGGACCGCCGACAGCCCTCCATGCACCAAGAAACTCGATGCTATGGCTCGTGATGAAACGCGAACCGGATCGCCGCGTACCCAATCGCCGTTGGGCTGCTGGCATTGGCCTCCCGCACCATCTCGTGCAGGATACGCCTCGCATCGGGATCGACTGAATGCGACTCCACGAGCGAGACAAGCCGGTCGCAGCGGTCCACGGCCGCCGGACCGTAAAACACGTAGATCCTCTCCACTCCGGTGGCTTGGTCCAGCGCGAATTCCCTGCCCTCGGCGGGAACCATTCTGCCCTTCGCGGAGTTCACCGGATTCGCGCCTGTGTGGAAATTGTCGCTTGGGAAGAGCACCGAAACCGCATTGCGTCCGTCCTCCTGGAACACATACACCCACATCGCGGACTTAGTCTTCACCTTAAGCGAAAAATGGTCGCCGGAGTGCAGTGTCAGTCCATCCGGCAAAGGTAGGGGGACCTCCCGCGATGCATTGCCCTCCGTATAGCGAAATACGGCAGTGACGGGTGCGTCCGGCTTGGGAATTTCCCGGTAGAGGATCGGTCCTTCCGGCAGCAGTTGCTCGGGGTTGCCTGGCGGTCCGCCGGTACCGGCGGAGGGTTTCGCCGGATTCGGACGCGTGACCGGTCCCGAAACGGCCGGAGGACCCGGGGGCGTACTGTACCTGGGCGCGGGAAGAGCCGTGGGCGGACGCGACAAAGCGATCGTGGCATATTTCGGCGGCCGATTCACGACGATCGCAACTATGCCAGCCGTGGCCAGCGCTCCCGCAAAACCCAAGGCTAACCAATTATTGCCCCAGCCGCCAAACCAAGAGCGCTTCTCCACCCGCGCCGGGCGGGCGCCCGAGATTACTGGTAGCTCCCGTTTCGCCGGATTCTGCGCCATGCTGAAGGTGGCAACCTGCAGAAGGCAGTACTCGCACCGTTGCAAATGCACCGGCACTCGCGAATCAACCGCTTCCGGCCCGCGCTCGACATATGCGGCCAGCGACTCCCAACCCGGACAACCCGGCCGGCGCTCCGGCGGCCACGATGCCACCAGATCGGCGATCGATCCACGCTGACGCTTCAGCTCCAGCAACCGCCGCCGGCAGTCCTCGCAACCGCCCACATGACTCGCCGTGTCCGCCGCGCCCGGAACCGACCCGTCCGCCTCAAACGCGGCAATCTCATCCAGCGAAGGACAATTCATTTCCACCTCGCCATTTCACGTCCACTCCTGCTCCTGCAAGAAGTTAGACGGAAGGATTTGCCTCTTTTGGAAGGACCGCGCATATTATTGCCCGGCCCCGCCGCTCGCGCCGGCCCCCCGCTCACGCGGCTTCGGAGGAGGTGGAGGCGGCGGAGGGTGCGCCGACGAACGGCTCTCCGGAAAGGAGTTCCGCAATTTCTTCATGGCCTCCTTTTCAATGGCGCGGATCTCGCCGGGCGTCTTGCTGAGGGCGCGGGCCACCTCCGCGACCGATTTTTCGTCCACGTACCGCAGCCGGATCAGCACGCGCTCCTCCGGCGAAAGTTGCTCGAAAGCCGCCACCACGCGGGCTTGGTCGCCCTTGAGCGCCACCTGCACGTCCGGGGGTTCCGAAGGATCGGGGGGATCCAGTTGCACCGCGTTCTCGTCGTCTTCGTCGCTCGACGCGGCTGGCATTTGGATCTCGTGGCCGTGAACTTTCATGAAGTGGCGCCAGTACTTGTTCCACCCGGCACGTTTCGCCGCGTCGTGGATCCGTTCGACCGCCGCCTGGGCCTCCTCCGGCGGCATCCCCAGCCGCGCTGCCAAGCCGTCGACGCCGTGGCCGTGCATCAGTTCCTTCAGCACGTTGCGGTCGGCGGCCGAAAGATCGTTGGCCCAAACCGGCGGAACAATCTTGCCCTTCTCCGACTGCACAAATGAAATCCGGTAGCTATGAAAAAAGGCCCCCTCGGGATGCAATATGGAAAACAAAAAACTGCTTAATGCGGCCTGCCCGGCATAGCGCTTAAGTACTACGTTCTCCAGTTGATCGAGAAGATAGGTATAGGACGCCAGGATTTGATCGCACTCCTGACGGAGGAACTGCCGCATTAGTTTGCGAATTCCGGCCCGGTACAACTCGCAATTACGGCTGCAGAAAGGCTTGCACCAGATATAGACGGCCTGGAGGATCTTTTCGCCATATTGCTGAGCGAAACGCTGGCGCGCATCCACGTCGCCGTTCGCTACAGCCTGCGCCCAGAGATAGTCCGAGAGGTGTTCGGGAAGTGGCTCGGGCATTGCGTTCGCAACATGGTATCACGGCGCGGCGGCGCCACGAGCACTCAGCGGTCAGCCGTCAGCTCGCAACCTGGGTTGGGATCGCCCGCACCGGCTCTCTGTTGCCGTTGTTACCGGAATTGGATGAAAACCCCGAACGTCGCCCGGTAGACCCAGCGTCCTGTCTGGTACAACGGTCCGCTGCTCAAAAGATAGCCTTTGGTTTCGGCTCTGAATCCGAATCGCTCAGTCACGTAATACCGGATGCCGCCGCCGAAATTGGCCGCGAAGTTCGAACTGGCCGGCACCGGAACCGGCGTTGCCGTTGTGGAGTACCCGCCGGTGTTGGGCTCATAGTCGTACCGGTTCTCCGTTCGGACAGGTGAATGCAGCACGCCGATTCCCGCCACCACGTAAGGGACGATCTGCGTATGGGGTAACCGCTTCCTTATATGCACACCGAAATTAACGTCCGCAAGCGGAATATCGAACACCTCTTTGTAGTCTGGGGAACCGTCGGGCAAAGGACTGATGTACGTTCTCTGGATGCTCGGAAAGTAACTGACTTCGGCATACGGCAGCAGCCAATTCGTGACGGAGTAGGTGACGTTGCCTCCGCCCATGGCCCGCGAGTGATCCACTCCATAGCTGAATCCCCCGAACCCACCGATCTCGAATTGGTTTGGGCCCGTATTCGGGACATCTTGCGCCGCCAGCGGCAGTGCCATCCCCAATACGAACAAACTCAGTGCGATTCCTGCTCTTCTTTGCATGCGTTATCCCTTTCTGCGAGGTTGAGATAGACCACGGACATCCTACTGTATCGCAATGGTTACCGTGTTCGATTGCAAATCCCCATTTGAATGGTCGCCGGTACGTTATCGCCTGTCGGGCTCCCCGCCGGCACCTGCACGTTCACCCGATTACGGCGCGACCGAGCCCGGCAACAGACCCGAAAACGCCGCCGGAACCGTCATTCCCCCTATTGTGACCATGGGGGTCGTTTTGGTCGGCACCGGATTCGTACCCGCGGGCCGCCCGTCCAATTGGGGGATTGTTCACGGGCCCCAGCGCGTTGCAGTAGATCTCTATGTAGTTGACACCAGCCTGGGGGGCCTGGAGCGGACGCAGGACGCCTGCCGCCGCAATCAGGACGACCAGAGCCGCAATTTTCAATCTGCGCATAGACTCGCTCCTTATGCCGCCACTGTCCAAATTGCCGCATCCGCCGAAGGCCTGGCCTCGCGCACGCGGCGCATGGTTGCGCTCAACTCGTTGTTTCCCGAGCGGACATCCGCTTCCTCAATGGGCACCCGCGCCTCCACCCCGCCAACCACCCGCACGCGCCGGGTGCGCACATCGGCGCTGCTCTGGTAACTCGTCCCTCCTGGTATAGGCATCTCTTCCACCTGATTCGAACAGGTGAACTCCGATGTCTCTTCCCGCCACAACCCGCCGACGAACGCCGGCACTTTCGCCTTGCGGATGGCGTGCTCCGTCAGGTAATAGTCGACCGCCGCGGGCCGCACACCCATGAGCGGCGCGAGTTTCGCCGCCTCGATCAGCCGGAAGTCGCCCCGCAATGCCGCGTATTGCGGCAACTCGCCGGAAGCCAAAAGCGCACTCACCGCCTGCGCGATCCGTACCGCGGAGCCCTCCGCCCGCCGGGCGCCCACCCGGTGCGCCTTGCTATCGAGGAATTCCTCTTCGGTGAGCACCTGTGCGCCCACCGGCTTCCGAATCCAAATGGCCTCGCCGTCGCGCACGAAGCGGGGCGCATCCGGCACCTTGGGACAAAACCAAAAGCGATGCGCCGTCTCGGTCACTCCCTTGGGCAACGTGGCCGCGGCGCAATCCGAGATCCGGTCGGATCCGTCCATTAAGGTCGGCATCCCTGGCTTCAGAACGGTCAGCCCCAGGCTGGCCTTCTTGAGTTCATAATCGATAGCCACGTGCCGGGCCGCCATCTCCGACGGTTCCATGCCGAAGATGGTCGCGGCCTGCATCCGCCACGGATCGTCCGCGCCCTCGCGCGGATCGATGGAGCACCCGATCGGCTCCTGGTATTGCGGCCCCGCGCGGTACGCGCTCCGCAAGGCAATCGCCACATCGTCTATATGTTGGGAAGGCCAGCGCGGCTCCCGGTGGCCCAGCATCAAGACGTCGCCGTCGCCCTCAAGCGACAGGCCCACCACCCGGTTGAGGCCGCCCAGAGTCGCCACACGGGCGGCGCCCCAGCCGCCACCCCGGAGTGCCGCGGCCACCGCGCGCAGCGAAAGAGCCACCGTGGGGCGGAAATCTTCCAGGACCAAGCCCCCGGATCTCGCCGCTACCCGGTCCCGCGGCCGGCACCCAAACGCGGAAAACCAGGCACCCACCGAGACGAGCCACTGTCTTCGTGTCATAATACACACCGCAGAGAATCCTCCGGGCTGAATCGTACTAATTTCGCCCTCGGGACAAGTTCGACGGAATCTTTCCGTCAGATTCTTTACAGGAGGAAAAAGAAATGCCGCTTCTTGGAGTGACCTTGAGCCCGGTCGAATGGGCTCTCCTGATATTGGTGGGTTTGTACTTCTTCACCAGGATTCCCTGGTGGGTCGGCAAGGCCTGCCTGCCCAACCCCGAGGCCGTCGAGTGGGTTCAGGAGCACGCCCCGGAGATGGGCAAAAAGGCGGCCGGTTGGATCACCGGCTTCCCGTCCGTCATCAATGCCTACGGTCTGCTCGCGACGCCGCTCTGGCTGTTGATCATTTCTCTGAACCTGGTGCTGTTGGCCCAGTCGCTGGAGGTTTTCATGCCCGGCGCACAACGGGTGGAAATCCCGTTCTTCGGCTCCTATACCTGGCTGTCGCTCCTGGCGGGACTTCTCTTCTCCCTATCGCAGTCCGTATTCGGCGTGATCGCCGGGGAGAACAAGCGCCGCTCCATTGTGGTTCTCTGCCTGTCGATGGTGGCCCTTTCCATCGGCGTCGAAATGGGCTTGGCCGGCTATAGAAGCTACATGATCATGACGCACCTGGTGGACATGGACACCAACACCGCCGATTCGCTCCTGTCGAAGGGCGTGGCGCTGACCATGTTCATTTCATTCATTGTGCCGATCGCGCACACGGCCCTGGGCTTTATCGCCATACCGCGGTTTCTGGTCCCCATCGCGAACTACCTGCCGAAGTTGGTGGGCGGCATCCTGCTCTTCCTGTGGTCGTGGTTTTTGCGGTTCTACTTCGGTTTCCAGCGCGTGGTGATCGTGCCGGTGGCCATCTCCCAGTTGCGCAACGAGACCAACGACCTGAAATCGCGGATCTCGAAAACCACGGACAACTGCAAGGCGCAGCAAAAGAACCTGCACGACCTGCGCGACATGGGTATGCCGTTCTCCGATCTGCAGGCGACGGCCAGCCAGGTCGCCGCGGAACCCAACACGGCGCGCGAGGATTGGAAGACGAAGTCGGCCGAGCTTGCGGACCGGGTTTCCGCCTTGAGTAACGGGAACGCTCCGTCCGACGGCCCGGACGAGCGGTGGGCCAGTGTGCTGGAGGAGTCCGCCAACCTCAAAACCAGGATCGAGCAGCGCATGCGGGCCCGCATCGCCGACGCCAAGCGGCTGATCGGCCAACTGGAGGCTATGCCCAAGGCCGACCAGAACTGGCGCGCCAAGCACGCCGAACTGCTCGCCGCGGTGCCACGCCTGGCGAAAGAGACCGAACAGGAGCAGAAGGACCTGGAGAGCCTCCGCGCTGTCCACAAGCGCTATGTGGAGACGCTCAATCCGCCGGATGGGGGAGACCCGCAGGAGCGCAATTTAGGCGATTTCCGGGTGTTGGAGCTGGAGCAGTTGCGGCGCCGCATCTTCGATGCGCAAAAGGAGAGTGAACGCTATCGCATCAATCGCGTCCTGACGATTTGCACGGGGCAGCTCGCCACCTTCAAGTCCGACCTGGATGCCGCGGAGGTCGCCATTACCGCGAACGTCGAAACCCTCGCCGACATCGGCAAGAAGTTGGCCGACGTGACGGCGCCGCCGCCGGCTCCGCCCGCCCAGGCCATCGATGTGGAGAAGCGCAAACTGGAAGGAGCCATGCAGGACATGGTGACGGCGAGTTATGAAGTGGCCGCCAGCATCACCAGGTTCAGCGCCGAGACCAAACGGCACCAGAAACAAGAAGAGCAGAAGCGGAAGAAGAAGGGCGGGTTCTTCGCCTGGATCGCGCGGGTCTTCTCCGAGTTTGTCGACGCCATCATGGGCGCCAACGCCGAAAAAAAGCGCGATACCTCGAACCACGACGCCGAAGTTCCCGAAATTTCTGAAAACGGCGAAAATCATTCCGTCAAAGTTGCTGCAGGGGGACGCTAGTGACTCGCAACGCGAGAGCTTTCCGCCCGGCCTGGGCCCTGCTGGCCGCCGCGGCGGCCGTGTTCATGGCCGGCTGCGGGCTCCCCGCGCGCGGCGCGTCGGGGGCCCCCCGCCACAAGCTTGTGATTGTGTTGCTCGATGAGACCGCGTCGTTCGTAAGCTACTGGCAGGATTGCGTTAACTTGGCTGCCTCCGTGGCCGGGCGCCTGGGCCCCGGCGACGCGTTTGGGGTGATCGGCATTGACGACCATGGAAACGACCCCGATGACGCCCGGATTCCCATCACTATCGTTAGCCCGGGCGCTTTGCAGTCGTTGGCCGACAGAACCGGGCTGGCTAGGAAAGTGAAAGCCCTTGACCGGCGCAAACCCAAGAAGCCCCTGACCGATATTCTGAACGCCATTCAGCAGGCGTCCATCTTCGCTAATTCTCCGGCTTTGCAGGATTACAAGCCAACGTTGCTGTTCTTTTCGGACATGCAGCAAACCCCGCGCCTCCCGACCCCGGCGGACATCAAGGGTTGGAAGTTTACGAACCGCGGGGAAGCCTTCTGCTTCTACGTCAACGTGACCGACTGGGTGGATCGCTCCAAAAAGGGCGGGACAACCTGGGACGGTATGGTGGCCTCATGGACGGCTGTTCTGAACGCCGCGGGCCTGGACGCCGACCCGAAGAAGAACTTCTTTCAGAGCGGCGATTCGAAGATCGAGATCAACCGGCTGTTTCCGGCGGGGTTCTGAGGGGCAAATGTCAAACCTACGGGTCATCATGTTCGAGCATCCGCAGGCGGTTCGCTTGCTCGTGGGCCTCGGGGTTGCCGGCTGCCTGGCTGTGGGTGTCGCCGTGGTGCGGTCGCGGGTGCCCAGGTGCGGGGGCTGGTTTTGGAAGGCTTGCCAAGCGTGTCCCGGCCTGGACGAGGCGATCGCGACGCGCGATGCCGGGCGTTATGACGACGTGGCGACGCTCACGGACGCAGCGCTCCAGGCCCACCCGGAGCTGACCTGCTGGCAGGATTTTAAGACGCAATTCAACAGCCCCCTTAAGGTCGGATTCAAGTTGGACTTTCTGCCCGGCCGCGGAGGTGCGCTGCGGCGCGCCCCGGGCGGTCCGCTGCGTTTATCGACCAGCGATCCTTTTTACGTGCTCGTCAATCCGTCCGTCAAGGCGTACGTCTATTTGTTTCAGACCGACCCTGCCGGGAATCTGACCGCGATCTTCCCGAACCCGGAGACCACGGCTTTGAAGAACCCGCTCCCGCCCGGCGAGCAGCGTATTCCCGGCGGCGACCACAACCTGACGGTTTCTCCCCAGGCCGGCATGGAGCACCTGTATCTGGTCGCCGCGAATTGGGAAATTCCGGAATTGCAACAAATCGCCCAGCAAGCCGCTTCCGCCAAGGGAGGCAGCCGCAAGAGCCTCGCGCAGCGTTTTCTGGCACGGGCGAAGGACGAGAAACATTTCGGCCACTGGGATGTGGAGAGTCTTGGCGCCGCGCGGCCGGACGGCGACACAAAGGAGTAATTCTATGTCATTTCGAAAAATATCGTTGATAGCTGCCGCCTTCTTCGGGTCCGGACTTGTGATTTTGCCGGCTCAAGACGATCTGCCTTCGCTGCTCAAAACCGGCGCGGAGCTCGAACAGCGGCAGGAATGGATCAAGGCGACGGAAGTCTACACCAAGGCGACCGTGGCGTATCCCTCCCAAGCGATCGGATTCGAGCGGCTGGGCGATCTCTACCGGAAAAATGGCGTCTTTTCGCGGGCGGCGGATAATTACCGAAAAGCTCTCGATCTGGACCCGAGTAACGCGCAACTGCGCGCTTTGCTCGAATCGTGCGAACGGGCGGCCGAGGAACAGGCCGGCGGGGTAGTCCAGGCGGCTACCTTCCGCGACCTCGCCGCCGCGGTCAGAGGCGTCCAGCCGCGGGCCGTCGAGACCACCGAAGCCGAAGCCGAAAGCATCCCGTTTCACATTAACTTTCCCCGCAATCGGTATTTGATCGGGGACCTGAACGATACCGCCCGCCGCCAGCTCGACGAGGTTGCGGCTCTGCTGACTTCCCCGGAATGGCGCGACCGCCGCCCGCTGATTGTCGAAGGACATGCCTGCAGTTGCGGAAGCGACGCCGCGAATATGGCCCTGGGACGCAAGCGCGGCGAAGCGGTGCTGGGGTATCTGATCTCGAAGGGCGACTTGCAGAAAGCCGATGCGGCCGTTGTTTCCATGGGCAAATCCAAACCCGTGGTGGCGTCCGATAAGGAAAACCTCTCGGCCGAAGCTTGCGCGCGCGACGAAGCGCACAATCAGAACCGGCGCGTGATCATCCGGCAAGCGCATGGTTCGGCCGCGCCGCTGGTGACCTTCTGGTACAGGCCGGTGGGATCCGATACGCTGCGTCCACTGACGGATGGCTCGGTCCTGTATCGCAAGGATGAGATTCGGGTCAAAGTCCAGGCCGCCAGCCCGCTGTTCGCGTATGTGGTGCACCATGGTCCGGACAACGCTTGGGAGGTTCTATACCCGCGGGGTGGAGCGGCGAATGCCGCTCTGTTGCCGGCGGATGCCCTGCGCGACGGTCGTTGGATTCCCGGCGCGGAATCCGGCTTCTCTGTCCGCGGAAAGACCGGCGATGAAGCAGCGTTCGTGTATCTGAGCCAGGCTCCCATACCGGAGTTTGAGGAACGGCAGAAAGTCTCCGCCGTTCCGGCCGCGCCTGCGCCTGCAACCGCGGCGCCGGCAACTCCGCAGCCCGTGACCCCGCAACCCGCAACCCCGCAGCCGGCGGCTTCGCACCATGCGGTTGCCAAGCCGGTAGCAGCGCCGGGCTCGGTGGTTGTAGGCATCGACGACGAAGTGCGCAGCCTGGCTGCTCCCACGGCGTTCCGGCTGGCCGGACCTCCGCATGCGTTGCAACCCGCCGCTACGGTAAATTTCAAATCGCACGATTGAATCTGCAATGAGGTAACTTCTGATGCGGGGAATATTCCATATCGGTTTTTTGCTCTGGCTTGCGGGCGCTGGTTTGGCCCAACAGCCGGGTGGGACCGGCGCGCCGGATTACGGTGAGGTCCGCCAGGCGCTAGTGATTGGGAACAACCTACACCCGCGGGTGCCTCTGACGAATCCAGTTAACGACGCCCGCGCTGTCGAAGCCGCGCTGACAAAACTTGGATTCCACGTCACGCTTCTGATCGATGCAAACTATGCACAAATGGAACGTGGTATTAAGACGTTCGTCCACGAGATTAAACCGGATGCAGTGGCGATCGTGTATTTTGCCGGACATGGAGTAGAGTTAGAGAGTAATAACTATCTGATCCCAATCGACCTGAATGCCGACGACGACGTTGAGGTAAAAGACAAAGCGATCGGCGTAAATGGCCTCTTGCAGAGGCTGGAGGAGTCTCCTGCCAAGGTCCGGCTCTTGATTCTGGACGCTTGCCGCAATAATCCATATGAAAAGATTCGCAGTCTAAGCACGGGGGGATTGGCAGACACGAGCGCGGTGAGGGGGAGTTACATCGCATTCTCCACGCAGCCCGGCAAAGTTGCGCTCGACGGGCCGGCTCCTGGCAAGGGCGGCCGAACATCCGGGCCGGCGGATCCGACGGCGGGCAAGCCCGTAGCGGGAAACAGTGTCTTTGCGGCCGCGTTGGTGAATGAACTGGAGAATGGGCAGCCAGGTTGGACGATCGATCAGCTTTTTACCCGTGTGCGTGAGCGCGTGGATGGGGCCACCGGCCATAAGCAAGTGCCTTTTTCGAATAGTGGATTGATCGGAGAGTGGTATCCGTTCGGACTTCCAGCACTGCCGGAGCCTGACGACCTCGATATAAAGAATTCGTCTGAAGCCGTTGAAAACGCGCTGCGGCGCATGGCGAAAGGCGAGTATGACGAAGCGCGCCGGTCCCTGGACTCCGCGATCCGCTACAATCGAAACAACTCGCTCGCCTTCCTCTATCGCGGTATCCTTTCTGGAATCGAGGGGAAACAGACCGAAGAATCGAACAATCTCTCGGAGGCGATCCGGCTCGATCCCTCCAACTACCTCGCGTATCTGAATCGCGGGATGGCTTTAAGGGGCGTCGGCAGGTGCTACGAAGCCATGGCCGACTTCGATCAGGCAGCCGCAAAGGCGCCGGATTTAGCCGAGGTCTATCGCTACAGGGCCGCCTGCCAGATGGAGAATGGCATGCTCGACCAAGCTAAAGCCGATCTCGCGAAGGCCGCTGCCTTGGAGTCTAACCCACGATGAGCTGGCTGGTCACGGCCGGATTGCTTGTGGTTCTGCTGCAAACCGCCGGTGCACAGGAACCGCGGAAAAAGGAACTTGAGTCGCAACGGCTGGATCTGCTGATCGAATTGGCGGAGGCCAAGCGCGATGGTTCCCGCATCGAAGGTTCCCTCAACAGACTCAACCAAGGCAAGTTCGACGCTGCCAGCGACAAAACCCTGGATCACCTCAAACTGCAACTGGAAGCGGCGGAAAAGACCCTAAGTGGCCTGCGGGCCCAAAAGCCGTCGGACGAGACAAAGCGAGGCATCCTTGCGGCGGAGGCGCGGGTCACTGCGCTGACCGATAAGGTCAGGCTTGCGCAGAAAAACTTGGGCGCTTACTTTAGGAAGGAACTCAGCGATACCCGAATCGAGGAAAAACAGCTCAAGTCTAAGCTCAGACAAATCCAAGCCGAGATAGATCGGCCCGCCCCGCCCCCCGCGCCTATTATTGTCGAAGTGCCGTCCGCGCTCACGGTTCCGCAGCCGGTCATCGTGCTGCCGCCAGCGCCGCCGCCCAAGACCCAGCCCGTGAAGCCGCCGGAGCCGCAGGGCACGCGGGTTAGCCCCAAAGACTCTCTTGAGTACACCTGGATACCACCCGGCACGCTTAAGATGGGCTGCGTGCCAAACGACCACCGTTGCGAAAAAGATGAATACCCGGCACACGAAGTGACGTTCAAAACCGGTTTTTGGATCACAAATACGGAAGTCACAGCGGGCGCCTATGTATTCCAATTTAACCATCAACCGCCGAAGACAAGCACTAACCCAAAATGGAAGCTGACCGAACTGCCCGTAACGAAAGTGAAATGGCGGGAGGCGGAAGACTACTGCGAGTGGGCCGGCGGCCGGCTCCCGACGGAGGCGGAATGGGAGTATGCGGCCCGCGGAGGCGCCAAGGACGATCGGATATATCCGTGGGGCGATGCGTTCAACGCGGACCGCTGCAACTCGACCGCGCGCCGCAAGCGTAGGGATGTGTATCCGGAGGCGACTCCCGTTCGCATGTTCCCTGCCAACGGCTGGGGCCTTTTTGGCATGATCGGCAACGTGCGCGAGTGGATCTTGGACGTCTACACTCCGGACGGTTATTCGGACAAAGAGCCGCCGGCAGATCCGCGCGCCGCCGCGCCAGGCAAGGATCGCGTGGTGCGCGGTGGATCTTTCGGCGACGGCGACAAGCAGTTGCGCACCTCCCACCGGGACCATCTGCCGCCCGAGAGAGTCGACAATCAGACCGGGTTCCGGTGCGTAATACCCGAAGCCCAGTTTCCTGCAAAATAGAATAAGGGGGGAAAAGACCTATTCGGGCACTCGTCCTCCCGCTCCAAAGCCCGACGCTCCACCAGCAAGCAACGCCCCAGCCGCCGTTGTGGACAATGGGAACGATCCGCCGATGCGAGGCCCGAGCCTCATATGTATCCCCCGCCAAATGATAATGCGGGTGCGGCCGTTTGGGCCCACCACGGAATTCTCATCGCGAAAATACAAACCCACAGCAGCATCGCGATCCAGCCCGGACCCAAGGGCATTTGAAAAGCGATAATGTTTTTTCGTCCTGCCAAGAATTAGGCGGAATATTTCCGTCGAACTTATCGTGAGGGCGAAGTTGGCGGGTTCGGCCCGGAGCAAGTTCTTTTCGGATCGACACGCCGCAAGGCTGAAGTTTGAGTCGATGTGGAACCAAATTAACTTGGGAAGACTAAAAGGAGAAAATACGATGAAACTCTTTCAAAACACGTTAGCGGGAAGTGGATTGCCGTCGCGGGAGGCTATGAGCCCGCAACGGAGATTATCGACGACCAATGTGCGCTGCTTACTCTCTATCTGCATGTGTGCCGTCCTGGCCGATGTTCAGCTTCAGGCCCAGGCGCCCACGATGCCGCCTTCACCCGCCGCGGTACAGGCGGTGCAAGCTCCGGCGCAGCCGGTCCAGGCACAGACCCTCCTGCCCGAGGGCACTGCCGTACGCATGCGCATCAACCGCACCATATCGTCCGCCGACATGCATCAGGGCGACAACGTGGATTTCGAGACGCTCGACGATGTTAAGGTCGGCGACTTCATCGTCGTTCCGAAAGGCTCCACAGCCATGGCGACGATCACGGCGGCTCAAGCCAAGCGCCGCATGGCGCGGGGCGGAAAGCTGGACATGACCATCGATTACGTGCGGCTGCCCTCCGGAGAGAAACTGCCGCTGAGGGGCATTCAGAATGTCAAAGGCGGCGGACACACGGGCGCGATGACCGCCGGGATGGTAGCTACCGCCATCGTGTTCTGGCCTGCCGCTCCTCTTTTCCTTCTGGTGCACGGGAAAGATATCACCATCCCCAAGGGCCACGAGGTTACCGTTTATACCAACACCGATTACGATCTGGTAAAGGCCAACGCCACGATCAACCGTCCGGCAGGCGACGAGTTGGTCATTGACAAGATCAAGGCATCCCCCGCCGGTTACCGTTTGGATGCCGCCGACCTTGTGCAATTGAAGCAGAGCGGCCTTTCCGATGCGCTCATTGGAGCGATGATCCAGCGTTCGAGCGTTACCACGATTGCATTCAAGGGTAACTGAGCGGTGAGGGCGGGTGCATACGGCGAACGAAGGCATATTTCCGTGCGCCCGGAGAAAGCGGGCTTCTCCGGGCCTGGGGCTTGGGTCCCAGGGTGGAATCCGGGTCTGGTTTGAAATGTTCCGGCGAAAGGAACATTTGAAAGCAAACCGCCGGTCGCGCTGGCGGCGCTTTTCCGGGGGAACGGCCGGGTCGGATCGTGCGGGATCCTGAGTCGCCTACCGCGCGACCGGCGAGCGGCTAGGATTATTGGATGATTTGCTCGATTGGACACTGGAGCGTGGCTTGTGCCCCCCGTCGAATCGCCGGCTTGTTTCTTCGAGCCTGGCGGTTGCGGTCCCAAATAGCGGGAGAGTGGCAAAACCGTGGCGATAGGATATTCTTCAAGAAAAAACTCCAGCGCAGGCGATTTAGGATATACAATAGCCGATTGCTGGGCTAAGAAGTGGAATTCCGGTTCGAGGAGAGATATCATGCTGGTAGCAAATAAGTTCGCGTGGCCAGGGCTGCTGTGTTTTCGGGGCTTCTGCGCGCTTTCTGAGCGGCGCTGGCAGCGGCTCATGGCTGCGCGTTGAGGCTCCGGGCCGCAGGCCAGCGCGACTTTCTCCAATTGCTTTCTGTTAGGTCCTGGTTTGTGAAAGGGTGGATTCATATGAATAGTTTGAAATCGGCTGTGTTCGTTACCGGTTGCATCTTTGTGAACCTTTGTACGCATGCTTGGGCTGCTAATCTTCCATTTGGTCAGACGCAGACCGGTGCGATTAGCTCGGCAGCACCGACGAGCAGCTACACATTCAGCGCCAACGCCAACGATGTCGTGGATTTCACCTTGGTGACCACAAGCGGCACTCTAAGCCCGAAACTCCAGATCTACAACGCCAGTGGCACACAGATCGGTATTGCGTATAATGGCAATCCTTACGGATGCTCAGGCGGCTCGACAATCGAATTGGATAACTTCTCGCTTCAGGCTGCGGGCGCTTATACAGCAGTGGTCGCCGATTGCGCTGGCACTAACTCTGGCAATTACGCAATTTACGTCCAGAGGGTGAATAACCCCACGGGCGCCTCCAATCTTCCTTTCGGCGGCCAGCCCACCAGGGGCACCATCGGTACGCAAGCGCAGAGCGACACCTACACCTTCAGTGCGAATGCCAACGATGTCGTCGATTTCACCATGGTGAATACCAGCGGCGGAAGTTTCAGTCCCAAGATCCGGGTTTACAACCCGGCGGGCTCGCAGGTGGCCATCAACTACAACGGCAACCCCTACGGATGCTCCGGTGGCTCGACACTGGAGATGAATAACTTGTCGTTACCGGCGGCGGGAACCTACACGGTTTTGTTGGGCGACTGCGGAGATGTCAGCACTGGCAGCTATGCGATCTACATGCAGAGGGTGAACAACCCGACGGGCGCCTCCAATCTTCCTTTCGGCGGCCAGCCAACCACGGGCACCATCAGTGCGCAAGCGCAGAGCAACACCTACACCTTCAGTGCGAATGC
>JBEKPZ010000165.1:0-25774 GCA_049520215.1 Bryobacteraceae bacterium | reverse complement strand
TTACGTTCAACCAGTCACTTGCCACGATGATGAAACCCAACCAAATATTCAGCGGCGGCGGGACTCGGTGGTGTAAGAAGTTCGACATCGCCGTAAAGGCAGTTCCGGAGATTGAGCGCAAGCTCTTTCAGATGAACATCCACGAGCAGTCGCTGTTTCCAGACATGCAGGGCCTAGCAGGCCTCATTAAGCAAAGGCTTCGCCTGCACTGGAACAGGCCGCATAATGCCGGAGCGTGATGAACCTAGCGCGGATCTAGGCACTGACGAGAAGTGCCTTGCTGACGGCTGCCGGCAGCCGTATGGGCGCGAAGTACTCAGACGGATAGAGATAATCCTCGCCGGATTCGTCGATGATGCGCACGTATCCGTCGTGCGCAGCGGACGGGTCTGGAAAGACCAAGTAGACCTTTCGCACCTCCAAATCGTCCGACCCGCCGTTGCGGATACACAATACGAACTTCGATCGCCGTCGCTCGCCTTTCATGCCGTTACCTCAGGAAGCGTTTGATCTTCCAGCCTTTCCGCCCGATGCCGTGGGCTTCGTACCAGTGCAGTTCGGCCGTGCGGATCGCGCCGGTGGCCAATCGAATGGTAGCAAGGCCCTTCATCTTGCGCCAGTTTCGTCCCCCGTATCATTTCCGCAGGAACTTCATTCTCCGCACGCCCCGTCCGCTGGCGATCAGTTCGATCTCCGTAACGGCGCCAACGATTTCGAAGTGCACTCTTTCCCATTCTAACGGGAAGGACGGCTCCAAGTTCGGGCAGCGCGTCCCGCTTCGGACCGGCGGGCCGGCGCTCTGGAATAATAGAAATGAGCATGCTTTCCGGATATTACGCTCTACGCACCACCGCAGCATGGCTGGACCTCTCCGCGCGCGGGCGCATATATGCCACCGGTGACGACCGCGCCCGCCTGCTGCACGCCATGACCACCAACCATGTGCAGCAGCTTACGCCGGGCACCGGATGCTACGCCTTTTTCCTGAACGCCCAGGGGCACATCCAGGCCGATGTCAACCTGCTCTGTCTCGAAGACCGGTTCCTGCTGGATACCGAACCTGAGACGCGCGAGCGCGTCTTCCGTCACTTGGACAAATACATCATCGCCGACGATGTCGCGCTCGAAGATGTCACAGAGTCGATGGCCTCGGTGGCGGTGGAAGGCCCGCAGACCGCCGCCGTGCTCGCGGCCGTTGGCGCGCCCGTACCGGATGCCGAATACGCGCACGCGCAGTGGAACGGAGCGATCATCCAGCGTGTGAGCGAGACAGGCGCGCCGGGCTTCCGCATCTTCGTGCCGGTGGAAGCGAAGGCCGATTGGATCGCGCGGCTGGAGTCCGCAGGCGCGGTCTACGCGACGCCCGATGAAGCGCGCACCGTGCGCCTGGAGCAAGGCAAGCCGCGCTACGGCGAAGATATCTTCGACACGACGCTGCCGCAGGAGACCCGCCAACTGCACGCCGTCCACTTCACCAAGGGCTGCTATCTCGGGCAGGAGATTGTGGAGCGTATCCGCTCGCGCGGACACGTCAACCGGTTGCTGGTGAAGTTGGAGGTGGAGGGCGAATCCCCATTGGCCCGGGGGACCAAGGTGACCGCCGGCGCAGCCGAAGCCGGGGAGGTCACCTCGTCCGCGTTCTCGCCGGGATTGGGGAGGGTGGTCGCGCTGGCCTACGTGCGCGCGCAGTATGCGAGCGAAGCCACGGCGCTCGACGCGGGTGGCCGGCCGGCTACTGTCGGGACGCCCGCGAGTTAGTATATCGTTTCATTAAAACGTGGCCACATCACCCGGAGGTGAGCGCCTCGAATTCCTTCCACCGGTGAACGACCGGATCGGCATTGATTTCCTCGATGCCCTTCAGAATGCGGTCGCGCAGTTCCTCCCAGGAGTTCACCCGGATGCGCCGAAGAAAGGTGCGCGCCATCTTTCCGAAGAGTGTTTCGACGATGTTCAGCCAAGATCCGTGTGCCGGCGTTAATACGTATTTGAATCGGTTGGGTTTGGTCGCCAAGAACGTCCGCGTCTCTTGCGAAATATGCGCCGAGTGATTGTCCAGGATCAGGCGGATCGTGCAGGCAGTCGGATAGTAGTTGTCCAGATCCTTGAGCAACGCGATGAACTCTCGACTGCGGTGGCGTCGCTCGACCCGTCCGATCACGTGGCCATGATGCAGGTCCAACGCCGCCAGAATTGAGCCGGTGCCCAAGCGCTGATATTCGTGGTCGCGCGCCACTGTCGCGTATTGGCCGGGTACCGGCGGCAGGTCTGGTGCGGTGTTGGCGATGGTCTGCAAACCCGGCTTTTCATCTACCGATACCGGTATGATTATAGGGGCCAGACCGCTAGGGCTCTGATTTTGCAGGGCCACCTCACGATACACCAGCAGGATCTCGCGCATCTTGGCCTCAAAGTCCGGATCCCGTGGCTCCAGATAATACTTGACCTTCTCCGGATGTAGCGGTTGCCCCGCCAAAATCCGCTGCACGGTGGCTTTCGCCGCTCTGCGCAACGAGGGATGCCCAGCGTCCACCGCATGTTCTCGGACGTGTTTCGCCAAGGCCTTCCGCGTCCATAGCTCGGCGGCGTAGCCCAAGTCCTTCGGTTTCGAGCAGGCCAGATGCACCACCCAGGCCTTGCCTTCCTCGCTGATCACGGGCGCTTTTGGCCGGTGGTAGGTATCCTGCAACGCCGCTGCCAGGCCCATCTCCAAGGCCTTTCCAATCCATTTGCCGACGCTCTTGCGCGTCATCTTCACAGCCCGCGCAACCTCGGCAATGCTGTCTCCCGAGTGGTAGCGCCACAGGATGCGTGCCCGCTGCACCTCCCGCCATCGTGCCGTTCGCGACTCACGCAACTGCTGGATCTGCTCCTGCTCTTCCGGTGTTAGTTAGTCGCCCGAAAAGGCGGCTGCGGCCAAGATTGGCGCCAAGATTGGCCGCCCCACATCAGCCCCGCATTTGTCGCGAGACTCAACGCCCGGCCCACCACAAGCGCATGCCCAGCTCATGATCCATGCGCTCGGGGAAGCCTTCCGGCCGCTCCGGATGATGGAATGGGTCGTCATATTCGTTATGGGACAGGATCTTTCCGTCCTTCGATTCCAGGTTCAGCACCACGCGATAAGTTTGGCTCGGCGCGGCGGCAAAGTTGAGATCGGCCACTCGGACGTGAGAATCGGGACCTAGCGGAATGGCGCTGGTTCCCTCGGTTACCAATTCCCCACTTGGCAGCGTGACGCGCCAAGCGGCGATCACTTCGCCCAGATCCGTGCTGGTGTCGTTGACCGCGTGAATGGCGACGGGCGCGTCCCGATACTCCATGAAGATGCCCAGCGGCTGGTTGCTTTCGAGCATGGCGCGGAGACCGCCTCCCAGCCCTTCCACTTTGGGCGCGCCCCAATAGTCGTAAATGCCGTAGAAACTCTGCGGGCAGAAATCGATGAACATGAACTGGAAGTAACCGGCGTTGGGCGCGTACTTCTGCATGCGGTAATGCTCGACGTAATACTTCAGAAGGCGGTATTGGTAGTCGTCGAGCTCGGCAACCCTGGGGAGCACATCCTTCAACCGTTCGGCAAGCTGCGGCACGAGTCTCAAGCGCCCGGCTGCGGGCGGCGCATCCACCCCGAACTCGGTAGCCAGCTTCTCCGAGGTCCCGTAAATGTCGGTATACTTGCCGCCTCCCAGCGAGCCGCGGTAATCGTGGCCATCGCCGCTTTCCAGATCGTCCCTCGCGGAGGAGTTCCTGATGGTGGGACGGGTGGGGTCCAGGGCTTTGGCGGCAGCCACCAATTGCGGCCCGGGGCGAACCGTGGCGGCCCGCCCTCCGGCTTCGTTCATCGCGATCCAGGCCACGATGCTGGGGTGATTGCGCAACTGGCGAATGGTCGATTCGAACAGACGAACCGCGCGCGCGGTGAAGTCCGCATCCTCGGGGAACACCCAGTTGAGGTCGAAGTCCTGCAGCACCAGCATGCCCATGCGGTCGCAGATTTCGTAAAATTCCGAGTTCTCGGTGTGAACGTGAATGCGAAAAGCGTTGAACCCGGCGCGGACGGCCGCGGCCACGTCGCGCTCATAGCGCGCGCGATCCATGTTGGAAATATAGACGTCCGGCCAATAGGTGGTGCCGCGCAGGTAGATGGGTTTGCCGTTCAGGAAGAAGCGAGTCTCGTTGGCGGTGCGGCTCAACGCGACGGTGCGAATCCCGAAGGTCGCCTGCCGGCGGATCGGAGGCCGGCCGGTGCGCGTCAGCTCCAGATCGACGCGATAGAGCGCTGGCGCGCCGCGGTCCCAGGTGTTCCAAAGGCGCGGCGCGTCGACGCGGAGATGGCGTTCGATGGAGTTCGCGTCGGCTGCCAGATCGACGGGTTGCGAAGATTGCGCCGCCACTTTGCCGTCGGTGAGCGAGACGATGCGAACCGAGACGACAGTGGCTTGCGGTGCGGCATCGTTGCGGATCGGCCAGGTGACGGCCACGGTGGCTGAGGCGGCATCGGGGGACAGCGCGGTGCTCACCCACGGCGGACCGTCTTCCCGGACGCCGTCGTGCAGAATCAGCTTGACCGGGCGCCAGATTCCGACCGGATTGACATCGCGCTGGACAAACGTGTCGGCGTGTTCGTAAGTGCCCTTCACCATGCGGCGGATCACGTTGTAGACCCAATCGGCCTCGCCACCGGGAGAAGTTTCGCGGTCCCAGGGAGACCAGACCTTCACGATCAGGGCGTTAGCGCGGTCGTGGAGCAGCCGATCGCCCACTTCGTATTCGAACGGTTCGGCGTAGCCTTCGTGCGAGCCGAGGGGCTTGCCGTTCAGCCAGACGGTGCAATAGTAGTCGACGCCTGCAAAGCGCAAAGTGGCGGGGCCGGCGCCGGCGGGGGTGGGGAAATCGATGCGATACCACCACGGGGCAGCGTTGAAGGAGCGCAATTCGCGCCCGAAGTAAGGCTGCGCCGCCAGCAGCAGTTGCAGGTGAGCCAGGCGCGGGATGGTCTGCCAGCCGTCGCTCAACGGTTGTCCGACGCGGGCATCGCGGGTATCGGGATTGAACCACTGCACCTTCTCGCCCACGTCATGGACGTCTTGAGTGACACGCCACGGGCCGTCCAGGTTTATTTCCCGGCGCGTTGGGGGATTTTCGGCGTGGGTCAGGCCGGCGAGGGAGAACGCCAGGAGCAGCCCGGCACTTGCGTATTCTCTGGTTTTCATTTTGGCGTCCCGGGGTTTGTTCCGGCTACTGCAAGGTTTGTCACAGTATCGTAGGTTAGCGCAACAAGCGGGGCTTAAGCCCCGCGCGGGCTCAAGCCCGCCTTCCATTTGCGGTCAGTCGGTGTGGATGGTTACTAAGTGCTGGCCTCGGGGAAGGAAGAGGGCGTTTGGACCGGCGGGAGCGGGGGCGGTTTCGGCTCCGTCGATCTCAACTTGCACGGGCTTGCGATTTAGGATGGCACAGGCTCGGGCGGAGCTGCGGTAGGACAACTCGATGGCGTTTGGGCCCACTGACTGGGCGGAGGTCAGCTCTCCGTTGAAGTGAGTGACCTGGAGCGCGGGAGAGGCGGCGCCGGGTTCGACAGAGTGCGTGCCGGCGGGCAGGAACAGCAACGATTCGTTGCGCACCGGCCAGGGTTGATCGTCTACCATCGCAGGTCCGGACCAGCGCAGGGCGACCCCATGCGGCGAGTCGATCATGAGCTTCGGCCCGACGGTCTCGGCGCGGCTCACTACGGCGGCCGCGGCCGGGAGCAGAGACAGGTCCGGCGAGAGGATGGAGTTTTCGAAGTAGAGCGCAACCTGGGCGAAGGCACCCGCCGCGGAGTGCACCACCTCGAACAGCTCCGCGCCGGTCTGCTGCTTGGTGGGGTAGACGTTCTGGTAACGGTCCACGATGTTGAGGTCGATGGCGAGGCGATCCTGGCGCGGGGTGAGCGGGCGATAGCGGCGGGCGATCTCCTCATAACGCTGCGGGGCTTCGTTCCAGACGGTGGCAGGGTCCTCCACCAGGAAGGTGAAGTTGTGGTGTTCGAGGAGCGGGAGAAGCTGGGCGGAATCGGCGCCGATGGCGTCGCGCATGGAAGTATCCAGGCGGTCGTCGACGTGGGTGAGCACGACATCCAGATAGCTGCGCGTGCGGCGGATGGACTCGACTTCGGCAAGCCACTGCTGTTGCATGTCGCGGGCGAGAGCGGCGCGATAGTCGAGGAAGGCGCGCTGGGAGGGCGCGTCTTTGCGGGTTTGGAATAATTCGATGGGGTCGAAGCCGCCGGTGGCGCGGAACTGCGCGCGCACGTTGTCATTCATGGGGGTGAAGCGGGAGGGATTTTGCAGGCCTTCGAGAGACTCGAAGTAAAGCTCGGCCAGGTTGACGCCATCCCAATCGAAGCGCCCGATTAAGGCTTGGATGCCGGCGGCGGCGGCGCGGAAGCAATCGGGGTTGGAGAGGTTCATGAGCTTGCGCCAATCGAGTTGGGCATCCTGGAGGACGCCGGTTTTTTCGCGCCACTGGGGATGATCGTCCCAGAACTTTTCGCTGACGTGGGGCAGTTCGAGCCAGGCGTAAATCAGGATGCCGTTGGCGTGGCAGGCGGCGATGAGGCGGTGGAGGTATGCGTCGCGCTCGGGATCGGGGTCGTAGAAGTGCCAGGCGGCGACGTGGAGGGCGGCGATGCCGGCCTTGCGCCATCGCGCGGCGAAGTAGTCGAGGTCGACGCGCAGGCGGTAGGAGGAATCGAAGAAGGCCCAGAGGCGGGTGGAGCGAAAGGGCGGGTCGAGGCCGAGATCTGCGAGCGCGTGCAGCAGGTAGGGGAAGCGCTCGTAGCCGCGCTCGCCGGGAGAGACGGCCAGCCAAAGCACGGCGCCCGTGCCGCGGCGGAATCCGGCCAGCAGGGGCGCGCCGGTCCAGCGTTCTTTGGCGAAGACCTTGGCCTCGGCGGGCACTTCGTAGCGGGGCAACTCGAGGCCCTTTTCCCATACGATGGGCAGCTTGGTGAGATGCACATCTTCCAGGCTGGCGATGCGCACGTTTTCCTTGGTGGCGCGGAAGCCGAACGATTCGGCGGTGGAGGATTCGCCTTCCAGGATGAGGTATGCGCCGGCTTGGACGCGCGCGGGCCATTCGGGGGACCCGGCGGAACCGGCGCGCAGCACGAAGATACGCGCGGAGGCGGCAGGCTGGGGCATAAATCCGACGGACTGAAGCAGGAGCGGCCATCCGCCCTGGTCGTCGGAGAGGATGCTGAAGGTGGGTGGGGGGGCGGCTTGGAGGAGGGGGGGTAGGAGGAGGGCTAGGGCGAGCTTCGCTCGCCGTGGCTGGTGGTTGGTGGTTAGTGGCTGGTGGTTTTGCCCAGAGCTGGTCTGGAGACCCGCTGCAGGCGTGGACGACTGCACCACTAACGAGCGGCCTGGGAGCCGCAAACGGAAGGCCGATTGACAATCGGCCTGCAGGTTGCCAACCTGCCCCACATGGCGGCGAGGCGCTTCAGTAGGTGAAGGCATACCAGAATCCGGCTCGGAGGTCGTTGAAGGTGGGGCCATTGGAATCGCCTCGGACGGTGTAGCTGCCGTGCAGGTAGTTGAGTGTCAGGTAGAGCGAACTGGGCATGGTGGCGAGGCGGAAGCGCAGGCCGGGTCCGGTTTCGAAGAAGTTGGCCCAGGGCTCGCGCTTCTGATCCTGGGTGAGGTTGACGTTCCAGTAGAACTGCGTCTGAAGTGCGCCCAGCGATGGGGTGTAGCCGACGCGATTCTGCGTGTAAAGCAGGAAATCGTTATCGAAGCGGCTGACGAAGATGGCGTCGTCATTGGTTTCGAAGAAGAGGCCGCCGGTTTCGGATTTCAGCATGTGGCCGAAGCCCTTGCTGAAAGAGGCACCGCCGCGGTAGTCCTGGAGTATGTGATGGGTGAGATATCCGACGGCGGCGCCGGCTTCGGCCCAGCCCAGCAGGCCGTGCCAAACGTTGGTGGCCGCGCCAAGGCCCGCAATGAGGGCGCTTTCGGATAGATACTGGGGGGCAATGCCGCTGTTTTCCGGACCGATGGTACCGCGTGTGTCGCCGACGAAACGAAGGCTGACGTAGGGATGAACGGGCGAGTTCAGGTGCAGCTCGGTCTTGATCTGGGCGTAAGAGAATAAGTCGCTCCAACGGGAGGCGTAGAGTGGGAACATCCAGACGGTGGTGCGGAAGGTTTCGAGGGCGGGCCGCAGGTTGTGGTAGGCGGTGTCGGCTTCTCTGGCGATCTTGGGGTCGGAGCTTTTGCGGGCGAGGTCGAACCATCGGATGGCCTGGCGGTCGTTGTGCAGGAGGTTGTAGGTCCAGCCGAGCTTGAGCATGACGGCGAAATCGGCCGGATCGTCTTCCTGGGCAAGCTGCAGGTACTTGAGCGCGTCACGAACGAAGCCGGCTTTGAGGCTGCGCTCGGCCATGACTTTGGCGTCGATGGAAGGAGGGGCGGGCTGGGCCGGGCGCGTGCGCAATGTCTGGGGCAGGCGCAGGACGGCGCGCACGCGGTTGGCGAGTTCTTCGTCAGCGCCTTTCATGACGCGTTCTAGGAGCGGCATGGCGGCGGTGGTCTCGCCGCGCGCCAGCAACAGGAATCCGAGTTGCGCGGCGGAGAGGTAGTCGGTTTCGGACAGGACGGTGAGCTGGCGGAATTCCTGCTCGGCCTCGGCTTGGCGGTTCATGCGGAGCAGGAGATAGGCGAGCTCACGGCGAAGGTCGAGGTTTTTGGGGTCGAGTTGCAGGGCGCGCTGGAACTCGGAGACGTACGGATAGCGGGTGGGGAGCAACTCGCGGGCGGCCTCGGCGGCGCGCGGCTCGCCTCCGCGGGAGGCGGCCAGGAGGGCGGCATTGGCTTCCTCGGTGCGATTCAGGGACTTGAGGACGCGGCCGAGATCGACCAGGACGGAGCGGCGATCGGGGATCAGGCGCCAGGCTTTTTCATAATGTTGGGCGGCAAGTTCCAGTTCGTCGCGCTGTTCGGCGAGGGTGGCGATCTCGAAGTGGGCGCTGAAATTGTCGGCGCCGAGTTGGATGGCTTGGGTCCAGCGCGCGATGCCCTCGGCCAGGGGGCGGTCGATATTCTGGAAGGCGCGCTCGGCGGTGGCGCGGGATTCGGGGTCGCCTGTGTGGCGAACACGGTCGAAAACGCGGCGGGCCTGGGCCTGCTCCTTAGTTTCGTTACATAGAAATGCGTATTCCAGGGCGACGTGGAAGTCCTTGGGGTCGAGCAGCATGGCTTCGCGGAACTGGTCTCGGGCGGCCGTGTTTTCGCCGATTTTGAGGTAGGTGTAGGCGAGATCCTTGCGCACGGCGGGGCGGGCGGGGGCGGCATCGATGGCCTTCACGAAGAGGGGTATCCATAGCCGCATTGTGGTAAAGAGGTAGTGCCGGCGGAGCGGAAATGTTGCAGGGGGAATTTGGGGGCCGTGGGGGGGGAGGGGCTGGGGCTGCATCCTACTACAATCGAATCGTGAGCAAACGACGGATTCTGGTTACGGGCGGGGCGGGGTATATCGGGTCGCACACGGCGCGGATGCTGCTGCGGCGTGGGTATGAGGTCACGGTGGTGGACGATCTGTCGCGGGGATACCGGCACAATGTGGAGGCGCGCGACTTCCATCAATTGCGCGTGCAGCAGACCGATCGAATGGCCGAGGTGCTGGCGGGGCACGACGCGGTGATCCACTTCGCGGCGTATATCGCGGTGGGAGAATCGATGCGCGCGCCGGAGCTGTACTTCGAAAACAACGTGGGCGGGTCGCTATCGCTGGCGACGGCGATGGTGCGGGCGGGCGTGAAGCACCTGGTGTTCTCGTCGACGGCGGCGGTTTACGGGATCCCGCACGCCTCGCCGATTGTGGAGAGTTTTCCGATTGCGCCGGTGAATCCGTATGGCGAATCGAAGGTGATGGTGGAGAGCATGCTGCGGTGGTTCGATGCGATTCACGGGCTGCGCAGCGTGTGCCTGCGCTACTTCAACGCGTGCGGAGCGGACCCGGAGGGCGGGCTGGGCGAGGAACACGATCCGGAGACGCACCTGATTCCGCTGATGCTGCGGGCAGTGGAGAGCGGGGAGCCGTTCACCGTGTTCGGGGACGATTACGATACACCGGACGGCACTTGCATTCGGGATTATATTCACGTGAACGATTTGGCGGAGGCGCATATTCTGGCGGTGGAGGCACTGGTGGCGGGCGGCGCGTCGGATCAGTTCAACGTGGGCACGGGCGGGGGGCATTCGGTGCTGGAGATGATTCGCAGCGTGGAAGAAGTGACGGGGCGGAAGGCACCGTACGTGGTGGGGGCTCGGCGAGAGGGCGATCCGCCGGCGTTGGTGGCGAATGCGGACAAGCTGCGGAGGGTGTTGGGGTGGAGGCCGGGGTATGCGGGAGTGCGGGAGATTATTGCGACGGCGTGGGGGTTTGAGGCGAACAGAGCTCGCCGGGGCTAGGGGCTGGGGGCTAGGGGCTGGGGTTGTGTTTTTGCCGGAAGCGGGGTTATACGATGAAGTGGTTTGCGACGTTTTTCTTTGTTGGCACTATGCTTGCACAATCGTCTTATGACCTGTTGCTTAAGGGCGGCCATGTCATCGACGGCAAGAATAAGATTAGCGCGGTGATGGATGTGGCGATTGCGGGCGGCAGGATTGCGGCCGTCGCCCCGGACATTCCGGCGGCCAATGCCGTCAAGGTGGTGGATGTCTCGGGCCTGTATGTGGTTCCAGGGCTCATCGACATGCATGTGCATGTTTACGCCGGGACTGGACAGCGCGGCGCGTACTGCGGCGACAACAGCGTCTATCCGGACGGCTTCACGTTCCGCTCGGGCGTGACGACGGTAGCGGATGCGGGCAGCTCGGGCTGGCGCAATTTTCCAGATTTCAAAGACCGGGTGATCGACCGGGCGAAGACGCGAGTGCTGGCGTTTCTGAACATCGTGGGAAGCGGCATGGGCGGGGCGGTGGAACAGGATTTGAAGGAGATGGACGCCAAGGCCGCGGGTGAGACGGCCCTGCGCTACAAGGACACCATCGTAGGCATCAAGACGGCGCACTACGCGGGTCCGGAGTGGACGGCGGTGGAGCGCGCGGTGGAAGCGGGGACGCTGGCGAATATCCCGGTGATGGTGGACTTCGGAACGTTCCGGCCGGAGCGCCCATTTCAGGATCTGGTGCTGAAGAAACTGCGCCCCGGCGATATCTACACGCATACGTATCTGGGCTGGGTACCGATGCTGGACGACAGTGGGCGGATTCTGCCGTACCTTTTCGAAGCGCGGCGGCGCGGGGTGATCTTCGATGTGGGACATGGGGGCGGAAGCTTTCTGTTCCGGCAGGCGGTGCCTGCGATGCGGCAGGGGTTCGGGCCGGATTCCATCTCGACCGATTTGCATATCGGCAGCATGAACGCGGGGATGAAGGACATATTGAACGTGATGTCGAAGTTCTTGAACATGGGCATGCCGCTGGAGGAAGCGATCCTGCGATCGACGTGGACGCCGGCGCGCGAGATCAAACACGAGGAGTTGGGGAGTTTGTCGGTGGGGGCGGGGGCGGATGTGGCGGTGCTACGGGTGGAGGAAGGGCATTTCGGCTTTGTGGACACTTATGGGGCGCGTATGAAGGGGACGCGCAAGCTGGAGTGCGAGTTGACGGTTCGCAACGGGCGCGTGGTGTGGGACTTGAACGGGATTACGCGTGAGGATTGGGAGGGGTTGGGGAAGTACCTGGCGCAGGGGGATGCGGGCTGGGACGGGACGCTGGGGGGAGAGGTGAGGAAGAGGAAGTAGGTAGAGGCGGTATTGATGGCGGAGCGGTTGGCGCTAAGCCCTCCAGTCACCAAAGTTGGCAGAATCTTTTCGCCCTATTTTCAGCGCCTTGGAGTAAATGGCCCCAATATCCTACAAGCTCCCGGCTTATCGTGAAGGCGAAAGAGGGAGTTCGGTCCACCTGTTCTCCTGCCAGGACGATCAAACATCCAGCCTACACAATCCTCCCGCTCCCCCGGGGAGCGTTACTGCTTCAATCGCCGGATTCCCTCTTTTCTTTCACCTCCATCTTCCAGGTTGCCCGGTATTCCCGTGTCGGGGAAACCGCGCGGCCGCCTGAGCCGCGGTGAATTCCCGCTCACCCCAGTCCAGGCGCATCCGGCTGCGCATCGCCAAGCTGCCAAGCGGGCACTTGGAGGTCGAGCGAAGGCGCTTCTAGTGTAGTGCGTCGCGCAGATCGACGATTATGTGCACACCGTGGGGCGGGCTATTCAGCCCGCGGACTCGCTCTCTAGCGGGTCCAGCCGCCTGAAAAGGCGGCTGCGGCCAGGATTGGCCGCCGCACATGGGCGTCTGAATACTCTCCGGGATTTCGGACGTACTAACACTAGATGTCACTGGCAGGCTGCTCGCGCACGCGCGCAGGTCCAGAAAGTTCGCCCGGGGGTTTTGCGTTAGCGCCCAAAGCGGACTTCACCTCCGGTATGCCGGCCGCCCTTTCCCCTTCGGGTATCACGCGGTAGCCTGAACGTGCCCATGCCCACGGGCCTTCCGTGCGGTGAATTCTACAACCATGCTAAGCCCTCAAGCCGTGGAACTTTTCAACAAAACTCTCACCCAAAAATATTTTCGAAGATTCTTGGCAAAACACTAGACAAAAGGACCTGAAAGAGTTACATTGGACCCATACAGACAGCATCCTGGCGGCGAGTCCCCTCCCGCCGCCAACCCTCTGAGTGCATAGGCCCCGGATACCCAGCCGGGGCCTTTAATTTTTGAGCCCCCCAAAAAACTCTAAAAATAATCTGGCCAAAATACTAGACAAACGGATCTGAAACTGATATATTGAAGTCAATACAGACAGCATCCCTGGCGGCGAGTCCCCTCCCGCCGCCAACCCTCTGAGTGCATAGGCCCCGGTTACCCAGCCGGGGCCTTTAATTTTTGGCCGGCTTTATCTTGTAGATCCCCGATCCGTGCGGCTCGACGCGGAAGGTGTACCCACCAGCTATCGCTCCGATGTCCTCCCGCGCCCACAAATCCCGCAGCACGCACCGCTCCGGCAGCTTCAGCGCCGCCCACGCGACGCGCACATCAATCGGGCCCGCCTCGCCCACATTGAACACCGCCACGTACTTCTCGTCCGCGCCCGGGCCATCGGCGGTCCACACCACGCTGTCGCCGCCTTCCGCAAACGCGCCGCCGTGGGATCCGTGCTGATCCACCGCCAGCACCTCATCGTTGCTAATCAGAGACAGCGTGAAATCGTCGTTGCTGGGCAGATCGCCGCCGAACATCAACGGCGCCTGGGCGATCGACCACAGGCTTATCAACGTGCGCTGCTCATCGCGCGTGAATCGCGTCATGCGGGGCTCGCCGCGTTCGGCGCGAATGCCGATGCGGCCCAGCGGCAGCATGTCCGCGTCGGGCCATGCGCCCGGCCGCCCCACCCCGCTCCAGATCGACATCAGAATAAAATTCAGCCGCAGCGCCTTCCAGTCGTCCCAGAAATCGTCCGAGATGCGCCACATGTTGGCGTTCTGCTGGAGGAATGCCACGTCCTTGATCATGGCCGGCCCCGGCGACAAGCTCAACACGATAGGCCGCCCGGTCTTCCCGATCGCCCGATGCAAGGCGGCGATCTCCTCGCGGTGCGCGGGCCGCGCGATGTCGTCGGCCTTGATGTAGTCCACGCCCCAATCGCCATACAGTTTCAGAATCGAATCGTAGTAATCCTGCGCGCCGGGTCGGCTCAGATCGACACCGTACATATCGGTGTTCCACGGGCATATCGATGCGGTGTCCGCGATAGCGCCGGCCCGCGCCTGACTGCCGAAGACGGGCAGATTCGCCTTCACCGCCTGCCTGGGAATGCCGCGCATAATATGGATGCCGAAGCGCAGTCCCAGGCCGTGGATGTAATCGGCCAGAGGCCGGAAGCCGCGGCCGCCTGCCGACGACGGGAACCGGTTCACCGCCGGAACCAGCCTGCCGTACTCGTCCATGGCGAGTTGCGCGCCGGGGCGGTAACCGTGGGCCTGGGCGTTCGGCTCGGACCACTGGATGTCAATGACCACATACTGCCAGCCGTGCTGTTTCAGGCGCTGGGCCATGTAATCGGCGTTGGCCCTCACTTCCGCCTCGGTCACCGTGGTGCCGTACGAGTCCCAACTGTTCCAGCCCATCGGTGGAGTGGGTGCCACGCCGTCAGGCGCCGCCCAAGCGGACGGCATCGAGGCGGCAAGCAAGGCGAAGAGGACGGAAGATTGCATCGAGGCTCCTGGCGTCAACGTTAACACCGTGGACGCCCTGTTAGGATTGAAAGCGGGACTATAAAGGTTTTCATCTCATACGGCGCTGCCGCCGACCAGGTCACCGCTCTTCGTCTCCAGGCTTTGGGAGCCGTGAATGGCCTCACGGTATAACGTTCCGCCAGCATATACGCGCCAAGGTCTCGCAACTCTCCTGGATCCGGTAGCTCCGCAGAAGCTGAATGACGCAGAAGTAGTTTTGGGCGTCGTCGGGTCGGGCCTGACAGAGGCATGCCGTCTCGAACTCCACTTGGCGCCTTCCGATTGAAGCAGATTCGAATCTGGGCGCTCCGCTGTACGATCGACAGTTCGTGCGTCATTGCTCTCGACCACCTGGACCTCGTGCCCCAGTTGACCTTCCTGTTTTCAGTCGTGCTGGTGCCGGCAGGTCCGGTGCCCAGCGTGGTGCAGACGATCACTCTCCTCAAGCGCTCTACGCGATTCATTTGCATCGCTGCGTGGTCGTGGAATTCGACTGCCCTGGGAAATCGTTAAGGAGTTCTTATTGCGGAACGAACAGCAGCCTTTATAGCGCCCTCTACTCGTGCCGCAACGCCACCGTCGGATCCAGCTTGGCCGCGCGCCCCGCCGGGATATAGCTGGCCGCTAGCGATACGGCCGCCATGGCCGCCAGCACGCCGCCAAAGGTGGTCCAGTCGGTCGCGCTGACCCCAAAGATCAGGCTGCTCAGCAGCCTCGCGATAAAGATCGAACCGGTCAAGCCAATGCCCAGCCCGATGCCCGCCAGCAGTATGCCGCGGCCCACCAGCATGCGCAGCACGGAATCCCGCGGCGCACCCAACGCCAGCCGCACGCCGATCTCATGCGTCCGTTCGGTCACCGCGTAAGCCATCAGGCCCGAGACCCCGATGGCCGAGAGCGCCAGCGCGATCACGCCCAGCACGGTCATCGTTACCGCTACGTACGACAACCCCAGCACCGCATCCGTCATCACGCGGTCGAGCGTCTTGATCTCCGCCAGCGGCTGGTCGGGATCCACCTTCGCCACCTGGCTCCGCACGGCCGTCACCACCCGCATAGGATCGCCATGCGTGCGGACCGCCAGGGTCGTCCAACCCTCCGCCGCCTGCCGGTAGCTCTGATACAGCAGCGGGGGTGGTTCCCTGTCCAACCAGTCATACTGGATCTCGCCCACCACTCCCACAATTGTGAGCCAAGGCTGGTCCGAATTCGCCGCGCCGGCTTTGATGCGCCTTCCCAGTGCGCTCGCGCCCGGCCAGTAGCGCCGCGCCATGCGCTCGCTCACCACAGCCACCAGCGGCGACTCCGCGTCATCCCGTTCACCGAGCATGCGGCCTTCCCTCAGCGGAATTCGCATCAACGAAAAGTAATCCGCGCTGACGGTCTCCAACTGCGCGGACCGGTACTCGCCCTTTTCCACCGGCACGCCTTCGAGGCCGAGTTGCACGATGCGGTGGCCGTCGCCATACGGAAGGCTGCGCACCATGGCCGCGGCCTCGACTTCGGGCACGGACCGCAACTGCTCCAACACCCGCCCGTAGAACGCGGCGCGCGTCTGCCTATCCTTGTACTTGGTCTCCGGAAGGTTGATCTGAATGCTCAGCACGTGCTGGGGATCGTAGCGTTGACGCACCGCCAGCAGCGATTTCACGCCCGTGACCATCAGACCGGCGCCGATGAGCAGCACCAGGGCCAGCGCCAACTCCGAGACCACCAACACGCTGCGCACGCGCTGCCGGGAGCGCCCCGCGGAGGTTCCCCGCCCGAATTCCTTCAGCGTTTCGTTCAGGTCCGGCCGCGAGCTCTGGATGGCGGGCGCCAGGCCCGAAACAATTCCGCTGAGCACCGCCAGTCCCAAGGCAAACGCGAATGCCCGCGCGTCGAGCCCGATCTCATACCAGCCGGCGATGTAGCGGGCGATATCCGCGGGCATGTAGTAGAGGATCAGCTCCACGCCCCATTCGGCGAGGGCCAGGCCGACAGCCGCGCCCACCAGCGAAAGCGCGATGCTCTCGGTGAGCAGTTGCCGCACCCCGCGCCAGCGGTTGGCCCCCAGCGCCGTGCGCAACGCGAACTCCCGTTGGCGCGCCGCACCACGCGCGAATTGCAGGTTCGCCACGTTGGCGCAGGCGATCAGCAACACGAACCCAACCGCGGCCATCAGCATCAGTGTGTAGCGGTAAGTCAGGTCGCCGGTCACGAAATACTTGATGGGAATGACCTGCGCATCCCAGCCGCGGTTGGTCTCGGGATACTGCTGGGCCATGCGCCGCGAGATGCCGGTCATCTCGGCGGAAGCCTGACGCATCGAGATACCCGGGTTCAGCCGCGCTAGGATCTCCAGGTAGTGGCGCCCGCGCACCTGGCTCTCCTGCGGGTCCATCGTCCAGGGGACCCACATTTCGACGCTCACCGGAAAGTTGAACTTCTTATCCATCACACCGAGCACCGTGCGGCTGAGGCCATCCAGCTTGATGGTCTTGCCGACGATCGCACGATCACCGCCATATCGCCGCTTCCACAGTCCGTAGCTGAGCACCACCATCTGGCTCTGGCTGCTCCGCTCGTCTTCCGGGACGAACACGCGGCCCAGCATGGGCTTCGCGCCGAGCACGTCGAAGAAGTTAGGCGCGGCGCGCACGATTGTAAATCGTTCCGGCTCGCCCGTGCCGGTCAGGTTGACTTCGTCCCATTCGTATGGTGAAAGGACGGCGAACGAGCGGCTTTGGCGCTTCCAATCGAGATAATTGGCCGGCGAGACGCTGGTCCAGTTGGCGGTCTGGTGCGGCGCGCGCTCCATCAGGACGGCCAGATTTTCCAGGCTCGGGAGGGCCACCGGCTTCAGCAGGAAGGCATCCGCCACGCTGAAGATGGCGGTGTTGGCGCCGATACCCAGCGCCAGAGCCAGCACGGCCACCGCCGTGTAGCCCTTGCTCTTGATGAGCATGCGGAATGCGTAGCGCAGATCTTGTAGCATGGGCCCTGATTGAATCCGCTTCCTTACGGTCGCGGCTCGGAAACCTCTGTGAACCTATGTGAATCTGACGCGCCGGCCGTGCGACATCGGCGTGATGCAGATGGTGCCGTTGACGTTCTTCAGATCGATATAGGTCCCGCCGCCCTTCCGCACGCCGTGCAACTGGCTGCCGGCGGAGTGGTCCTGCTTCACCGGAATACCGAAGTCGTTATCGATGCCGCCCGTGACGTTGCGCGCATTCAGTTCGGCGCCCGCGTCGTAGGGGATGGAGAGCGAGATCGGCCCATTCACCGAATTCATGGAGATCGTCTTGGCGTCGCTCAGGCGCTCGAAGGTGGCTTCCAGCTTGCCGTTCACGGTCGAGAGGCGGACGTCTCCGGCAATCTTCTGCGCGCGCACCGGTCCGTTCACCGACGACGCGTTGATTCCGCCGCTGACGCCTTCGATATCCACCGCGCCATTGATCGCCTTGATTTCGCTCAGCCGCGCGCGCCGCGGCACCATGACCGTAAACTCCACGCTGCCGGGATTGGTAGTGGAACCGTCGCCGTAGCGGGTGCGGATGCTGATCGCATCGGCGGTCGAGTCGACGGTAACGCGGGCTTCGTTCAGCAGGCCCCGGCTGGAGGCGGTCTTCACCGCGGCGATGCGCACTTCATTGCGGTCCCAGGCGCGGATGTGTACATCGCCGTTGATGTTTTGGAGCGACACTCGCCCCCGCGCCGAAAGAGGATAAACCCGGCTGGACTGTTGATGGAAGTTTCCGGTTGCCGGCAGGCTGACCACGCTTGCCAGCGCCAACAGGGCGCTTGCGAACAGCATTCTCCCCTCCTCTGTTTGCGCCGGGCCCAAAGGGCACCCCCAATCGGCGCGCAGGATGCCATCCTGCCCCACAAAAAACAAGCAGCTAATTCCGCGACGCCTCGACGCTTTCTTCCACAATCCGCCCGTCAAACAGGCGGATGGTGCGGTCCGCAAACTGCGCGTACCGCGGATCGTGCGTCACCATGCAGATGGTGGCGCCATTGCGGTGCAGGTCCTTCAGCAAATTCATGACCGCTTCGCCGTTGGCCGAATCCAGGTTTCCAGTCGGCTCATCAGCCAGCAGAATGGCCGGATCGCCGCCCAGTGCGCGTGCCACCGCCACGCGCTGCTGCTGGCCGCCCGAGAGTTGCGACGGATAGTGCTTCATGCGATGCGACATGCCCACGCGCTCCAGCGCCTCCTGCACGCGCTTCTTGCGCTCGGCCGACCCCATCCCGCGATACGTCAGCGGTAATTCCACGTTCTCATACACCGTCAGATCGCCGATCAGGTTGAACGCCTGAAAGATGAAGCCGATCTCCCGGTTGCGTATCCGCGCGCGTTCCGAAAGCTTCAGTCCGCTGACCGGCCGGTTGTTCAGGGTATACGTGCCATCGCTCGGCGTGTCCAGCAAGCCCAGAATAGCCAGCAGGGTCGACTTGCCGCAGCCCGACGGTCCGGCAATCGAAAGGTACTCGCCTTTCTTCAGATCCAGTTGTATCCCGGACAGGGCGTGGGTCTCGACCTCGTCGGTGACGAACACCTTCGTCACGCCATCCAGGACGATCAGCGATTCTTTTCCGTTAGTGCCCATTTCATCTCCAATACGTTTGGTTCCCGCGTTTAGTTCAGTTTTATTCGCTCGTACTGGTCCCAAGCGGACATATCCGACAAGATCACCCGGTCGCCCACATTCAGCCCGCTTTTCACCTCGATGGTATTCACCGAAGCGCGCCCCAGCGCCACCTGCACCCGATTGGCGTACTTGCCCTCCGGCTCCATCTTGAACAGGCTGACCTTGCTGTCGGCCTGCCCGAACACCGGCCGGCCCATGTAGACCACATCGTCGAGCCGCATCAGTTCGATGGTTCCATCCACGCTCAAATCCGGACGGGCGCCCGCTGGCAGCGCCCCTTCCAACCTGCAATCCACGGTCACCGTGCCATTCAATACGGCAGGGTCGATACGCGAAACCTTGCCCTTTACCAGGCCGTTGCGCGTGTCGATCACGGCCGGCTGTCCGATGGTGACGTCCTTGGCCTGGGTCTCCGCGATCTTGAGCTCGGCCTTCAGGTGCGAGGGTTGCGCCACCTTGCCCAGCGCGGTACCGGCCAGCACTTTCTGCCCTTCCTCCACCTTCTGGGCTTCCGGCAGCGCCTGCAGCATGCCTTCCGCGCCGGCCCGCACCTTGAGCTCCTCCACCTGCTGTTGTTTCAGCTTGTACTCCGCCTCAAGCTGGTCGACCTTGACTTTCGACGCGGCCAACTGGGCCTCCACCGATTCCTGGTTAATGCTGAGGCGCTTCTCCTCAATCTCGTTGCGCGTAGATAGCTCCTGCGCGGTCACATCGGAAATCTTGGCATCCACCGGGGCTACCAGACCCTCTTTCACCAGGGCGTCGTCGCGCTCGGCCTTGAGCTGCGCGGAATGGAAATCGGCGGACACTTGGGCGGCGTTAGCTTTCAGGTCCAGCCCTTGCTTTTCCAGGCTTACCCGCAGGTCTGTATAAGCGGCCTGGGCGGCTTTCAGGGTGTATTGGGCATCCAGCAGGGCGGTCTGCAGCTCCTGATTGGTCATGATCAGGATGATGCTGTCCGGCCGCACCGGCGTGCCGGGCTTGATGAGGATCTTCTCGATGCGCCCATCCGTTTGGGCCGGGACCAGCAGGGTGTCTTCGGGGACCAGCGTGCCCAGCCCGTGAACTTCGAGGACCATGGGACCGCGGCGCACCGTATCGGGCCAAAGGGTGGAGAGTTCCACGCCGGGTGCGGCGGGCTTCAGCCGCCCTTTGAAGACAAACGGGATTCCTACGTAGTACCCCACGGGCAGAAGGGCGACGATGATGATTAACCCGATGATAATGCGCTTGATGAGGCGCTTCTTGGCTGCGTCTTTTCTCGGTACATCCATGTTTGGTTCCGCGGAGAGAAGGGCACGGCGTCTGCCAATCGATCCGAGGCTGGTAACATTATGACTCCTTTGGGGGAAAAAGGTTAGGGGCGGGCGGCGGGGAATGTGAAAGTGTCCGGTTTTGGGAATGGCCGTTCCGAGAGTGGGGCAGACGATCGTTTTGTGTCGTCTGCCCAGACGCGAGAGCGCCAGACCACAAGAAAGCGATGGTCTGCCCCACAGGGCTAGGTTGCGGCCGCCTCCGAGCTCCGTGCGAAGCAGTGCAGCGTGGTGAATGCGCCATGGCCGGCGACGAACGCCGGCCCATCACGACTTTCCGGCGTGGTCGCCATACTCCCAGTCATAGGGCACGCCGGTGTCGCCCAGGATGAACCTGACCAGATCGGCGAAGCCCGCCTCGGAGCGAACATCGTTCGACAGGATGACCACGCAACGCTGGCCGGCCTCGATGCAGATCATGGTGTTGGCCGTCTGGCCATCGTGGCCGCCTTTATAAAAGCCGTGGCCCTGTGGGCCGTCGAAGACCGTGACTCCCAGGCCCGAGTACAAGTCCTTGCGCTGCTCACTCACAGGCAAGTCCGGGAGGAAAAGAGGGAACTGATGGGCAGTGGTGATATGCAGTCGCGGTTTCGTCATCTCGGCGCGTGAGGCCGCACTTAGGCCATCGCCGCGCACCAGGGCGGCGGCAAACTTCGACAGATCGGAAATTGTGGTATTCATTGAGCCCGCCACGCGCACCTTGCTGCGCTTCTCATGGAGCTGCGGCTGGCCCTGATCGTTCCACCCATCGGCAACATTGGTTTCGGGACCGTCACGCCAAACCAAGCTTGTGCGGGTCATGCCTAGCCTGTCGAAACTGGCCTTGGCCAGATCGCCGACATCGAGCCCCAACCCCTGCGCCTTGCGGCCGTGCTCGATGACGAATTGCAGCAAGATGAAACCTTCGCCCGAATAGCTGAACTGCGTGCCGGGTTCGAAATGGATGTGCAGCTTCTGGTCGGGTTCGATGAACCAGAAGTTACTGAAGCCGGTCGAATGGGTCAGGCACATCCGCGGCGTGATCTTTTCCCAGCGCGGATCGTCGGCCAGATCCTTGTATGGCCCGTACTTGTCCGGGAAAACCGGATCGGGGCCATAGCTCGGCAGCGGCTTGTCGAGATCGTCCTTGATGGGTGTGTCGAGATTGAGCTTGCCCTGATCGACCAGTCGCATCACTGTGTATGCAAACACCGTCTTGGTCAGCGACGCGCCGTACATGACGGTTTCCGTGGTCAGAGCATCTCCCTTGGCGTTACGGATGCCGTAGGCCTGCACATAGCCGGCCTTGCCGCGATCGACGACCGCAACGGCCATGCCCTTGGCACGGGTTTGGGTCATGATCCTGCTCACTGCGGCGTCGATGGCGGCGCCGTTGGGTATGGTTTGTGCAACCGCGACGGCACTCTGGAAGGCGGCAAAAAACACGGCCAAAAGCGGAAGGACGTTTTTGTTCGTTCTCATGGGATGGCTCTTTCGGAACTGGACTATTTCGCGGAAGCGTTGGGTGCGCCTCTGGAGTCGCGCGCCTTCCTCACGATCTCGCGCACGTCCGCGGCGAGCGTGGGCGCGTGGTAGGCGATTCCGTCCTTGATGGTCCACTCGATTCCGGCGCCCTCCGTCGATGGATAAAGCACTTTGATGTCATCGAGCGGGTTGCCGTTCACCACGATCAAATCCGCGAGATAGCCGGCGCGCACTCCACCGAGTTGGCCTTCCATTCCTAATATTCTCGCGTTGTTTCCGGTCGCATGCTGGATGACTTTGATCGGATGGAAGCCGGCTTCTTCATGCAATTCCAGCTCGCGGAGCAGCCCGAAGCCATAGAGTTGATAGATGAAGCCTGCGTCGTCGCCTACGCCGACAAGGCCGCCCAGCCGCTCAAAATCCCGGACCGCCCCCATCCAGATGCGGTAATTCTCCTTCCAGAACACTTCATCGTTGGAGGTCCAGTGCAGGAAGTATGAACCGTGATTCCTGGGGTTAGGGCGGAAGTATTCGGCGAGCGCGGGGTGCAGGTATTCGTGGAACCACGGCTGGTTCTGCGCGCGCTGAAGGTCGCGGCTGGCCTCGTAAATATCGAAAGTAGGCACCCAGGCGACATCGGCCTTCACCATGGCTGCGAGCACTTCCTGCAACTTCTCGGGGTCGGACTCGCGCCAGAGGCGACCCGCGTAACGAAAGCGGTCGGATTCGTCGTTGTAGTTATAACTCGCCGGGAAGTTCTGTACGCCATCGGGAATGGCTGCATCTGGAATACCATACCAGTGCTCGATCGAGCGCGTCCCCAAGCGAATGTCATCCCAAGCAGTGACCTCTTCGACGCCCGCATGGTGGGCGATGGGGAGGTTCAACTTGTGGGCTTCGTCCTCGATCGCCTCCATGACGTCGCGGCGAACCTGTATCAGTTTGATCCCGTCCACACCCATTTGCTTGACTTGGCGTACGCTGGCACGGGCCTCGTCGGCATTCTTCGGGTTGGCGGCGGCAATGGCGCCACCGGCCCTTCCGAACATCGGGTAAACAAAAATTCGGGGTGCAATAATTTCGCCGGCAGCGCTCCGGGCGCGCAGTTTCAGGGTCTTCGCCATGTCGCTGCCGACGTCGCGAACGGTGGTGATACCGCAGGCGAGCCAGGTCTTAAACTCATACTCGAGCGGTTGCGCTATGCCATCGCGCTCGTCCTGGATATGGGCGTGCGCGTTAATCAGGCCGGGAAGAACGTACTTTCCTCTGGCCTCGATTTCGACGTCCGCGGGCAGGCGGCGCGCGCCGCGGTTCACTGCCACTGGGTCCAGCGCAACAACGGCGGCGATCCGATCGTTCTCGATAATGATGTCTTGGGGGCCGGAAGCGGGCGTGCCGTTGCCATCGACCACCATCGCATTGCGGATCGCCAGGCGCGGGTATCGCTTGCCGCTCACCGGAGCGGTTTGCGCCATCGCGGCTGCCGGGAATACAAGAGCCAGAGCCAGAGCCAGAGCGCGCATTTGAATCCGTCCCATTATAACCTTGTCAATTCAGATTTAGCCGTGGGGCAGGCCATCGGTTTTTTTTGTGGCCTGCCGCCGGGCAAAGTAAATGTCCCCTTTTGCCGGCATATCGCGCTTTATGAAACAGGAGGGTAAGCGAGGTATCTCCATGAACGCAATTGACTGCCAGGGACTCGGGGAACAAGAGTCGAAAAAGCGGCAAGTCACTGCTTTGCTCGCGCCCTTTCGCGAGTCTAATAACGTCGTGGCAAGCCTGTTGCTGACCTTCGATCTGACCGGATTCTTGGCCTCAACGAGTTTCCTAATCCGGCATGCAAACAATTGGACAGCCCCGTTATCGTCCTTGCTCATTGCGCTATTCATGACACGCCTGTTCATCATCGGCCACGATTGCTGTCACGGCTCGTTCTTCAGCGGATCGAAGGCCAACGCCATCTTTGGACGACTGACGATGCTGCCAGGTTTGGTCCCGTTCAGCCCATGGGCGGTGGGACATAACACGTTACATCACGCTTACACCGGCCTCCGCAGCCGCGATTTCACATGGCAGCCTCTATCCGCCAGCGAATACCTCGCGTTGCCGGGATCTGAACGGCTCTTCTACCGCGTCTGCCGCACGATTCCCGGGGTCGCCCTTTATTGGATGCGAGAGCTTTGGTGGACTAAGCTGATCGCGCCGGACCGCCGCAGATATCCGAGCCTGTATAGGCCGGCCCACCAGCGCGACCGCCGCCTGGTGCTGGCGTTCCTAATTGCCTGGGTTGCGTCCGTCTCTATCGGTCGCGGCGCCGGACTGTCGGCGGCGGCTGCCCTATTTTGGGCGATTCTGGCTCCAACGGTTTTGTGGAGCTGGATCATGGGCTTGACCATCTACCTTCACCACACTGGACCGGATGCGGTCTGGTTCGCGGATCGAAAACAGTGGGCGTTTTTTGAAGCGCAGTTTAGGCTGACGCCTAACCTGTCCCCTCCAAGGATACTGTCCGTTTGTCTGCATCGCATTTACTGCCATCTGCCGCACCATCTCGATATCAATGTTCCCTTGTATCGGCTGGAGGCGGCCATGCAAGCTCTAAAATGCAGGTTTCAATCGGATATTGTCGAGAAGCCGATTGCGTTGCGTGACATTCAAGCTATCTTCAAGACCTGTCAGCTTTACGATTTCGAAAAAAACATGTGGGTTCCTTTCCGGATACTCGCACGTAAGGAGGAACAATGACGACGATGAATGCGTCCGCGGGCGGCCCGGCAGGGACGCTGGCCGCGGGTCTCGAATTGTGCCGTGCCCAACTGCTGGACACCCAAGCGCCGTCTCCGATCCAGGCGCTGATGGTCACGCTCGACCGCGTCAGAGCGGCCAGTTCCGGCGGCGAATGGCATCGGCTGGTGGGGAATGCGCGGGAGCACTCCCTATTTGAACTGCTGATGCAGGACCCGTACACCGCGCGGGCGTACCAAAAGCCGCGTGGATACGCCGGCGACGCGGTCATGCTCGACTATGTGTATGGCCGCCGCGGGTCGTACCATGACGCCGGCGTCACGGATCTGGGAATGGCAATTCACGCTTACTCGGCAGGCGCTTCGCCGCCCGCGAGGGCGGTCCGCTGGAGACGCGATTGGATCGCCTCTCAGATCGAGACCAGCCTGATCGCGGCGGGCCGCCCCGTAAAGGTTCTCTCTTTTGCCTGCGGGCATTTGCGGGAATACGAGCAGGTTCACCCGATGCTGAGGGACCGCGCTTGCAACTGGACGGCAGCGGACCAGGATCTGGAATCCCTGGCGCACGTGCGCGATTGCTACGATTCCCGCACCGTAAAGTGTTCGGCGACCTCGGTTCGCGCGTTGTTGCGCGGCTCGCATGACCTCGATTCCGATTGTGACTTGGTCTATTCCCTTGGCTTGTTCGATTATTTGAGCGGCCCGGTGGCCGCTCGCGTCATGGGCGCGTTATGGAAGCATGTGACCCCCGGCGGGCGGCTCATCGTGGCCAACTTCGCTACCGACACGCCGGGCGCCGGGTACATGGAGATGTTCATGGATTGGTGGCTCACCTACCGCTCCGAGGCCGACTTGGAGGGTTGTGTGTCGGACATCCCGGCCGGTGAGATCGAAAGCGCGCAGTCCTTGAGCGATCCTGGGAAAGCCGTGCACCATCTGATGCTCACCCGCCGATGAACCTGCCTGGAGCAACCTTGAAGTTCGCTTAATACAGTGACAATTCCGTGGGGCGGCCAATTTTGGCCGCAGCCACCTTTCAGGCGGCCAAGCCGGCTGAAAGCCGCCCCCAGAGGGGACCCCGGGGCAGAATGCCCGCCCTCCCATTGCAAACTGACCCACCACCGGGAACTGCTGGGTTATTCGACCGTGACTCTGCCTATGCCGATGGCCTTGGTAATCTGTCCAACCCCGATCACTCCGTTGATCCCAGGTGAGGCGGTTGCCGGGATCGTAATCGTGAAGGCGCCGCTCCCCACGGCGTCCGCGGTTGCCGTACCAAGTAACTGGCGGGGGTTGTTCCAATAGACATCGACGGTCTCGCCGGACCCGAAGCCCAAGA
>JBEKPZ010000164.1:0-16748 GCA_049520215.1 Bryobacteraceae bacterium | reverse complement strand
TGGCGGCGATCGAGAAGCACAAGAATCGCGTGAATCCGGAAGTGGACGCTGCCACGGCGCCGGCTGCATCGGCCAATTCGCTCACGGGCGACCAGAAGACCACCGCGCAGTGGGATAGCTTCATGCAGTCGTCCAACCAGCCTTATGTCGATTACAGCGAGACGGTGCGCGCGACTCGTACCGCGGCGGGGCTGGAAACCATCGCCGGGCATTTGCAGGGCATTCCGGGCCGGAAGACGCTGATCTGGATTTCCGGTGGGTTTCCGATTCAACTGGGCTTGCGCAACAGCGTGGACAGCATTGCGCAAGGCAACCCGAATGCGTCGGGCGGGCGCGGCGGGGGAGGCGCCGGCGGAAAGGTTGGCGGCGGGCGATCGGGTGGCGGCAGCGCACCGAATTCGGCATCGAATTCAGCATCGAATTCATCGACTGCCAGCCTGGCGACCACGGAATTGCCGGGCACGGGGCAGTCGTTTGAGAGCGACGTGGCGCGCGCCATTCGCGCCTTGAATGAAGCCGATGTGGCGGTCTATCCGGTAGACGCGCGGGGCGTCACGGTGGCGGCGGCTTTCCAGGCGGACCGCAGTTCGATGGGGAAGCGAAGCAAGCCGGCTAAGGCCTTTTCCGGGCCCGATTTCAACTACGAAACACTGGAGACGCTGGCCGTGGAGACCGGCGGCCTGGCGTTCCACCACATCAACGATCTGAGCGCCGCCATTCGGGAGGCGGCCGGGGACGCGCGCGTGAGTTACTCGCTGGCGTTCTCGCCGGCGGCCGGCAGTTTGGACGACTCGTATCACCGGCTGGAGTTGACCGTGAAGCGGCCGGACGTGAAGTTACGTTACCGGCCGGGTTACGTTGCGGCGCGGGGCGCGGCCGTGGCGCCGTCGCTGGCTGAAGCGATCGCGAATCCGGTGGCGCTGGCCGGCATTGGCTTCACCGTGCATCTGGATGCGGTGGAGGGGGGCTACAAGGCGTCCATGACTATCGACGCGCGCAACCTCACGCTCGAACCCAAGGACGGGAACTGGACCGGGTCGCTGCAGTTTCTGGTGGTGGTGGGGAAGGTGGAGCAACTGACGACGATTCCGTTGAACTTCAGCGAAGCCATGTTTCACCAGATTCAAGAGAAGGGTCTGGTGTTGGGCGCGCGCGTGAAGACGCCGCCGGGCACCACGGGGTTCAGCATGGGATTCCAGGACGTTCCGTCCGGGATGGTGGGAACGCTGCATGTGCCGCTGTAGGGCGCGGGCGCCGCAAGACGCCAGCGACGCCACCTAACACACCGATGAACAGCGAAAGGAGCCCGCGAGCAAGATGCCGGTCAGTTGAGATGGAGAGTGCCAACGAGAATAAAGAGCACGCCAATGGGGACAGGATTCTACCACTATTCCCGAGACCGCATCATGTTAGAAAGTAGCTATGCGGAGTGACTTGGCGCATTACACGTGCTACAGGACAGCCGGGCCGATTCGGGTCGACGGCAGGTTGGACGAACCATCCTGGCGCATGGCGCCGAAGTCGGAGCCGTTCGTGGACATCGTGACCGGCGAGCCGGCGTGGTTCGATACGCGCGTGGCGCTGCTGTGGGACGACGAGTACCTGTATTTCGGTTTCACCGCCGAGGAGCCGGAGGTGCGCGGGTATCTCACCGAGCGCGATTCGCGGATTTACGAAGACAACGACGTGGAAGTCTTCATCGCGGGTGAGAACGCCTATTACGAGTTCGAGATCAACGCGCTGAATACGATCTACGAGGTCTTCTGGATATGGAAAGATGCGCTGGCGCCGGGGAGTCCGTATTACGGGCGTCCGGAGTTCGATCCTGCCACCCAGCGCACCATGGTTCTGGATGGTGTGGGGGGGCACGTGCATCCGCGCGGCGAGCGTTGGGGTTTTCTGAACTGGGACTTTCCGGGGTTGCGGCATGCCGTCGATGTTGAACCTCCGGGCTGGACGGTGGAGCTGGCGCTGCCGTGGGAGGGATTGCGCGGGCTTGCCGATGGGCGCGCGCTACCGCCCGGTGACGGGGATGTGTGGCGGATCGACTGTTCGCGGTTCCAGCAGTTCGACCGCGCGGGGCGCAAGCTGGAGCCGAGCGCCGGGTGGACCTGGAATCGGCACGGGCATTACGACTCGCACATTCCGGAGGTTTTCACCTATGTGGAGTTTTGCGGGAGGAAGGTGACGGAGCGCGGCTGACGTTCCCCCCGTCTCAATGGCAATCGCGCGAATCTCACCGGCCGCGCGGCCCCTGGGGTGCGTCTGGCAGCCTCTGAGCGGCCATATACGACCGCAGCACCTGGTTCATGCGCGTCTGGTAACGGGCGCCGGTCGATCTGAAAAATGCCAGTACGTCGGCATCGATCCGCAACGTGACTTGCCGCTTGTTCGCTTCGGGAATTAACAGTCCGGGACGCTTCCAGGCCACGCCATACGTGGCCGGTATGTCGGTGAGGTCGATATCCTTATCAGCCAGCCGTGCCAGACGCGCCTTTGCCTTCCTCGTCAGCGTCGGCGGGCGCTTGGGATCCAAAGTGAATCTAACGGTTCCAGTAGTCTTCACGCTCATGTCGCTCTGCCTTTCTTGCGGAGATGAGGCGGATTGTGTCGCCGCGCACGGTGTAGGTGACGGCAATCTCGAAGCCCCCGACGAGACCTACGGAGACCCACCGGGGCTCTCCGTAGGGACTTCTTGTATCGGCCCACTCCAAGCGGTTCGGGTCCAGGAAGACACGCGTCGCAAAGAGGAACGAAACTGCGTGCTTTCGTTCATTCAGCGCGGCTTTCTTCTCGTCCCACTCAAAATCCATTCCGCTGAGGCCATTATAGCAGATGCGTAGCTACGATTGGCACTACGAACCGTCGAGGCCGAGCGACCGACGGTCGAGTGCCCGCAGAATATCCATCGCCGCCTACCGTGCCAACTTTGCCTTGTCGATCAGAAAAAAACTCAGCAAACGCGCGCTCCAATGCTCTTTCGATGAGGTGTAGGGATTTGGGTAGCCCGCCGCGCAGAACTAGACTAGACCCCAGGGCTTCCCGCGTTAATGTCGACCGCTGACCTGTTCGCTTCCTCAGCTTCGAGCAATGGCTTGATCCATGCCTCTAACTCCGGCCACGTGTCATTCTGAGGGATCGGATTCTCACTGACAAATCGGCACTCCATGAGCGCCTCCCACATCACTTCGCAGGTGCGTCTGGGGTGTTTGGCAATCCAGCAATCATAGAAATTGGCGACAGTCCGGTAGTGATGCGTATGGATGAAGTCTGACCACGTATCGGCCAACTCTTCCTTGGGCCTAGTGTTAATGATCTCGATCTCTTCAAGGTTTCTGTCCTGGTTTCGGCCCCAGGCTTCCTTCATCAGGGCGACAGCCTCCGTGTCCGACTTCGGCGCGCCGTACCCAAAAATCGTGATCAGGTAAGCGCTCTTCAGGTATCCCCGGAGGCTTCTCCACTGGTCCTCAACGAAGCGGTCCTTCGCGTAATCTTTGTGTTCGATCGGAAACAGAAGGGGCGAGGGGATAAAGTCGCTTCGACATACTGGACATTTGCTCCGCGCCGGACCGAATCGTTTATGTTCGTAGCAGATGCCGAGCCTGACATTGCCATGCAGGAAAACCACCCACGGTGGTTGCGGTGTCAATAACTGAACGCGCTCCCAGGCATCCCAAAGGAAGGGATCCCAGTTGAACGTGGCGACGCAATCCTTTGATCTCAAGGAGAGCAGCAAGTGATCGTAGATTGTGGGGCCGAGTGGCATGCGCAACTGCACAAAGTAGCTCATCACCACCTTTTCGATATCCTCACGGAGGCGCGCACTCCCATCATTGGACGCGAGCCTGCTGTATAGCGCTTCGAAGTTCCCCGGCGCGTCCGCCAGACCCGAAGATTTCAGCTTATCCTCAAGTCCGAGAACCTGTATCAGGTTATCCATCAGGGGCAGGCGTCTTCCCTCCCGGTCGCCACGCGGGAATGCAGCCAAGCTGCATCCCGCCCCGAGGACAACGACGTGCGGCCTGCCCATGCTGACTTCCTGGATCTCCTCGGCCACATTCAATTCCCGGTCCATCCGATCACCCCTAAAGATTGGCCCGGGAATCGGCGGCGAGCCGGATCACAAGACTCTCGTAGGGCTTTCTGTAGGCACCATGGCTGCGCGCCATGCTGTCAAGCGCCGTCGGGCAGAGGGATACCTTGAAATCGGTCCCCTGGGACGCCCCATTCCGTCGATCAGCCCCTCCGCGAAGTACGACTTCGTTTGCGTACTGGTTTTGGCCTAGCTGGGCTTGTTGGCCCTGACGAGCCAGACGGCGCGTATCGACCGTTGATACCTGTGCGCGCTGATGGTGTGGGCTCGTGCTTTGGCGCGGAATGGGGCGGCTTCTGTGGTTCTTCAGGTGCCATATATGCCTGATTCTTAGCTGAATTGACCATCCCAGCATGACACGTTTGCTTGACCGGTTCAACCTATGGAAAATCTAAAGTAGCCCACTATTGGCCGCCGCATTTGCGCACGGGAGCTCTACTACTCTTCGTATCCGGTCTTTTTATCCTTGCCCTTCGCCAGCTTCTCGCGCTGCTCGCGCAACACGGCCTTGCGGCTGAGCTTGATCTTGTTGCCTTCGAGCGCCAGAACTTTGACCAGAATCTGGTCGCCTTCCTTCAGCTCGTCGCGCACTTCGCGCACACGGTTCTCGGCGATCTCGCTGATGTGCAGCAGGCCGTCGGTGCCCGGGAAGATCTCGACGAAAGCGCCGAAATCCACCAACCGCACCACCTTGCCCAAGTAGGTCTTGCCCACTTCGGCCACGGCGGTGATGTCGCCGATGATTTGCAGAGCCTTGTTGGCCGCGGCTTCGTCGGCGGAGGAAACATGCACAGTGCCGTCGTCGTCCACGTCGATCTTGACGCCGGTCTGCTCGATGATGCCGCGAATCACCTTGCCGCCTGGTCCGATGACGTCACGGATCTTATCGGTCGGAATGTGAATGGTGTAAATGCGCGGCGCGTATTGCGACATGTTGGTGCGCGGCTGCGCGATGGCCTCCTCCATTTTGCCGATGATAAAGAGGCGGCCGCGGCGGGCCTGCTCCAGGGCTTCGGTCATGATGGTAGCGGTGACATTCGTCACCTTAATATCCATCTGCAAAGCCGTGATGCCTTCGCGCGTGCCGGCGACCTTGAAATCCATGTCGCCGTAGTGATCTTCGGCGCCGGCGATATCGGTGAGCACGGCGTACTCGTCGCCCTCCTTCACCAGCCCCATGGCGATGCCGCCCACGTGCGCGGGCATGGGGACGCCCGCATCCATCAAGGTGAGGGACGCGCCGCAAACGGTGGCCATAGAACTCGATCCATTGGATTCCAGGATGTCGCTGACCACGCGCAGCGTGTAGGGGAATGCGGTCTCGGCCGGTATGATCGGCAGCAGGGCCCGCTCGGCCAGCGCACCGTGGCCGATTTCGCGGCGGCCGGGTCCACGCATAAAGCCGACTTCACCGACGCTGAACGGCGGAAAATTGTAGTGCAGCATGAACCGCTTGGAAGCTTCGCCGGGCTCCAGGAGTTCGATGCGCTGGGCATCGTCTTTGGTGCCCAAGGTAAGGGTGACCAGGGCTTGCGTTTCGCCGCGAGTGAACAGCGCGGAGCCGTGGGTGCGCGGCAGCACGCTGGTTTCGATGGTGATCTGGCGAATCTGGTCGAAGGCGCGGCCATCCGGACGGCGGTGGTGTTTCAGCATCTCGTCGCGGAAGACGCGCTCCTTGAGCGCCTCGAAGACCTTCTTCCCTTCGTCCTTCTGCTCGTCGGCGAGGCCTTCCAGAACCTTCTTCTTCAACTCGGCCACTTTGGTGTGGCTCTCCAGCTTGGGATACTTTTCGGTGTTCAGCGCGTCGATCAACGCCTCGCGCGCCTGGGTGGCAATCTGATCGTAGAGGGCCTGGTCCAGCGTCTTGGCTTCGAATGCGAGCTTCGGTTTCCCGACCTTTGCGACCAACTCGTGGATCGCCGCGGCGATCTTCTTGCAGCAAGTGTGGCCAAAGTCGATGGCCCCGACGACTTCCTGCTCGGAGGCCTGTTGCGCGCCCGCCTCCACCATCACGATGCCGCCTTCGGTGGCGGCCACGATGATATTCAGCTTGGACTCGCGGCCTTCGGAATAGGTGGGGTTAGCGATGTACTCGCCCTTCACCATTCCCACGCGCACTCCGCCCAGCACGTGGTGGAACGGAATATCGGAGATGGCCAGCGCGGCGCCCGCGCCGACGACAGCGAGGGAGTTGGGGTCCTGCTCCGGATCGGCCGAGAGCACCATGGCGATGATCTGGGTTTCATGCAAAAAACCTTCGGGGAACAACGGGCGGACCGGCCGGTCGATCAGGCGGCTGGTGAGGATCTCTTTTTCCGAGGGACGTCCCTCGCGTTTGATAAAGCCGCCCGGAATCTTGCCGGCGGCGTAAGTGTACTCGCGATAGTCTACCGTGAGAGGAAAGAAGCCGGCATTCGGCTTCGGCTCTTCGGACATACAGGCGCTGACCAGCACTACGGAATCGCCGCATCGGACCACGACGGCGCCGTTCGCCTGTTTGGCCATTCTACCCGTTTCGAGGGTGATCTGGCGGCCTCCCAGATCGATTTCAACTGTGTGTGACATTTCTAATTCTCCAAGCCTCGGCCGCCCCGATCACGGGAGGGCCAATGACAAAATTTGACCGGTCGCGCGACCGGCCGAATGAGACTGGAGTTGACAGGACGAGGCGGCTAGCGGCGGATGCCGAGCTTTAGCAGAAGCGACTTGTAGCGGTCCGGATCGGTGTCCCGAAGATATCTGAGCATCCGGCGCCGCTTGGCGACCATGGTCAGAAGGCCCTTGCGCGATGCATGGTCCTTCTGGTGGGTCTTAAAATGTTCCGTAAGCTGCGTGATGCGCTCACTCAACAGGGCGATTTGCACCTCCGGCGATCCCGTATCAGCTTTACCCCGCTGATTGCCAACGATTACCTGCCGCTTTACGTCAGTCGCCAGTGCCATGCTCGAGTGGTTGCTCCTTGTCTTCTCTTTATCTCGTTTTGGTTACGGAATATAGCATAGCACAGGCGGGGTGGTTGGTGCAGGGCGGTTTTTATGCGGCCTCGCCAAGCCCGCCAAGCGGTGCATTCAGATGGACCCGCGGAAGGCCGATTGCCAATCGGCCTGCAGGTTGACAACCTGCCCCACAGGCCGAGAACGGATTATTCAATCTTGTTGGCTGGGCCCATGCCCGGCTTCTTCTTTGTCCTGGTTCCCAGCGCGATGCCGATGGCGGCCTGGCGGTCGCCGCCGGTCCAGGCCTTTTGAATTTCCTGCTCGTTCATGCCGGCTAGCCGCCCAACCAGCATGAATGCCGGGAGCGCGTAGCGCAGATTCTTCCACTGTGCCATCTCCACCACGGAATCCAGGGCGCGGTCGCGGATCTGATCCAGCGTGGCAGCGGCGTCCTGGTCGGTGAGGGTGACCAGAACGTTGGCGGCGCGCGTCCGGTCGCTGAGCACGATCGAGTTCAGCATTTCGACGAACCAGGTAGCCGGCACGCGAATCCCGAGTTGCGGCTGGAGGCGCGCCAGCACGGCGAAGGCGTTCAAGGAGCGAAGGGCGTTGGCGCGCACGGCGTCGTCCGGATCTTGCAGTGCATAGACCAGATCGTTGAGCACGTCCTTCTTATTCGGCGCATAACCGACGATGGCGGCGGCCATGGCGCGCTGCTCGGCGTCGTCGGAATCGCGCAGCACATCGCGCAGCAGCGGCAGGTGCGCGGCGGCGTAATCGGCGAACCCGAACTGGAACTCGCGCGCGTCGGGATCGGCCATGAGGGAGTGGCCGGTGGTCAGGTCTTCGGCAGTGCTGCCGCGGTGGGCCGCGTCACGCACGGCTTCCAGAAACTTGCGGTAGGTGTTGGTGAGGTCGTCGGGCAGCACGGCGGCGCCGGCAGGCTGGCTGCGAAAGGCCAGGTGCGGCGCGCCCTTTTCCTCGATGCCGATGAACAGGGTGGTCTTACCATGGTCGCAGCATACGGCTTCCAGGTGCGCCAACACCACGCCCGGGATTTGCTCCAGATCCTCTTCCAGGCCGCTCTTGGAAGGCGGAATCGGATCGCCCGGCTTCAGGCGCAACGCATGCAGCAACTTCTGTTCCGGCAGCTTATGCAGGCCGTAGAATTCGATCTCGTCGACGCGCGGCGCCTGGGCCGAGAGCAGGGCGGCGGCGGCAAGGGACAGGCAGAGGGACTTCACAAGAGTATTGTGACGCAATGGAGATCGCCGCGGGTACGGGGCGGCCTGCTTCGCAAGCGGGCGGCCTGAGAGGCCCGGCCCAGAGGGCACCCCTGGCTGAGAGCCTGCCCCACTTCTCTACCGCATTTGCTGGAGGCGCGCGATGCGATCGGCGGTCGAAGGATGGGTCGAGAACACACTCATGAACCACTGACTAGTGAAGGGCTTGATGATGAACAGGTGCGCGGTTGAGGGGCTGGCTTCCATGGGGATGCGCTTGGAGTAAGTCTCCAACTTACCCAACGCGGAGATCAGTTCATTCGGGGCGTGAGTGTAGTGGGCGGAAGCTTCGTCGGCGGAATACTCGCGCGAACGGGAGATGGCCATCTGGATCAGCATGGCTGCAATGGGTCCGAGGATCATCATCAGGAAGACGGCGATGGCGTGGCCGCCGCCCCGGTCGTCGTCGTCGCTTGAGCCACCGAACCAAAAGGCCATGCGCGAGATGAACATGATGGCGGCGGCGATGGTGGCGGCCACCGAGCTGATCAGGATATCGCGGTGCAGCACGTGACCGAGCTCATGGGCGACCACTCCTTCGATTTCGCGGTCGTCCATGAGCCGCAGAATGCCCACCGTAAACGCCACCGATGCGTGCGCGGGATTGCGTCCGGTGGCGAAGGCGTTGGGACTCTCTTCGGGGAGCAGCCAGAGGCGCGGCATGGGGAGGCCCATGCGCTGGCAGAGTCCTTGCACGATGGGCGCGACACGACGGTAAACTTCCGGGTTCTCCGTCTCGGTGACCGGCTGTGCGCTGTAGGATGCCAGGGCGATCTTATCCGAGAAGAAGTAACCCGAGAAGTTCATCAGGACGGCCAGGCCGAGTCCCATGTAGAGGCCCTGGCGGCCGGCGATAGCCTCGCCGGCGAACAGGAGCAGGGCGCTGAGCAGGCCGAGCAGGAGAACCGTTTTGATGGTGTTGGTGGTGGTCATTGTGTCAGCAGCTCACCGGCTAAAGCCTGTGCTACCTGCTTCTGGAATTGAAGCGCGCTGGTGACGGGATCGGCGTCCACTTCTATGGTGTCGCCATCCAGGAAATCGCCGTTGAGCAGCTTGAGCGCCAGCGGATCCTGAATCAACCGCTGGATGGCGCGCCGCATGGGACGCGCGCCGTACTGCGGATCATAGCCTTCCTTGATGATCAGCTCGCGAGCGCCGTCGGTCAGCTCCAGTTGGATGCCGCGGTCCTTCAGCAACTTGCCTACGCGCCGCAACTGGATATCGATGATCATGGCGAGATGCTCGCGGCTGAGCGAATTGAACACGATGATGTCGTCGATGCGGTTCAGAAATTCCGGCCGGAAGGTGCTGCGCAGCGCATCGAGCAGGCGCGTGCGCGTGGCTTCGTTGGCGGAGCTCTTGGCGTGCACCGAGAAGCCGATCGGCCCGACTTCCTTCATGCTTGTGGAGCCAACGTTGGAGGTCATCACGATGACCGTGTTGCGGAAGCTCACGGTGCGGCCCTGGCCGTCGGTGAGGCGTCCGTCCTCCAGGATTTGCAGCATGGAATTGAAGACGTCCGGATGGGCCTTTTCGATTTCATCGAAGAGCACCACGGAATAGGGCCTGCGGCGCACCTGTTCGGTGAGCTGGCCGCCTTGGTCGTAGCCCACGTATCCGGGCGGCGCGCCAATCATGCGGGACACCGAGTGCTTTTCCATGTACTCGGACATGTCCACGCGGATCATAGCCTTCTCGTCGTCGAAGAGGTATTCGGCCAGCGCGCGCACCAGCTCGGTTTTGCCGACGCCGCTGGGTCCCAGGAAAATGAAGCTGCCGATGGGACGGTTGGGATCGCTGAGGCCGGCGCGGTTGCGCAGGATGGCGTTGGAGACGAGGCGCACGGCTTCGTCCTGGCCGACCACACGTTCTTTAAGGTGGTCGGGCATGCGGACCAGCTTCTGGGCTTCGCCCTGCAGCATGCGGGTCACGGGGATGCCCGTGGATTTGGCCACAATGCGGGCGATATCCTCGTCGTCGATTTCTTCCTTCAGCAGTGCGGAATCCTTGATGGCTTCCAGGTCGCGCTCGGCGGCCTGAATGTCCTTCTCAATCTGGGCGAGCCGGCCATAGCGCAGTTGCGCGGCTCTTTCCCAGTCTCCCTGGCGGCTGGCTTGTTCCTCGTCCTTGCGCAATTGCTCCTGCTCTTCCTTGAGATGGCGCACGCCGTGAATGGCGGCCTTCTCGCGGTTCCAGCGCTCCTTCAGGGTGGCGGTTTCGCCACGCAAGTTTTCCAGCTCGCTTTCCACGTGGCGCAGGCGCTCCCTGGAAGCGGCATCGCGTTCGAGGCCCAGCGCCTGGCGCTCGATTTCGAGGTGCGTAATGCGGCGGTCCTTCTGATCGATTTCGATGGGCATGGAGCCGATCTGCAGGCGCAGGGCGGCGCCGGCCTCGTCGATCAGGTCGATGGCTTTGTCGGGCAGGAAGCGGTCGGTGATGTAGCGCTGCGAGAGCAAGGCGGCGGCCACGATGGCGGCGTCCTTAATGCGCACGCCGTGATGGATCTCGAATTTTTCCTTCAAGCCGCGCAGGATGGCCACGGTATCGTCGACGGTGGGCTCGCCCACGAAGACGGTTTGGAAGCGGCGGGCCAGGGCGGCGTCCTTTTCGACGCGCTTGTATTCGGTAAGGGTGGTGGCGCCGATGCAGCGCAGATCGCCGCGGGCCAGCGCAGGCTTCAGCATGTTGGCGGCATCGATGGCGCCTTCGGCAGAGCCCGCGCCCACCAGCGTATGCAGCTCGTCGATGAAGCAGATGATCTCGCCGTTCGATTCGACGATCTCTTTGAGCACGGCTTTGAGGCGGTCTTCGAACTCGCCGCGGAACTTGGTGCCGGCCACCATGGAACCCAGGTCGAGCGCGACCAGTTTCTTGTGCTGCAATTGATCGGGCACGTCGCCCTTGACGATGCGCTGGGCAAGGCCTTCCACGATGGCGGTCTTGCCAACGCCAGGCTCGCCGATAAGCACGGGATTGTTCTTGGTGCGGCGGCTGAGGACCTGCATGAGGCGGCGAATCTCGTCTTCGCGGCCGATGACGGGGTCGAGCTTGCCATCGCGGGCGGACTTGGTCAGATCGACGGCGTAGCGTTCCAGTGCCTGGTATTTGGTTTCGGGATTGGGATCGGTCACTCGCTGTGTGCCTCGGATAGACGCCAACGCTTTCAGGATGGCTTCGTGAGTGGCGCCGGCGCGCTCCAGCAATTGCGAGGCAGGGTCGCGCTTCTGGGCGGAGATGGCCAGCAGCATGTGCTCGGTGGAGACGAACTCGTCTTTGAAGCGGCTGGCTTCGTCGAAGGCGCGCTCGAGCACTTCGTTGAGCGGTTGGGAAGCGTACAAGCCGGGTTGGGGCGGCATGCTCACCTTGGGGATGTTTTGCAACTGGCGCTCGCCTTCGGAGACGATGGCGTCGGGCTGCACGCCGCATTTTTCCAGCACGGGGCGCACGATGCCTTCGCGCTCCTGTGCGAGAGCTACCAGGAGATGCAGGGGATAGAGAACCTGACCGTCGGACTTTCCGGCCACTTCCTGGGACTGCTGCAGCGCCTCCTGGGCTTTTTGGGTGAATTTGTCGAATCGGATCACGGGGGCCTACTTTCTATAAGGATACCAGCCGGGGAAAAAAGTGGCTGGTGGGCGGTGGGCGGTGGCTGGTGGTTTTGTCTAACCCACCAGCCACCAGCCACCAAACACCAGCCACTGCCGCTTACTGCTTGACGTCGATCTTGACTTGCCGCGGTTTGGCGGCGGCCTTCTTGGGCAGTTTCACGGTCAGGACGCCGTTGTGGTACTCGGCCGCAACCTGTTCCGTATCGACTGTCGAGGGAAGGGTGAAGGTGCGGGTGAACTGGCCGTAGGCGCGTTCGATGCGATGGTAACCCTTGGTGGTGTCCTCTTTTTCGAACTTGCGTTCGCCGGAGAGGGTCAGGGTCTGGTTTTCGACGCGCACGTCGATGTCTTTGAGTTCGACTTCGGGGACGTCGGCTTTGAGCACGAGTTCGTCCTCGGTTTCGAAGATGTCCACTGCGGGCGACCAGGGCCGGCCTGCGCGCGGCTCACTGAGCATCCGGGTGAAAGCGTCCTCGAAGAGACGGAGGTTGGCCAATGGATCGGTATGGGTGATGGACATTTGTATTGTATTGCTCCTTGATTCAAGATGTTGGATTTAACTTCATCCGAATACTATAATAAAATCTTAGCGTGCATTTGTCAAGTACTGTTGAGCACGATAATGGTAATGGCGCACTCGTCCCCACCGGGGATTGCGATATATTATTGTAGATAAATGCTTTAAGCTAGCCGAAGGCTTGCCAGCAAAGCTGCACGCCCATGCACGTCAGCCAGGCGGAAAGGGCTACGCGGAGCGGCCGGGAGGGCAGAACGGAGAGCAGGCTGGCGCCGATCAAGGCACCGACCATGCCGCCGATGATGAGGTGGATCAGGATACCGGACTGGTAGTGCCCGGCGGACAAGTGGAAGCTGCCGCCGATCAGGGAGCAGGCCAAGCCGAACATCACATCGGTGCCGACCACGCGGGCGGGGGTCAGGGGGGTCAAATTCAGAAGAGCGACGCCTCCCAGGGCGCCGGCGCCGGCGGAAGAGAAACCGACTTCGGTGCCGATGCCAAAGGCGATGAAAGGCAGCCAGCCGGAGCGATCAGTCATGGTGCGCGTGTGCGCGCTACGGCGCAGGGTGCGGATCAGATTATAGAGCGCCATGCTGGCGACCAGTAGGCCGATGCCCAGAAACAGGACGCTCCGGTGATGCTTGGCGTCTAGTAAACCCATGGCAACGAAGCCCAGCAAGACGCCAGGGACGCCGCCGCAGCAGAGCCGCAGCAGGGTCGGATAGTGGATCTGTTTGCGAACAATGTAGACCGGAGCGATGGTTAGCTTGATGACCGCCGAGAAGGCCAGGGCGGTGCCGACGGCTTCGGCAGGCGGAACTTTGAAGAACAGCATGAGGACGGGGGCCAGGAGCGATCCCGCGCCAACACCGGTCAGCCCAACACCTGCCGCGATCAGGAAGCCAACCAGGATTTCAGTCATGGATCAGTCGGGAGTTCCACTGAGTGTGTGTCTGCTATCTTAGCGCGGATCAATCCACCGCGTCTATGGAAATTAGTTCGGCCTAGTACGAAGCTGGCAAATGGTCGCAAGTGGGTATCCACCTGACTCAGCCAGACGTCTCCAGCGAAGTCGTGTAGGGCGGCCGCCCTCGCCCGCGCGGAGGCCCCTGCCTCCGCGTCCGGCAGCGGGACGGGGGCGTCCCGCGCGGTCCAGGGGACCGCCCCACCAAGAATTAGTCAGGCCGAGTGAAATGGATACTCACTTTGTTGCGTAGCCACCGGTCACGAAACAACAGGTATAATCAGAGCGTGAGAAGCCTCCTTCCCCTACTGGTTTGCCTTGCCCTGACGGGCTGTCACCGCAACATCAGAAATGAAGACGCCGTTAAACAAGGCGTCATGGATTACCTCGCGACGCGTCAGGGTCTGAACGTCGCGTCCATGAACGTGTCGGTCGCGTCCATGATCTTTCGGGAGAACGAAGTGGATGCCACCGTCATATTTGCGCCGAAGGGGTCGAATGGGGCGCAGCCCATGACCATCCACTACGTACTGGAAAAGAAAGGCGACCGCTGGGTGGTGAAACCGCGTGCCGGCGGCGGCCAGAACCCGCACGGCGGCATGGGCGCCAGTCCACACGGCGGCGGCATGGGCATGCCGGAAAGCGGTGCCCCGGCGGGCGTGCTGCCGCCTGGACATCCCACCATGCCCCCGGAGGGTAGCGGCCCGAAATGAAACTGGTGGCCATATTGGGCGGAGGTCCGGCAGGAGCTTTTGCGGCCGAGCGGTTGGCGTCCGCGGGCCTGGACACCGTCGTTTTCGACGAGAAACTGGCGTGGGAGAAGCCTTGCGGCGGCGGCCTGACTTACAAGGCCTACCACACGTATCCGTTCCTGATCGAAAACAACACGCCCAAGAAGGTGGTCACGGAAACGATTCTGTCAGCGCCGCGGGCCAAGGCCGCCACGCTGCATTTGAGCGAGCCGCTGCTGATTTATTCCCGCCTGGATTTGAACCGGATGATGCTGGAGCGGGCCGAGCGCGCCGGGGCTCGCATCGAAAAAGCGCGCGTGCTGGAAATAAATCGCACCGGCATGGGCTGGCGGCTGCGGACCAACGCGGGCGCCCTGGACGCGGACTTCTGCGTGATCGCCACGGGCGCGCGCAATCCGCTGCGGGATTTCGGCACGCAGCTCACCTCGCGCGATTCCATGTGTGCGCTGGGCTACTACGTCCCGGGAGATCAGGCGCAGATCGATATCCAGTTTTTGCCGCAACTGGAGGGTTATATCTGGATTTTCCCGCGCTGCGGGCATCTCTCGGTGGGCATTTGCGGGAAGGGCGAGCCGGCCGCTTCGCTGCGCAAGCGCCTGGAAAACTACATGGCGCAGAGAGGCATGTGCTGGAAGGGCGCGGCCTTCTATAGCCATCTGCTGCCGTCGCTGGACACGCCGGCGTGGAAGAAGAATCGCGTGGCGGGGGATGGCTGGCTGGCAGTGGGCGACGCCGCGGGCCTGGTGGATCCGGTTACTGGCGAGGGCATTTATTATGCGCTGCGCTCGGCCGACCTGGCGGCCAAGGCGCTGCTGTCGGAGTTGGGTGGCCTAGCGGACAAGCTGCAGGCTTACCGGCGCATGTTGCGGCGGGATTTCGCCGCCGACCTGGAATTCGGCTCGCGGCTGGCCAAGCGCGTCTTTCTGGGGCGATTCCTGTTCGGATCGGTGCCCGCGCGCATGGTGCAATTCACACGGCGCAGCAGCCGGTTCTCGGGCGTCATGCAGGACCTGTTCGCGGGCACGCAGCCATACCTGGGTTTGAAGAACCGGCTGATGCGCAACCTGAACGGCAGCCTGTACGAGATCGCCATGAGCCTGGGGCTGGGCCGGCTTCTGCCCGGCAAACTGCAGCCTTGATATCCATGAACCGCACCAAATCCGAAGCCGCCTTTGAGCGCGCGCAGAAAGTAATTCCGGGAGGGGTCAACTCTCCGGTGCGCGCCTACCGCGGCGTGGGCGGCAATCCGCCTTTCATCGCGCGCGGCCAGGGATCGCACATCTTCGACATCGACGGCAACGAGTACATCGACTACGTGGGTTCGTGGGGACCGCTGTTGCTGGGGCACCGTCATCCGGCAATTGTGGAAGCCGTACGGGAGGCGCTCGAAACGGGCACCAGTTTCGGCGCGCCGACCGAGCGGGAGATCGATCTGGCCGAAGCCATCCGCGAGGCGGTGCCTTCCATGGAGATGGTGCGGCTGGTCAACTCCGGCACCGAAGCCACCATGTCGGCCATACGGGTGGCGCGCGGGTTCACCGGCCGCGACCTTACCGTGAAGTTCGAAGGCTGCTATCACGGCCACGTGGATTCGCTGCTGGTGAAGGCCGGCTCGGGCCTGGCGACGCTGGGCATCGCCGATACGCAAGGCGTGCCCAAGGGATTCACCGATACCACCGTGGCGCTGCCTTTCAATTCGGTGGATGCCGTGGAAGCCGCTTTCCGCGTGCACGGCGAGCGCATCGCGTCGGTGATTGTGGAACCAGTGGTGGGCAACATGGGATGCGTTCCGCCGCGGCCCGGCTTTCTGGAAGCGCTGCGGGAGATCACCGCGCGGTATGGCGCGCTGCTGATCCTGGATGAAGTGATGACCGGCTTCCGGGTGGCTTATGGCGGTGCGCAGGCGCGCTTCGGCATCCGGCCGGATATGACCACGCTGGGCAAGGTCATCGGCGGCGGTTTGCCCATCGGGGCTTACGGTGGGCGCGCGGATATCATGAGCCGCGTGGCGCCGGTCGGGCCGGTTTACCAGGCCGGCACGCTATCGGGCAATCCTCTGGCGGTGGCCGCGGGATTGGCCATGCTGCGATACTTGAAGGCGCATCCGGAAGTGTACAGCGAGCTGGAGACCAAATCGGCAGCCATCGTCGACGCCGCGCCCGCGGGCATCACCGTGAATCGGGTGGGGGCGATGTTCACCTGGTTCTTCACGGACCAGCCGGTAACGGACTGGGATTCGGCCAAGCTTGCGGACACCGGGAAATTCGCGGCCTTTCATCGCAGCATGCTGGAGCAAGGCATCTACCTGCCGCCCTCGCAATTCGAAGCTGCATTCGTTTCGGCCGCGCATACGGACGAGGACATCCGCAGGACCCGGGAGGCCGCGGGAAGGGCTTTTGGATCTTGTGGGGCAGACCTCCGACCCTCGGGAAAGGCCGATTAACAATCGGCCTGCAGGTTGTCAACCTGCCCCACATAGCGGCAAGCCGTCAAAGGTCGAAAGAAAGGCCGATTGACAATCGGCCTGCAGGTTGTCAACCTGCCCCACAAGCCGGCGGGTCTGGAGACCCGCTGCAGGCGTGGACGCCCGCCCCA